>NZ_JBEXLM010000015.1:0-159187 GCF_040609975.1 Micromonospora sp. NPDC004551 | reverse complement strand
GGGGCTCGCAACCCCGGCTCACTCCTCGCGCTCACAGGGCCACCTCGGCTCGCGACTGCGGGGCTCGCAACCCCGGCTCACTCCTCGCGCTCACAGGGCCACCTCGGCTCGCGACTGCGGGGCTCGCAACCCCGGCTCACTCCTCGCGCTCACAGCGATTCCAGGAACCTCTCCAGCGCCGCGTTGACCTCGTCGGCGTGCTCCAGCATCACCACGTGCCCGCTGTCGTGGATCTTCACGAACTCGGCGTGCGGCAGCCGCCGGACGATCTCCTCTGAGTGGGTCACCGGCGTGATCATGTCCTTGTCGCCGACGATCACCAGCACCGGTGTGCCGGCCAGCGCGGCCAACGCCGGGAACCGGGAGTGGGTGGCCAGGGTGCGCAGGTAGCGGGTGACCGTGTCGGCCGAGGTGCGGGAGTTCATCGTCTCGACGTAGGACACCAGGGCCGGACTGGGCTTCGGGGTGCCGAAGCCGTACTTGCGGGTGAGCAGCCAGGCCACGTTGGAGGTCGACTTGCGAGCCTTGTCGATCACCGTGCCGCCGTACCGGGTGGCGTTGCTCATCATGTAGATGACCGGCGCGCCGACCCGGCCGAGCAGCGCGGGCGCCACCAGCTTGGTCTCCGCGAGCAGCCCGCCCGAGGTGGCCATCAGCACCGTGCCGACCACCCGGTCGCCGAACAGCTCCGGGTACAGCTCGGCCAGCGCCATGATCGTCATGCCGCCCATCGAGTGGCCGACCAGCACGAGCGGACCCTCCGGGGCCACCTCGTCGATCACCCGGCGCAGGGTGCGACCCAGCGTGGCCAGGTCGTAGTCGCCGCTCTCCAGCTTCCCGGATCGGCCGTGCCCGGGCTGGTCGTAGGCGACGACCCGGTAGTCGCCGCGCTCGGCGAGCAGCTTGCGCTGGAAGTGGAACGTCCCCATGTCCAGGCAGAAGCCGTGCACCAGCACCACGGTGGGATGCCCGGCGACCGGGCGGGCCGGCTCGACCACCTCCACGTGGATGTCCGTGCCGTCCGGCATCTCCAGTTGGTACGCCGCGTCGTACCGCTGCTCGCCGAAGACCTCGCCGGCGTGCGGGTCCGCGGGGTCGAGCTTGAGGCGACGGACGAGGACCCGCTCGCTGACCACGCCCGCGGCGAGCCCGGCGGCGGCCACACCGAGCGCGGCGCCGACCACCCCGGCGGCCCGGCCGGCGGCGGTCCGCGGCCGCGGAATCCTGAACCGCTGACTCACTGTGCCGCCTCGGTTCGCGACTGCGGGGCTCGCAACCCCGACTCACTCCTCACGCTCACGGCCGCCTCGGTTCGCGACTGCGGGGCTCGCAACCCCGACTCGTGCGCGCATTCCGGCTCGGCCGCGTCCCACGCGAGCCGCCCCGGAACGCGCGTCCTCGCGCTCACGGCCGCTCGCCGTCGTAGACCCGCGGCACCCGGACGCCGCCGAACCGGGTCACGATCTCGTAGTTGATGGTGCCGACCGCCTCGGCCCAGTCGTCGGCCGTGGGCTCGCCGTCGGCCCCGCTGCCGAAGAGCGTGGCCACGTCACCGGCGGCCACCTCGTCCTCGCCGCAGTCGACGACGAACTGGTCCATGCAGACCCGCCCCGAGATGGTCCGCCGCTTGCCGCCGAGCTGCACCGGCCCGGTGTTCGAGGCGTGCCGGGGCACCCCGTCGGCGTAGCCGAGCGGCACGACCGCCAGGTTCGCCTCCTGCTCCGTCAGGTAGGTGTGCCCGTACGAGACGCCGGTGCCGGCCGGCACCCGCTTGGTCAGCATCACCCGGGCCCGGGCCGTCATCGCCGGGCGCAGCCCGAACCGCTCGCCCTCGATCGGCGAGAGGCCGTAGACGGCCAGGCCGGGACGGACCAGGTCGAAGTGGGTGTCCCGTCGGGTCAGCGTGGCCGCCGAGTTGGCCAGGTGCCGGTAGCGGGGCCGCAACCCGGCCCGTTCCACCATCTCCAGCCCCTCGTGGAACACCGCCAGCTGCCGGTCGGTGGTGGGGTGGCCGGGTGAGTCCGCATAGACGAAGTGGCTCCACACCCCGACCACCTCGACCAGGCCGTCGGCCTGGGCCTTGGCGGCGGCCTCCAGCAGCGCTGGCCAGTCGGCGACGGTGGCCCCGCCGCGGGACAGCCCGGTGTCGATCTTGAGGTGCAGCCGGGCCGGACGCTCCGCCCGCCGGCCCGCCTCGATCATCTCGTCGAGCTGGGTGAGACTGGCGCACCCCAGGTCGACACCGACGGCGACGCCGTCGTGCAGCGGCAGCCCCGGGTCGAGCAGCCAGGCGAGCACGGGCGCGGTGACACCCGCCTGGCGCAGCAGAAGCGCCTCGTCGAGGGTGCAGACGCCGAGCCAGTCGGCACCGGCGTCGAGCGCCGCGTTGGCCGCCGGCACCATGCCGTGGCCGTATCCGTCGGCCTTGACCACCGCCATCAGCTCGGCGCTGGTGCCCGACCTGAGCCGGGCCACGTTGTCCCGGATCGCGTCCAGATCGACGCGCACCTCCGACTGCCACATGCCCTCAGCCTACTTCCGCCGGTGATCACCATGGCCGCGAGCCGCGCGACCGGTCGGTCGGCGGCCCCCGGCCGCCGTCTCGTCACGGCAGGCGGGCCAGCACCGGACGGAGCGCGGTCGCCACGTCGGGTGCGGTCACCGGACCGCCACGCGCCGCCTCCCGGCCGGCCAGCCCGTGCAGGTACGCCGCCGCGGCGGCCGCCCGCTCCGGGGCCAGCCCGGCGGCGAGCAGCGAGCCGAGCAGCCCGGCCAGCACGTCCCCGGTGCCCCCGGTGGCGAGCACCGGGGTGCCGGTGGGGTTGACGTAGGCCCGGCCGTCCGGGGTGCCGATGATCGTGCGATCGCCCTTGAGCAGCACCACCGCGTTCATCCAGGCGGCCAGCCGCAGCGCCGCCCCCACCCGGTCCGCCCCCGGGGTCTCGCCGCACAGCCGGGCGTACTCGCGGTCGTGCGGGGTCACCACGATCGGCGCGTCCCGCCCGCGCAGCCGGTCCGCCAGCTTGCCGTCGACCAGCAGGGTGAGCGCGTCGGCGTCGAGCACCGCCGGCACCGGCGCGGCGAGCACCGCGCGCAGTTCGGCGGCGGCCCCCTCACCGGTGCCCAGCCCGGAGCCGCAGACCCAGGCCTGCACCCGGCCGGAGTCGGCGACCCGGTCGGTGGCGATCACCGACGGGTGCTGGTGCAGGACCTCCGCGCGGGCGGAGCCCGCGTAGCGGACCATGCCGGTGGGGCCGGCCAGCGCGCCGCTCACCGACAGCACGGCCGCCCCCGGATAGGTGGCCGAGCCGGTCGCCACCCCGACCACGCCCCGGCTGTACTTCTGCGCGGACGGGCCGAGCCGGGGCCACCAGTCGACCAGGTCGGACCACTCGGTGACACGCAACGCCGGGGTGCCGCGCAGCCACGGCCCCAGCCCGATGTCGACCAGCTCGACGTGCCCGGCGAGGGGCGCGGCCGGGCCGACCACCAGGGCCGGCTTCAGCGCGCCGAAGGCCACCGTCACGTCGGCGCGGACCGCGCAGGGCCGGCCGGAGGCCGTGAGCGGCACGTTCCCGGTGTCCACCGCGACGCCGCTCGGCACGTCGACCGCGACCACCGTGGCGCGCGTGCCGTCCCGCCCCATCCGCTCGGCCAGGCTCGCGGCGAGCTGGTAGGCGGTCTCCCGCAGCCCGCCGGTGCCGCCGATCCCGACGATCCCGTCGAGCACCAGGTCCACCACGGCCGGCGGCCGGTCGACGACGCGCCCGCCGGCGGCGCGCAGCGCGGCCAGCCCCTCGGCGTGCGCCCGGCCCGGGGTGAGCAGCAGGGCGGCGACCGCCGCGCCCCGGCGGGCCAGGTGCGCGCCCGCGTAGAGGGCGTCGCCGCCGTTGTCGCCGGAGCCGACCAGCAGCAGCACCCGGGCGCCGTAGACGCCGCCCCGGTCGCCGAGCAGCAGCGCACAGCGGCGGGCCAGCCCGGCGGCGGCCCGCTGCATCAGTGCTCCGGGCGGCAGGGTGGCCATCAGGCCCGCCTCCGCCGCGCGTACGTCCGCGACCCGCCACACCGGTCTCATGCCACCCCGTCCCGTCCGTTCGTCCCGTTCGTCCCGGACCGGCCGACCGGCCCGCCGGGTCGGCTCACCGTTCCGCGACCACCATGGCCGACGCGATCCCGCCGTCGTGCGACAACGACAGGTGCCAGTGGTTGATCCCGCGCTCGGCCGCCGCGGCGGCCACCGTGCCGGACACGGTCAGCCAGGGGCGGCCGTCCGGATCGGAGGCGACCGCACAGTCGTGCCAGTTGAGCCCGGCCGGCGCGCCGAGCGCCTTGGCCACCGCCTCCTTGGCCGCGAACCGGGCCGCCAGGGACTCCGGCGAGCGCGGGTTGCCGGAGCGGGTCAACCGCTCCGCATCCGTGAAGAGCCGCTCGGCGAGCGACGGGGTGCGCGCCAGGGACCGGGCGAACCGGTCCACCAGCACGACGTCGATGCCGACAGCCACGATCACGGCCTCACCCTACCGGCGCTCCGGGCCGCGGACCGGCCGTGGACAACGCCTGTGGAAAACCCGGGGTACGCCGCACCACCCGTTGTCCACAGGGCCGGCGCGGGTGGTCCGCCCGGCCGTAGCGTCCCCGCTGTCCGTCCGCCGGATTGCAGGGAGGTCGCCGATGGGCGCGGAGCCGTTGCGCGTCGAGCCGGAGCTGTTGCGTGGGGTGGCCCGGGAGCTGGCCGACGACGCCTACCGGGTGGCCCGGGTGCCGGCCGCCGAGCCGGGGCTGGTGGTGCCGGCCGACGGCTGGCGGTCCGGGGTGGCGCTGGCCGAGCTGGAGGCGGCGGTGCAGCGCTGGTGCGGCTCGCTCGCCGCCCGGGTGGCGGCCACCGCCGAGGCGGTCCGGACCGCCCCCCACGGCTACGAGGCCGTGGACGAGCGGGCCGCCCGCCGGCTCGCCGGGATCCCCCGATGAGGATGGCGGCCGGTTCCCCGGGACGCGGCGGCCGGACGGCGGGTGGCCCGGTGGCGGGACCACACCGCGCCGCGGGCGGAGGTGCCGCACGGCCGGCCGGTGGCCCGGCAACGTGGTCCCGCCGACCCACACCCGCCGCACCGCAGGCCGGTGGCCCTCCTGGCGGGCCGGCGGGACGAGGGCGCACACCCGCCGGGCGGCGGGAGCCGGCCGCGGAGGCGCTGCCGATCGGCTACGCGCAGCTCTGGCGGGCCGACCCGGGGGCCTGGGCCGCGGCGGGTGCGGCCTGGCGGGGGCTGATCGGCCCGGTCCGGCGCCGGGCCGACGGGCTGAGCACTCGGATCGGCGCCCTGCGGACCGGCTGGTCGGGGGCGGCCTCGGGCACGGCGCAGGGGCGGATCGGGGAACTGCGCACCGCGCTGACCGACGTGCTGCCCGCGCTCATCGAGGTCGACCAGGTGCTCGCCGAGTTCGCCGCCCGGGTGGGCGCCGCCAGGGCCCGGCTCGGCGCCGCCGTGGCCCACGCCGACGCGGGGGGCCTGCTGGTCGACCGGGCCGGGGCGGTCCGACCCGACCCGGCCCGCCCCCGGCCCGCCGCCCAGGTCGGTCCGGCGATGGCGCAGGTGGGCGCCGAGATCCGGGGCGCGCTGGCGCTGGCCGACGCGGCGGACCGGGAGGCGGGCGGTCGGCTGGCCGAGCTGGCCACGGCTGCGGTGACCGGCTGGGTGAGCGTTCCGCCGGGCCGGCGACCGGCGCCCGGGGCGGGGCCGGTCGAGGTGAGCAGGTGGTGGGCCGGTCTCACCTCGGCCGAGCGCCGGTGGCTGGTCGGCCACGAGCCGGAGCGGGTCGGCCGCCTCGACGGGGTGCCGGCGGCGGCCCGCGACCAGGCCAACCGGCTGCTGCTGACCCGGTGGCGGGCGGAGCTGGTGGAGCGGCGGGCCGGGCTGCTGCGCCCCCTGCCGGCCGGGCCGCTCGAACTGGCCCGGCTGGCCCGGCTCGGCGCGGTGGACGCGGCGCTGCGCGGCCTCGACGGGCTGGGCGAGCGGCTGGCCACGCCCGGGGCGCCGCGGGCGTACCTGCTGGGGCTGGACCCGGCCGGGGACGGGCGGGCGGTGGTGGCGCTCGGCAACCCGGACCGGGCCGGCGCCGTGCTGACGTACGTGCCGGGGATGACCGCGGATCTCGCCGACGCCCCCGGCGAGCTGGGCCGGGCCGCGCGGGTGCTGGACCGGTGCGCGGCGCTGGAGCCCGGCACGGAGGCGGCGGCCGTGCTCTGGCTGGACTACGACGCGCCGGACTTCCTGCCCGAGGCGGCGCGCGACCGGCAGGCCGGGGACGCCGGGCCGGCCCTGCACCGCTTCCAGGAAGGGCTGCGCGCCTCGCACGACGGGCCATCCGCCCGGCAGACCGTGCTGGGGCACAGCTACGGCTCGGTGGTCGTCGGCACCGCAGCCCGTGACCACGGGCTGAGCGCCGATGCCCTGGTCTTCGTCGGCTCCCCCGGGGTGGGCGTCGACCACGCGGCCGAGCTGCGGATGCCGCCCGGCCAGGTCTGGGCCGCCACCGCGCCGGACGACGTGATCCGGCTGGCCCGGCCGCCCGAGGAGCTGGCCCGCCGGGCGCTGCTGGCCGGCACGCCGCTCGGCCCGGCGGCGGCGCTGCTCGATCCGCACGACGACCGGCTCTGGTTCGGCGCCGACCCGAGCGCCCCCGGCTTCGGCGGCCGGCGCTTTCCCAGTGGGCGGCACGGGCACGCCGGCTACTGGGATCCCGGCAACCCCGCGCTGGACGGGATGGCCCGGATCGTGCTGGGCCGATGACCGCACGCGGGCCGGAGACGGCGCGGCCCTCCGCCGTGGGACGGAGGGGCCGCGACCGGGTCGACTACTCGACGGTGACCGACTTGGCCAGGTTCCGGGGCTGGTCGACGTCGTGCCCGCGAGCGGCGGCGATCTCGGCGGCGAGCACCTGGAGCGGCACGGTGGTCACCAGCGGCGCCAGCAGCGTCGGCGTGCGCGGCACGTAGATCAGGTGGTCGGCGTAGCGGACGACCGCCTCGTCGCCCTCCTCCGCGATCACGATGGTGCGGGCGCCCCGGGCGCGCACCTCCTGGATGTTGGAGACGACCTTGTCGTGCAGCATGCCGCGGCCGACCGGCGACGGCACGATGCAGATGACCGGGGTGCCCTTGTCGATGAGCGCGATCGGGCCGTGCTTCAGCTCACCGGCGGCGAAGCCCTCGGCGTGCATGTACGCCAGCTCCTTGAGCTTCAGCGCGCCTTCGAGGGCCACCGGGTAGCCGACGTGCCGGCCGATGAACAGCACGGTCGGCTCCGACTTCAGGTCGCGGGCCAGCTCGCGGACCGGCTCGATCCGGTCGAGCAGCTCGCGCAGCTTGGCCGGCATCTCCTGGAGCTGGGCCACGACCGCGCCCACCTCGTCGGCGAACTTGATGCCGCGCACCTGGGCCAGGTGCAGGCCGATCAGGTAGCAGGCGACGAGCTGGGTGAGGAACGCCTTGGTGGAGGCGACCGCGATCTCCGGACCGCCGTGGGTGTAGAGCACGGCGTCGGACTCGCGCGGGATGGTCGAACCGTTGGTGTTGCAGATGGCCAGCACGCGCGCCTTCTGGTCCTTGGCGTGGCGCAGCGCCATCAGAGTGTCCATGGTCTCGCCGGACTGCGAGATCACCACGATCAGCGTGGACCGGTCGAGCACCGGGTCGCGGTAGCGGAACTCGCTGGCCAGCTCCACCTCACAGGGGATCCGGGTCCAGTGCTCGATGGCGTACTTGGCGACCAGACCGGAGTGGTAGGCGGTGCCGCAGGCCACGATGAAGATCTTGTCGACGTCGCGCAGGTCCTGCTCGCTGAGGCGGACCTCGTCGAGGGCGATCTCGCCGCTCTCGGTGAGCCGGCCGAGCAGCGTGTCGGCGATCGCCTGCGGCTGCTCCTCGATCTCCTTGAGCATGAACCAGTCGTAGCCACCCTTCTCGGCGGCCGACGAGTCCCAGTCGATGTGGAAGTCCTTGCCGGTCGCGGGCTGGCCGGCGAAGTCGGTGATCTCGATGCTCTCCGGCGTGATCAGGACGATCTGGTCCTGGCCCAGCTCGACCGCGTCGCGGGTGTGCTCGATGAACGCGGCCACGTCGCTGGCCAGGTAGTTCTCGCCGTCGCCCCGGCCGACCACCAGGGGCGAGTTGCGCCGGGCGCCGACCACCGCGCCGGGGATGCCGGCGTCGACCGCCAGCAGGGTGAAGGCGCCCTCCAGCCGCTGGCAGACCAGCCGCATGGCGGAGGCGAGCAGCTGCGGGCTGTCGACCTCGCCGGCCGAGCGCAGGTCGGCCAGCGAACGGGCGAGCAGGTGCGCGGCGCACTCGGTGTCGGTGTCGCTGGTGAACTCGACCCCGTCGGCCTCCAGCTCGGCGCGGAGCTTCGCGAAGTTCTCGATGATGCCGTTGTGGATCACGGCGACCCGGCCGTCCGGGGAGAGGTGCGGGTGGGCGTTGCGGTCGGTCGGGCCGCCGTGGGTGGCCCACCGGGTGTGGCCGATGCTGGTGGTCCCGTCGCCGATGCCGATCGGGCTGGCGGCGCAGGACTCCGGGTCGGCGGCGGCGCGCTCGGCGAGAACCTTCTCCAGGTTGGCCAGCTTGCCGGCCTTCTTCTCGATCAGCAGCTCGTCGTCACAGACGACGGCGACGCCCGCCGAGTCGTAGCCGCGGTACTCCAGCCGCCGCAGTCCGTCCAGCACGATGCCGAGCGCCGGGCGCGCACCGGCGTAACCCACGATTCCACACATGGTCCGCAGCCTAACCCAGTTTCGCTCACCGCGCGTGCTCGGAAGCCGGGTAAACGATCACTGAATTTGAGCGAACCGGTGAGCGGATAGCGAGGATTGGACAAACCTCGCAGACGGGGCGGCGTCCAGAGATCGGGGCGACGCATCGACGGCGGACGGTTGCGGCCGGCCCCTCCGCGCGCGTACCCGCGGGTCTGGTCGCCGGGCCGTACATTGAGGGCTCCGTCGGGGTGACGCCTCCCGACCCCGCCCGTGCCGCGATCGTCCGCGCCGTCCCCTGCGAGCTGAGCCGATGTCCGAGACGACCCCCACCCCCGAACCGGCGAACAGCGGCGTCCCGAGCGACCCGACCGCTCCGGGCCCCCCGACCTGGACCCCGCCGGACCCGCTCGCCGCCCCGCAGCCGTGGGCGCCACCCGCCCCCTGGGCCCCCGCGCAGTGGACCCCGGCCCCCTGGGCTCCGCCCGGCTCCGCCGCGCCGGACGGGCCGGCCGCGTCCCCGCCACCCGGGCCGTCCGCGCCGGACGCCACCGGGACGACCCCGGGAACACCGCCGGCCCCGACCGGCTGGGCCGCTCCGGAGCCGGTGCCGGGTCCGCCCGGCTGGGCCGGTCCGAGGTTCCCGCCGCCCGTCGACCCGAACCACCCGGGCACCGTGCCCGCGCCGCCCTGGCCCGGCGGCCCTCCCGGGCCGGGCTGGCCCCCGGCCGGTTACCCGCCGCCGTACGCGTATCCCGGGTCGGCGCCACCGCGACGGTCGGCGGGCGGGCGGGCCGCGGCCGTCGTGGTGACCGTGGTCATCGCCCTGGTGCTCGCCGTCTGCGGCTGCGTCGGCCTCGGCGTGCTCGGCAGCTTCGTCGACGACTCGACCACCTCCGGGCAGCCCTCCGACCCCGAATTCGACGAACCGGACGGCGGCCTCGCCGGGGAGCCCACGGACGACGCGCCGCCGGCCCCCGTCGCCACCCCGTCCGGCGGGCCCGGCCGGTTCAGCGTGGTCTACGAGGTGACCGGCACGGGCGCCGTCGACGTGCAGTTCTACGACGCCAACGCCGACTTCTTCCAGATCGACGGGGTGCCCGCGCCGTGGCGGATGGCGCTCACCGCCAACGACCGGGAACGGGTGCAGGTCATCGCGACGCCCACGGGTTCGGGCACGGCGAGCTGCCGGATCATCATCGACGGGAAGGTCGTGTCCCGGGACTCGGGCGAGTACGGCGCCACCTGCTTCGGCTGGTGACGGCGGCACCCGGTAGGCGGCGGTCGTGCAACGTCGGCGCCGGGCCGTAGGCTGGCCGGCGTGACGACGACCGATCCGCTGGTGGCCCGGATGCGGCCGTTCGGCACCACGATCTTCGCCGAGATGTCCGCGCTGGCCGTGCGCACCGGCGCGGTCAACCTCGGGCAGGGCTTCCCCGACACCGACGGCCCGCCGGAGATGCTCGCCGCGGCCGCCGAGGCGCTGCGCTCCGGCCACAACCAGTACCCACCGGGTCCGGGCATCCCGGCGCTGCGGGCGGCCGTCGCGGCGCACCAACGCCGGTTCTGGGGCCTGGAGTACGACCCGGACGGCGAGATCGTGGTGACCGCCGGCGCCACCGAGGCGATCGCGGCGAGCATCCTCGCCCTCTCCGAGCCGGGCGACGAGGTGGTCTGCTTCGAGCCGTACTACGACTCGTACGCGGCCTCGATCGCCCTGGCCGGCGCGGTCCGCCGCCCGGTGACGCTGCGCCCCGGCGCCGACGGCCGGTACGCCTTCGACCCGGCGGAGCTGCGCGCCGCGTTCGGGCCGCGTACGCGGCTGGTGCTGCTGAACACGCCGCACAACCCGACCGGCAAGGTGTTCACCGCCGACGAGCTGGCCCTGGTCGCCGAGCTGTGCCAGGAGCACGGCGCGTACGCGGTCACCGACGAGGTCTACGAGCACCTGGTGTTCACCGACGCCGCCGGTCCGCACCTGCCGCTGGCGACGCTCCCCGGCATGCGCGAGCGGACGCTGCGCATCTCCTCGGCGGGCAAGACGTTCTCGTGCACCGGCTGGAAGGTCGGCTGGGTGAGCGGCCCCGCGCCGCTGGTCGCCGCGGTGCTGCGGGTGAAGCAGTTCCTCACCTTCGTCAACGCCGGTCCGCTGCAACCGGCCGTGGCGGTGGCGCTCGGCCTGCCGGACGCCTACTTCGCCGACTTCCGGGACGGGATGCAGCGGCGGCGGGACCTGCTCGTCGCCGGGCTCGCCGACGCCGGGTTCGGGGTGCTCGCGCCGGAGGGCACCTACTTCGTCACCGCCGACGTCACCCCGCTCGGAGGGCGGGACGGGGTGGACTTCTGCCGCGCGCTGCCGGAGCGCTGCGGTGTGGTGGCGGTGCCGACCCAGGTCTTCTACGACGACGCGGAGGCGGGCCGGCGGCTGGTCCGGTTCGCGTTCTGCAAGCGGCCCGAGGTGCTCACCGAGGCGGTCACCCGGCTGCGCCGGCTCAAGGAGGGCATGACCGACGCGTACGCGGACCGGATGCGCCGGCTCGCCGCCCAGCGCGACTGCGACACGGTGCTCTCCGGCGTGCGGCCGGCCTCGGTGCGGGAGCAGCTCGCGGCGCTCGGGGCGGCCGTCCCCGATGACCTGCTGCCCGACTTCTACGCCGAGGGCGGGGCGGTGGAGCAGCTCGAACGGCGGGTCGCCGACCTGCTCGGCGTGGAGGCGGCGGCCTTCTTCCCCACCGGCACCATGGCCCAGCAGGTAGCCATGCGCCACGGCGCCGAGCTGACCGGTCGCGACGGCGTCGGCCTGCACCCCCTCAGCCACCCGCTCATGCACGAGCGCGACGCGTACGCGGTGCTCGGTGGGCTGCGGGCGGTGCGGACCACGGCGGCGCCGCGCAACCCGACGGCCGAGGAGGTGGCCGAGCTCGACGAGCCGATCGGCACGCTCTTCCTGGAACTGCCGCTGCGGGACGCCGGGTTCGTCCTGCCGACCTGGGACGAGCTGGTCGCGGTGGTCGGCGCGGCTCGGGAGCGGGGCGTCCGGGTGCACCTGGACGGGGCCCGGCTCTGGGAGTCCACCGTCCACCTGGGGCACTCGGCGGCCGAGATCGCAGCCCTGGCCGACAGCACGTAGGTCTCGTTCTACAAGTCCCTGGGCGGTCACTCCGGCGCGGCCCTGGCCGGCGACGACGAGCTGGTCCGGTACGCCCGTGCCTGGCGGCACCGCTACGGGGGCACCCTGTTCCAGCAGTGGCCGGCCGCGCTCGCGGCGCTCGCCGGCCTCGACCGGGAGCTGCCCCGGCTGCCCGGTTACGTGGCGCACGCGAAGGTGGTGGCCGAGGCCCTGGCCACCCTGCCGGGCGCCCGGATCCATCCGGCGCCCCCACACACCCACCAGTTCCGGCTCTGGCTGCCGCATCCGGCGGACGACCTCAACGACGCCAACCTCGCGCTCGCCGAGGAGGAGAAGGCGTGGTTCGCCGGCGGCTGGCGGGACACCGAGGTGCCCGGCCTGGCGCTGACCGAGGTGACCGTGGCGGGCCCGGCGCTGGAGCTCGGCCCCGACCAGATCCTCGACCTGGCCGACCGGTTCCTGCGCCGGGTGGCACACAGCTGACCCAGCGGTCAGCCCGCGGAACGTGCCGGGCCGGCGTCCGCTGCCGGCGTCGCCGGGCCCGGCCGGTCCGCGGCCAGGGCCCGGAGCACGGCGCCCCCGTCGGCGAGCAGCGCCGACTCGGCGTCGTCGACGAAGGCGAGGTCCGCCTCGACGTGCCGGGCGGCGGCGGAGAGCAGCAGCCGGACCACCGGGTCCTCGGAGCGGCGCCGCAACCCGTCGAGGTTGCGCAACTCCCGCATGAGGTGGCCGCGCTGGTTGGCCAGCACGGTGCGGACGGTGGTGGCCTCGCCGGACCGGGCGGCGGCCGTCACCTTCAGGAAGAAGTCGTCCCGGAAGCCGCCGCTGCGCGGGCTGGGTTCGGCGAGCCAGCGGTCCAGCTCGGTCCGGCCGGCCTGGGTGATCTCGTAGACCACCCGGTCCGGCTTCACCGGCTGGGGATGCCGCTCGGCGACCACCAGCCCGTCCCGGGACAGTCGGTCGAGGATCTGGTAGAGGTGCCCGATGTTGAGCGGGCCCCACTGGGGGCCGACCGCCCCCTCGAAGGCGCCCTTGAGCTCGTAGCCGTAGCTGGGACCGCGGGCCAGCAGGGCCAGGACCGCGTGCTGTATCGCCACCGTCTCCTCCGATCCGGTTCCTGACAGGCGCCCCGGAGGGCCTTGCATTGTCACAATGTATCGCGCACAGTGTGAGTTCAGCACACGGGGAGGCGCGAATGTTCCACGTCATCTGGGGGCAGCTTCGTGGCCGTGCGGGACGGTCGGTGGCGCTGCTTGTCGGCGTACTGGTGGCGACCACCGGCTTCACGGTCCTGACCGGCGCCACCACGACCTCCCGGCTGGACGTCACCGGCACCGTCGAGCGGAACACCGAGGCGGCCTACCAGATCCTGGTCCGTCCGAAGGGGACGCGCACTCCGCTGGAGATCGAGCGGCGGCTGGTCCGCCCCAACTACCTCTCCGGCCTCTTCGGTGGCATCACCACGGCCCAGTACGAGCAGGTCAAGGCGGTGGACGGCGTCGACGTGGCCGCACCCATCGCGATGCTGGGCCACTCCACCGCACCGGTGCCCCTGTCGTTCGACGTCACCGGCGCCGTCGACCGGAGCCTGGACCGGCAGGTGATCCGCGTCGACCCCACCTTCGTCGCCGAACGCGGCCTCTCCACGGCGCCGGCCAAGCCGCGCTATGTGTACGTGACGAAGCACCGCCTCATCTACCCCCGCTACGACGGCGACCTGTCCGAGCAGGCGACGCCGTACACCGACGGCCGGTCGTACGCGTGGGATCACGTGTGCGGGCCCGTCCCGCGGGAGGTGCTCCCGGGCGGAGGGAGCCGCCCGATCTGCGATCCGATGTTCGGCGGCCTGCAGGCGAACCCGGCAACCCTCTCCGAGCGGACGGTGTGGAGCCTGGACTCGGTGCGGCTGCTGCCGGACGGCCGGTTCGAGACGGCCAACGGCCTGCTCACGCCGGACACCGGCCCCACCGCCACCGACCGCCTGGTGCTCACCTACCAGCTGACCGTGCCGCTGCTGATCGCCGCCATCGACCCCGCCGCCGAGAACCGGCTCGTGGGGCTGAACTCCGCGGTGGTCAGCGGGCGGCCGGTCCGGGCGGACGACCCGGTGGCCGAGCGCCGCGGCGGCACCGTGCTCACCCGTACCGCGCCGGCGCTCGTCACCAACCGTCCCTTCTTCGACAGCACGGTGCGCGCCCGGCTCACCCGGCTGCCCACGGCCCGGCCGGCCACCGTGCCGGCGATCGAACTCGAGCAGAACCTGGGTCGCGCCACCGGGATCCCGGCCGGCTCCGCCGAGGTCGACGCGGGCGCCGCCTACCGCGCCCAGCTGACGAAGGGAGTTGGCGGGGACACCTGCTGCCGCGGCCAGCTTCAGCGGGTCATCCAGGCGGGGCCGGTGACATACCGCGAGCTGCCGGACGGCACCCTGCGGGCCGACGCGGTGCCGCCCGCGGACCCCGAGGTGTACGGCGACAAGGCCACCCTCAACTTCCTGCCCCGGCCCTGGCTGGCCGAGGACACCGGCTCCCGGCCGCTCCGGGCCCTCGGCGGGAAGGACGGTGGCGTGGCCACGCAGTACCACCAGTGGCAGGCCGTCGGGGTGTTCGACCCGGAGAAGCTGGCCGGCTTCGGCGACGTGGGAACGGCCCCGCTGGAGACGTACGAGGCACCGCGCGCCGAGGGCGCGGACGAACGCAGCCGTGCCGCGCTCGGCGGCCGGCCCCTGGAGCCGAGCGGCAATCCGGCCGGCTACCTCTCCGTGCCGCCGCTGGTGCTCACCAATCTCGCCAGCGTGCCGAAGCTGCTGGAGGGCGGCAACAGCCCGCAACGCAGCGCGCCGATCAGCGCGATCCGGGTCCGGGTCGCCGGTGTGGACGGATACAGCGAGCACGCCGCGGAGCGGGTCCGGCTGATCGCCGAGCAGATCAACCGGGCGACCGGCCTGGAGGTCGACATCACGCTGGGCTCGTCCGCCGCCCCGCAGACCGTGGAGCTGCCGGGCGGCACGTTCGGCCGCCCCGACCTGCGGCTGACCGAGAACTGGTCGGCGCTGGGTGTCGCCTCGGCCATCGTCCAGGCGGTGGACCGCAAGAGCGTCGTGCTGTTCCTACTGGTGCTGGTGGTCTGCGTGCTCTTTCTCGGCAACGCCGTCTCCGCCGCCGTCCGGGACCGCCGCTCCGAGCTGGCGGTGCTGGCCTGCCTCGGGTGGCCGGCCCGTCGGATCGGGGCACTCATCCTCGGCGAGGTCGCGCTGCTCGGCCTCGCCGCCGGACTGCTGTCGCTCGGGCTCGCCATACCGCTCGGCGCCGCCCTCGGCATCGGCGTCGACTGGCGGCGGGCGTCGCTCGCCGTACCGGTGGCGCTGCTGCTCGCGCTGGCCGCCGGCCTGGCGCCGGCGCTGCGGGCGGCGCGCGCCCACCCGGCCGCCGCGCTCCGCCCGCAGGTCGCCACCGCCCGTTGGATACGCCGGCCCCGCACCCTGTTCGGGCTGGCCCTGGCCAACCTGGTACGCACCCCCGGGCGGACCCTGCTCGGTGCCGGCGCCCTGGCCATCGGCGTGGCGGCGCTGACCCTGGTGGCCGCCGTCGGGTACGCGTTCCGGGGCGCGATCGTCGGGACCCTGCTCGGTGACACGGTCGCGTTGAGCGTGCGCGGCGCCGACGCGCTGGCCGCCGGCGCGACCGTGCTGCTCGGCGCCGCCGCGGTCGCCGACGTGCTCTACCTCAACATCCGGGACCGGGCGGCCGAGCTGGCCACCCTGCGCGCCACCGGCTGGACCGACCTCGCGCTCGGCCGGCTGGTCGGCTACGAAGGGCTGCTGCTCGGCGGGCTCGGCGCCCTCGCCGGCGCCGGGCTGGGCACGGGCGGGGCGGCCTGGCTGGTCGGGGACGTCCCGGGCGCGCTGGTGCTGGTCGCCGCGCTGACGGCGACGGGCGGCGTGCTGCTCACCGCCGGCGCGGCGCTGGCGCCGGCCGCGTTACTGCGCCGGCTACCCACCGCACGACTGCTGGCAGAGGAGTGAGAGCCATGGACGAGAGCACCGCCGGTAGCCGCGTCGAGGCCGCGGGCCTGGTGAAACGGTTCGGGGCCGGCGCGGAGCGGATCACCGCCGTCGGCGGGGTCGCGCTGGAGATCACCGCCGGCTCGGTGGTGGCGCTGACCGGGCCGAGCGGTTCGGGCAAGTCCACGCTGCTGCACCTGATCGGCGCGATCGAGCAGGCCGACGACGGCACCGTGACGGTCGACGGGGTGGACGTGACCGGCCTGCGGCGGGCCGCGCTCGCCCGCTACCGGCAGCGCGTCGGGTTCGTCTTCCAGCGCTACCACCTGCTGCCCGCGCTCACCGTGCTGGACAACGTGATCGCGCCGGTCCTGCCGCGCCGGGGCCGCGCCGATCACGTGAACCGGGCCCGGGAGCTGCTCGACGCCGTCGGCCTGGCCGGCCGGGAACGGGCGCTGCCGGCGCAGCTGTCCGGCGGCCAGCAGCAGCGGGTGGCGATCGCCCGGGCGCTGATGGGCTCGCCCGGCCTGCTGCTCGCCGACGAGCCCACCGGCAACCTGGACTCGGCCACCGGCGCCCAGATCCTCGATCTGCTGCTCGACCTCCGCGATCGGCACGGGATGACGATCCTGCTGGCGACCCACGAGCGGGCCGTCGCCGCCCGCTGTGACCGGCTGATCCGGCTCGGCGACGGCCTGGTGGTGGAGGACGTCGACCTCACCGACGGTGAGGATCCCTCCACCACGTACGCCCGGGCCAGCACGCTGCGCCTCTGAACCCGGACGGCCGCGCGAGCGGCCGGGTCAGGCGACCGGGCTGGCGCTGCGGACCTGCTCGGCGATGCGCTCGGCCACCGAGCGGGCGGTCGCCTCGGTGGCGGCCTCGACCATGACGCGCACCAGCGGCTCGGTGCCCGACGGGCGGAGCAGCACGCGGCCGGTCTCGCCCAGCTCGGCCTCGGCCCGGTCCACCTCGGCCCGGACGGCCGGCGCGGCGGCGCCGACGGTGCGGTCGCCGACCGGCACGTTGATCAGCACCTGGGGCAGCTTGGTGACCACGGCGGCCAGGTCGGCGAGGGACTTGCCGGTGGCGGCCATGCGCGACATGAGGTGCAGGCCGGTGAGCACACCGTCGCCGGTGGTCGCGTAGGCCGGCATCACGATGTGTCCGCTCTGCTCGCCGCCGAGCGCCAGGCCGGAGGCGCGCAGCTCCTCCAGCACGTACCGGTCGCCGACCTTGGTCTCGACCAGCCGGATGCCCTGCGCGGACATGGCCAGCCGCAGGCCGAGGTTGCTCATCACGGTGGCGACCAGGGTGTCCCGGGTCAGCTCGCCGGCCTCCCGCATGGCCAGGGCGAGGATCGCCATGACCTGGTCGCCGTCGACCTCCTCGCCGTCGGCCGTGACCGCGACGCAGCGGTCGGCGTCACCGTCGTGGGCGATGCCGAGGTGCGCGCCGTGCTCGACCACGGCGGCGCGGAGCGCCTCGATGTGGTTGGAGCCGCACTCGTCGTTGATGTTCAGGCCGTCCGGCTCGGCGTAGATGGCGATCACCTCGGCGCCGGCCTCCCGGTACGCCACCGGGGCGACCTCGGCGGCCGCGCCGTTGGCGCAGTCGACCACGACCTTGATGCCGTCCAGCCGGTGCGGCACGGTGCCGACCAGGTGCTGGACGTAGTGGTCGGCGCCGTCGAGCAGGTCGTGCACGCGGCCGACCCCGGCGCCGATCGGGCGCTCCCAGGCGGTGGTGGCGTTCGCCTCGACGGCGGCCTCGATCCGCATCTCGATCTCGTCGGGCAGCTTGTGCCCGCCGGCGGCGAAGAGCTTGATGCCGTTGTCCGGCATCGGGTTGTGCGAGGCGGAGAGCATGACGCCCAGGTCGGCCTTGGCCTCGGCGGTCAGGAACGCCACCGCGGGGGTGGGCAGCACGCCGACCCGGACCACGTTGGCGCCGGCGCTGGTCAGGCCGGCGACCACGGCGGCCTCCAGCATCTCGCCGCTGGCCCGGGTGTCCCGGCCGACCACGGCGAGCGGGGGATGGCTCTTGTCGGTCTCGGCCAGCGTGTGGGCGGCGGCCACCGCGACCGCGAGCGCCAACTCCGGGGTGAGATCCGCGTTCGCCCGCCCGCGTACCCCGTCCGTGCCGAACAACCGACCCATACCCGCCAACCTCCGATGAAACTGCCGATGAGAGGAGAAAGCGGAACGGCCGGGCCACCTCCCGGAGTGGGAGGCGGACCCGGCCGTCCGTCAGAAGTACAAGGCGCTGGTGGTGATCAGCGCTTCGAGTACTGGGGAGCCTTACGGGCCTTCTTGAGGCCGTACTTCTTGCTCTCCTTGACCCGGGCGTCACGGGTCAGGAAGCCGGCCTTCTTCAGCGCCGGGCGGTCGTCGGGCTCGCTGACGATCAGCGCCCGGGCGATGGCGAGCCGCAGCGCGCCGGCCTGGCCGGTGGTGCCGCCGCCCCGCAGGTTGGCGATCACGTCGAAGGCCTCGGGCTTCTCGGCGGTGACCAGCGGGTCCTTGATGAGCTGCTGGTGCACCTTGCTCGGGAAGTAGGCCTCGAGGTCGCGGCCGTTGCAGGTGATCTTGCCGCTGCCCGGGACGATGCGGACCCGGACGATGGCCTCCTTGCGCCGACCCACGGTCTGGATCGGGCGGTCGCCACGAGGCGCGCGCGCGACGGGCGCCGGCGCCTCGGTGGCCTCGGGGGCGACCTCGGTGGCGGTGATGTCGGTCATGCTGCTTCCTTCGCCCGCGCTCACTGCGCGATCTGCTTGATCTCGAACGGCACCGGCTGCTGCGCGCCGTGCGGGTGCTCGGCACCGGCGTAGACCTTCAGCTTCTTGAGAATCTGGCGGCCCAGCTTGTTGTGCGGGAGCATGCCCTTCACGGCCAGCTCGATGGCCCGCTCGGGCCGCTTGGTCAGCAGCTCGTCGTAGCCGACCTGCTTCAGACCACCCGGGTAGCCGGAGTGGCGGTAAGCGATCTTGGTCTGGCGCTTGTTGCCGGTCAGCGCGACCTTGCCCGCGTTCACGATGACGACGAAGTCGCCCGTGTCGACGTGCGGCGCGAAAGTCGGCTTGTGCTTACCACGCAGCAGCGTGGCGGCGTGGGTCGCGAGGCGGCCCAGCACGACATCAGAGGCGTCGATGACGTGCCACTGACGCTCGATCTCACCCGGCTTCGGGCTGTACGTACGCACAGGTCTACCTTGTCTCGTCGTCGGTCTGGGGTCGCGCGCCGAGGTGACCAGGCGCGCACGAACGACCAAGCGTACCTGATGCGGCACGCCTAAGAATGTCGTACAACAGCAGGCAACGATACCCGGCCGCCCGGCGGCAGGTCAAAACGGGGTGTCACCCCGCGTGGCCTGCGCCTTTCCCATGGCGGAGGTCACACGCCGGCCAGTTTACGCGGCCCCGGCCGCAGATACACCGCCCAGGTCACCAGGAAACAGACCGCGTACCAGCCGATGAAGGCCAGGTAGGCGGCGTCAGCGGTCCCGGAGGCAAGGAACGACTGCCGGAACGCCACGTTCACCAGCACGCCGCCCGAGGCGCCGACCGCCCCGGCGATGCCGATGAGCGCTCCGGAGAGCCGCCGGGCCCGCCGCTCGGCGGTCTCCCGGTCCCCGGTCAGCTCCGCCTCGGCGGCGGCCCGGGCCCGGAAGATCGCCGGAATCATCTTGTACGTCGACCCGTTGCCGATCCCGGAGAAGACGAAGAGCGCCAGGAACCCGGTCAGGTAGAGCGGGAAGGACCGGTCCCGGGCGGCGTACAGCACCAGCGCGGCGCCGGCGGCCATGGCCACGAAGTTCGCGAAGGTGACGCGGGCCCCGCCGAGCCGGTCGGCGAGCTGGCCGCCGAACGGCCGGACCAGCGACCCGATGAGCGGCCCCAGGAAGGTCAGCCAGGCGGCGTCGACCGGGGTCGGGAACCGGTCGTGGAACTGGAGCTGGAGCACCTGGCCGAAGGCGAAGCCGAAGCCGATGAACGAGCCGAAGGTGCCGACGTAGAGCAGGGACATCACCCAGGTGTGCGGGTCGCGGGCCGCCGTGCGCAGCGCGCCGGGCTCGTTGCGCACCCCAGGGAGATTGTCCAGCCCGCGCGCCGCGGCCAGCGCCGCGAGCACGATCAGCGGCAGGTAGACCGCGGGCACCAGCCGGGGGTACGCGGCCCCGGCGGTGGCCAGCACCGCCAGCCCGACGAGCTGCACGGCCGGCACGCCGAGGTTCCCGCCGCCGGCGTTGAGCCCGAGCGCCCGGCCCTTCAGCCGCTCAGGGAAGAACAGGTTGATGTTCGCCATGGAGGAGGCGAAGTTGCCGCCACCCACGCCGGTCAGGCAGGCCAGCACCATGAGTGTGGCGTACGGCACGCCGGGCTCGATCAGCACCGCCATGGGCACGGCCGGCACCAGCAGCAGCAGCGCGCTCACGATGGTCCAGTTCCGTCCGCCGAACCGGGCCACCGCCAGGGTGTACGGCAGCCGCAGCACCGCGCCCAGCGCCGCCGGCACCGCGGTGAGCAGGAACTTCCCGGCCGGGTCGATGCCGTACTCGGGGCCCAGGAAGAGCACCATGACCGACCAGAGGCTCCACACGGAGAAGCCCACGTGCTCGGCGAAGATCGAGACGTACAGGTTGCGGCGGGCGACCGGCGCCCCGGTCGTGGCCCAGAACTCCGGGTCCTCCGGGCGCCATTCGGTGATCCGCCCCGGCCGGCCGGCGTCGGCCGGGGCCAGGGTGGCGGAAGCGAGCGTGCTCACGGCGTCTCCTCCTCGTCGATGACGAGGAGGACGTTAGGAACGGGCCGTTTCCCGGCCGTGCCCGTCGCGGGTCGGTGGGGAAACGGATATCGCACGTCCGCCGGCGGGCGGCGGTGAAGCGTTCAGATCTCCTGGAGGATGCGCAGCGCGCGGCCGACCCGCTGCATGGTCTCGGTGTCGGCGACGTCCACGCACTCCGTGAACCACTTCTTCATGGGCGAGGAGAGCCGGTCGGGCATCACCACGTAGCCGCCCATGGACACGGCCAGGGGCGAGTCGCGCAGCAGCGATTCCTCGACCACCTCGACCACGATCACGATCGGCACGGCGGTGGAGTTGTAGACGTCGGAGCTGATGACCAGGCCGAGCCGTTCCCGGGCGCCGGAGATGCGCCAGACCTCTCCCCTACGCAACACGCGGGCGTCCACCGCCGAACAGCGCGTCGTCCACCAGCGCGGCCTCCTGCGCGTCGGCCAGCGCGGCGGACTCCAGGTCCAGGCCGGCGCGGGCGACCGCCTCGGCGTGCGCGGTGAAGACCTCGCGCAGCGCCTTCTCCCGGGCGGCCTGGTCCATCCAGGCGGAGAGGGAGAGGCCCTCCCGCTTGGCGAACCGGCGCGCCTCCTCGATCGTCTCGTCGGAGAACGACAGTGTCACCTTGGCGGTCATGCCGGACAGATTACCCATGGGTATGACCGCCAGTCATCCCCGCTCGCACCCGTCATCGAACCGGACACCCGGCACGCTCAGGGACGGCGGCCTCCGAACACCGCGAAACGCCACTCCTTGAAGAAGCAGTCGACGTCGACCAGGCCGGCCTCGGTGAGCCACCGGCACTGGTCGGCCACCGGCGCGGGCCGGTCGTGGCGCATCCGCTCCCGGGCCCCGGCGATCTCCGCGGCGTCCGAGCCCAGTTCGGTGATCCGGGCCGTCCAGACCTCGTCGTAGCGCCGGTCCAGGGCCGGGGTCGGGCCGGCCACCTGCTCGGCGTTGACGAAGACACCACCGGGCGCCAGCGCACCGGCCACCCGACGGTAGAGCGCCTGCTTGCCGCCGTCGTCCAGGTGGTGGATGGCCAGCGCGGAGACCACCGCGTCGTAGCGGCCGGCGGGCAGGGGATCTGCCAGGTCGGTGAGCACGGTGCGGTGGGGCACCCGGCGGGCGGTCAGGTGACCGGTGGCCACCGCGAGCATGCCGGGCGCACCGTCGACAAGGGTCAGCCGGACGCCGGGGACCGCCGCGGCGAGCAGCAGGGAGAGCAGGCCGGTGCCCGCACCCAGGTCCAGCACCTCGGGGGTACGCCCCGCGGCGAGCGCCGCCCGCAGCGGTGGGGCGGCCACCTCGACCGCAGTGGCGTAGAAGGCGTCGAAGCAGGGCACCAGCCGGCGCCGGGCCGCGTCGTAGCTGCCCGCCACCGCGTCGAACGCGTCCGCCACACTCATCGCGTGCCTCCCAATATTCGAGATCATTGTCCCATATTCTAAGCCTTGCCGACCGGCCCGTCACTCCCGTGCGGTGTGAGGTGCTCTTGACAGGACCGAAACAGAAGGGACCCGGACCGGAAACCGCCTGACGGCACGCTTTTCCGACATGACAGACGGTGCACGCCTGGCGACGCAACCGGGGGCACGACCCCGGGAGGCGGTCACGCACTGTCCGTACTGCGCCCTCCAGTGCGGCATCGTGCTCCGCGAGAACGGGGAGCGCGTCGAGGTCGCGCCCCGGGACTTCCCCACCAACCGCGGCGGCCTCTGCCAGAAGGGCTGGACCGCCGCCGAGCTGCTCGACCACCCGGACCGGCTGACCACTCCACTGCTGCGCGACCGGCCCGGCGGTGAGCTGCGCCCGGCCACCTGGGACGAGGCGCTAGACCGGGTCGCCACCGGGCTGCGGGCGATCCAGGAGCGGCACGGTCGGGACGCGGTGGCGGTCTTCGGCGGCGGCGGGCTGACCAACGAGAAGGCGTACGCGCTGGGCAAGTTCGCCCGCGTGGCGCTGGGCACCCGGCACATCGACTACAACGGACGCTGGTGCATGTCCTCGGCCGCGGCGGCCGGGCTGCGGGCCTTCGGCGTCGACCGGGGGCTCCCCTTCCCCCTCGCCGACCTGGGCCGGGCCGACACCCTGCTGCTGGTCGGTGCGAACCCGGCCGAGACGATGCCGCCGCTCATGCGCCACCTCGCCGACCAGCGCGAGCGGGGCGGTCGGCTGATCGTTGTCGACCCCCGGCTCACCGCCACCGCCCGCCAGGCCGACCTGCACCTGCAACCGCTGCCCGGCACCGACCTGGCCGTGGCCAACGCGCTGCTGCACATCGCGCTCACCGAGGGCTGGCTCGACCGGGCGTACGTGGCCGGCCGGACCACCGGCTTCGACGAGGTCCGGCGCACCGTGGCGGGCTGCTGGCCGGCCGAGGCGGAACGGCTCTCCGGGGTGCCGGTGGCCGACCTGGAGGCGACCGCCCGCGCCCTGGCCACCGTGGACCGGGCGATCATCCTCACCGCCCGCGGCGCGGAGCAGCACGCCAAGGGCGTCGACACGGTCACCGCGTTCATCAACCTGGCGCTCGCCCTGGGCCTGCCCGGCCGCCCCGGCTCCGGCTACGGCTGCCTCACCGGGCAGGGCAACGGGCAGGGCGGCCGGGAGCACGGGCAGAAGGCCGACCAGCTCCCCGGCTACCGGCGGATCGACGACCCGGCGGCCCGCGAGCACGTGGCCGGGGTGTGGGGCGTCGACCCCGCGGCGCTGCCCGGACCGGGCGTACCGGCCTATCAGCTCCTCGACTCGCTCGGCACCGCCCACGGCCCCCGGGCGCTGCTGGTTTTCGGCTCGAACCCGGTGGTGTCGGCGCCCCGCGCGGCCCGGGTCGAGTCCCGGCTGCGCGACCTGGACCTGCTGGTGGCGGCGGATTTCCTCCGCTCCGAGACCGCCGAGCTGGCCGACGTGGTGCTGCCCGTCGCCCAGTGGGCCGAGGAGGACGGCACGATGACCAACCTGGAGGGCCGGGTGCTGCGCCGCCGCGCGCTGCGCGAACCACCCTCCGGCGTCCGCACCGACCTCGCGGTCCTCGCCGCCCTCGCCACCCGCCTCGGCGCGCCCGGCGCGTTTCCCACCGACCCGGCGGCGGTGTTCGAGGAGCTGCGCCGGGCCTCGGCCGGCGGGCCGGCCGACTACGCCGGGGTCAGCTGGGACCGGATCGACACCGGCACCGGCGTCTTCTGGCCCTGCCCCGACGAGAACGGACCGGACACCCCGCGCCTCTTCGCCGACCGGTTCCCCACCCCGGACGGCCGGGCCCGGTTCCGGGCCGTGACCCACCGGCCGGCCGCCGAGCCGGTCTGCGCCGACTACCCGCTGCACTTCACCACCGGCCGGGTGCTCGCCCACTACCAGTCCGGCGCGCAGACCCGGCGGGTCGCCGCGTTGCGCCGGGCCGCCCCCGGTGGCTTCGTCGAGCTGCACCCCGACCTGGCCGGCCGGCTCGGCGTGGCCGAGGGCGAGGAGGTCCGGGTGGTGTCCCGCCGGGGTGAGCTGCGCGCGCCGGCCCGGCTCAGCCCGGCGATCCGGCCGGACACGGTCTTCGCGCCGTTCCACTGGCCCGGCGCCGCGCGGGCGAACTCGGTCACCAACGACGCCGTCGACCCGGTCTCCGGGATGCCCGAGTTCAAGATCTGCGCCGTACGGGTGGAGAAGGCATGACCGCGCGCATCGTGATCGTGGGCTACGGCATGGCGGGCGCCCGCCTCGCCGCCGAGCTGCACGCCCGGGGCGGGGACCGGAAGGTGACCGTGCTCGGGGCCGAGCCGCACCGGGCGTACAACCGGATCCTGCTCTCCACGCTGCTCGCCGGGAAGATCGACGAGCCGGACGTGGAGCTGGTCGAGGTCGCCGGGCAGGGCGCGGACGTGCGCACCGGCACCGCGGTCACCGCGATCGACCGGGCCGCCCGGGAGGTACGCACCGCCGACGGCGACCGGCACCGCTACGACCACCTGGTCCTGGCCACCGGCAGCCGCGCCCTCGTGCCGCCGCTGCCCGGGCTCGACCCGCTGCCCGACCGGGTCGTCCCGTTCCGCACCCTGGACGACTGCCGGCGCATCCTCGCCGCCGCCCGGGGCGCCCGCCGGGCGCTGGTGCTCGGCGGCGGGCTGCTCGGGCTGGAGGCGGCCCGCGGGCTCGCCGCCCGGGGCCTCGACGTGACCGTGGTGCACCCCGTCGGCCACCTCATGGAACGGCAGCTCGACGAGCCGGCCGGAGCGGTCCTCGCCGGCACCCTCGCCGGGCTCGGGGTACGCACCCGGCTGGCGGTCACGGCGACCGGGGTGGCCGCCGACGCGGACGGCGTCCGCCTCGACCTCGGCGACGGCGACTCGCTCGCGGCCGACCTGCTGGTCCTCTCCTGCGGCGTACGCCCGGACACCGCGCTGGCGGCCGCCGCCGGGCTGGCCGTGGAGCGGGGGGTGGTGGTGGACGACCGGATGCGTACCAGCGACCGGCGGATCTCGGCCATCGGCGACTGCGCCCAGCACGACGGGACGCTGACCGGGCTGGTCGCCCCGGCGTGGGCGCAGGCCCGGGTGGTGGCCGAGGTGCTGACCGGCGGCGACCCGCTGGTCCGCTACCGGCCCCGGCCGGTGGTGACCCGGCTCAAGGCGGCCGGGATCGACCTCGCCGCGATGGGCGACGCGGCCGGCACGCCGGACGGGGGCGGGCCGGTCGAGGAGCTGACCTTCGCCGACCCGGCCCGGGGCACGTACGCCCGGCTGCGGATCCGCGACGAGCGGCTGACCGGGGCGATCCTGCTCGGCGACAACCCGGCGGTCGGCACCGTGGTGCAGCTCTTCGACCGGGGCGCGCCGGTGCCGGCGGACCGGCGCTCGCTGCTGCTCGGGCGGGCGTTCGGCGCCGCACCGGCCGCCCCCGCCGCGTCCCCGGCGCTGATGCCGGACGCGGCCACGGTGTGCCAGTGCAACGACGTGAGCAAGGGCGCGCTGGTGGCGTGCTGGCGCGCCGGTGCCCGGACCGTCGCGGAGCTGTCCGCGGCGACCCGCGCGGCCACCGGGTGCGGCGGCTGCCGGGACGCGGTGGCCGGCATCGCCGGGTGGCTCGCCGAGGTGGATCCGGCGCCGGGACAGCAGGAACCGAGAGCGGGGATGGACCGCGTGGAGGTGAGGCGATGAGCGGCGGCAGGCTGGTGGTCGTCGGCAACGGCATGGTCGGGCAGCGCTTCGTCGAGGCGTTGCGGGCCCGGGATCAGGAGCGGCGCTGGCGGGTCACGGTGCTCGGCGAGGAGCGGCGGCCGGCGTACGACCGGGTGCGGCTCTCCGCCTTCTTCGACGGTACGAGCGCCGAGGAGCTGAACCTGCACACCCCCGACGACGGGGTGGAGCTGCGGCTGGGCGAGCCGGCGCTGACCGTCGACCGGGCGCGGCGGGTGGTGCGGACCGCGGCCGGCGAGCACCCGTACGACGCGCTGGTGCTGGCCACCGGCTCGGCCGCGTTCGTGCCCCCGATCGGCGGCACCGACCTGCCGGGGGTCTTCGTCTATCGCACGCTGGACGACCTGGCGGCGATCCGGGCGCACGCCGGGGGCCGGCGCACCGGGGCCGTGATCGGGGGCGGGCTGCTCGGCTTGGAGGCGGCGAACGCGCTGCGCCTGCTGGGCCTTTCCACCAGCGTGGTGGAGTTCGCGCCCCGGCTCATGCCGGTGCAGGTGGACGAGGCGGGCGGGGCGATGCTCCGCCGCTACGTCGAGGAGCTGGGCGTCACGACGTACCTCGGGGTGGCCACCAGCGCGCTGCGCCCCGGCCCGGACGGGGCCGTCGGCGCGCTGGAACTCGCCGACGGCCGCACCGTCGAGGCGGACCTGGTCGTGGTGGCGGCCGGCATCCGGCCCCGGGACGAGCTGGCCCGCGCGGCCGGTCTGCCACTCGGGCCGCGCGGCGGGGTGCTGGTCGACGCCGGCTGCCAGACGGCTGACGAGCGGATCTGGGCGGTCGGCGAGTGCGCCGCCGTGGAGGGCACCTGCCACGGCCTGGTGGCCCCCGGCTACGCGACCGCCGAGGTGGTCGCCGACCGGCTGCTCGGCGGGGCGGCCACCTTCCCCGGCGCGGACACCGCCACCAAGCTCAAGCTGCTCGGGGTCGACGTGGCCTCGTTCGGCGACGCGCACGGCGTCACCCCCGGCTGCCTCGACGTCACCTTCACCGATCCGGCCACCCGGGCGTACGCGAAGCTGGTCCTCTCCGACGACGCGACGACGCTGCTCGGCGGCGTGCTGGTGGGCGACGCGAGCGCGTACCCCACGCTGCGGGCGAGTGTCGGCGGGCCGCTGCCCGCTCCCCCGCTGGCGCTGCTGGCCCCGGCGGGCGGTGCGGGCGCCGGGGCCGGCGCGCTGCCGGCCGCCGCGCAGGTCTGCTCGTGCAACGCGGTGACCCGGGCCGACCTGGACACGGCCATCGCCGGCGGGGCCACCGACGTGCCGGCGCTCAAGGCGTGCACCCGGGCCGGCACGAGCTGCGGTTCCTGCGTACCGATGCTCAAGCAGCTCCTCGACGCCGCCGGGGTGGCGCAGTCCCGCGCGCTCTGCGAGCACTTCGACGCCGGCCGGCAGGAGCTGTTCGACCTCGTCCGGGTCCGGGGCATCCGCACCTTCTCCCAGCTCATCGCCGAGCACGGGCGCGGGCGCGGCTGTGACATCTGCAAGCCGGTGGTGGCCTCGATCCTCGCCTCGCTCGGCACCGGGCACGTGCTCGACGGCGAGCGGGCGTCCCTCCAGGACACCAACGACCACTTCCTGGCCAACCTGCAACGCGACGGCAGCTACTCGGTGGTGCCCCGGATCCCGGGCGGCGAGATCACCCCGGAGAAGCTGATCGTGATCGGCGAGGTGGCCCGCGACTTCCGCCTCTACACCAAGATCACCGGCGGGCAGCGGATCGACCTGTTCGGCGCCCGGGTCGAGCAGCTCCCGCAGATCTGGCGCCGGCTGGTGGACGCCGGCTTCGAGTCCGGCCACGCGTACGGCAAGGCGCTGCGCACGGTCAAGTCCTGCGTCGGCGAGACCTGGTGCCGTTACGGCGTGCAGGACTCGGTCGGGTTGGCCGTGGCGCTGGAGCTGCGCTACCGGGGGCTGCGCGCCCCGCACAAGCTGAAGTCGGCGGTCTCCGGCTGCGCTCGGGAGTGCGCCGAGGCCCGGAGCAAGGACTTCGGCGTCATCGCCACCGAGACCGGCTGGAACCTCTACGTCGGCGGCAACGGCGGCTTCCGGCCGCGTCACGCCGACCTGTTCGCCACCGACCTGTCGACGGAGGCGCTGATCCGGCTGATCGACCGGTTCCTGATCTACTACATCCGCACGGCGGACCGGTTGCAGCGCACCGCCGCCTGGATCGAGGCCATGGACGGCGGCCTGGACCACCTCCGGTCGGTGCTCGTGGACGACTCGCTCGGCCTCTGCGCCGACCTCGACGCCGCCATGGCCCGGCACGTCGCCGGATATTCCGACGAGTGGCGGGACGTGCTGGAGGACCCGGAGCGGCTGCGCCGCTTCACCTCCTTCGTCAACGCCCCCGACGTGCCCGACCCGTCCATCACGTTCACGGTGGAGCGCGGCCAGCCGGTGCCCGCCCGGGACGCCGACGGCCGCCGGCGGCCGGTCGCGCTGGGCCTCCCGGAGGTACGGCGATGAGCGCCCCCACGATGCTGGCCTGGACGGCCGTCTGCCCGCTCGACCGGCTGGACCCGGACCGGGGCGTGGCCGCCCTGGTCGACGGGGTGCAGGTGGCCCTCTTCCGCACCGGCGGCGAGCTGTACGCGGTCGACAACCTCGACCCGGTGGGCGGCGCGCAGGTGATGTCCCGGGGCATCGTGGGCAGCCGCGGCGGCCTGCCGACGCTCGCCTCCCCGCTGCACAAGCAGGTCTACGACCTGACCACCGGACGGTGCCTGGACCTCCCCGGCGTGGCGCTGCGGCGGCACGAGGTGCGCTGCCGGGACGGCCTGGTCGAGGTGCGGTTGCGACAGGAGGAGTAGATGCGGGAGGAACTGGCGGGCTTCACCATCGGGGTCACCGCCGACCGGCGGCGCGACGAGCTGGCCGCGCTGCTCCAGCGCCGCGGCGCGCGCGTGGTGCTCGCCCCGGCGCTGCGGATCGTGCCGCTGGCCGACGACACCGACCTGCGCGAGGCCACCCGCGCCTGCTTGGAGCGCCCGCCGGACGTGCTGATGGCCAACACCGGGATCGGGATGCGCGGCTGGCTGGAGGCGGCCGAGGGCTGGGGGCTGGCCGAGCCGCTACGCGGTGTGCTGTCCCGGGCGTACGTGGTGGCCCGCGGTCCGAAGGCGACCGGGGCGATCCGGGCTGCCGGGCTGCGCGAGCACTGGTCACCGGCCTCGGAGAGCTGCGACGAGGTGGTCGAGCATCTGGTCCGGCGCGGGGTGGCCGGCCAGGTCGTCGCGCTGCAACTGCACGGTGAGCGGCAGCCGGAGTGCACCGAGGCGCTGGAGTCGGCCGGGGCCACGGTGATCGAGGTGCCGGTCTACCGCTGGGCGCCGCCGACCGACCCCGCGCCGCTGCACCGGCTCATCGACCTGGTCGCCGGGCGGATGGTCGACGCCGTCACGTTCACCTCCGCGCCGGCCGCCGAGGCGCTGCTCCGGGCGGCCGGTGACCGGACCGAGACGGTGCTGGCGGCGCTGCGCGGGGACGTGCTGGCCAGTTGCGTCGGCGCGGTGACGGCCGAGCCACTGGTGCGGCGGGGGGTGCCGGTGAGCGCGCCGAACCGGGCCCGGCTCGGCGCCCTGGTCCGGACGATCGTCGACGAGCTGCCCCGCCGGACGGTGACCGTGAAGGCCGGCGGGCACCTGCTGACCCTGCGCGGCCACGCCGCGGTGGTGGACGGCGAGCTGCGGCCGCTCGCGCCGGCCCCGATGGCGGTGCTGCGGGCGCTCGCGGCCGCGCCGGGGAAGGTACTCTCCCGGACCGCCCTGCTGCGTACCCTGCCTCGGGGCGCGGACGAGCACGCGGTGGAGATGGCGGTCGCCCGCCTGCGGGTCGGGCTCGACGCCCCCCGCGTGGTGCAGACCGTGGTCAAGCGCGGCTACCGGCTGCGGGTCGACTGACCCGCCGCCGGGCGGAGGGTTCAGCCGACCGGGGCCGCGAAGCCGTGCTCGGCCTGGAGCCGGAGCATGGCGTGCTCGACCACGGTCACCAGCACCTGCTTGACCGACTCGCGCCGCCGGGCGTCGCACATCACCAGCGGCACGTCCGGCGAGATCGCCAGCGCCTCGCGGACCTCCTCCAGCTCGTACTGCGGCGCGTCGTCGAACCGGTTCAGCGCCACCACGTACGGCAGGTTGCGGTTCTCGAAGTAGTCCAGCGGCGCGAAGGCGTCGGTGATCCGGCGGGTGTCCACCAGGACGGCCGCGCCCACCGCACCGCGGATGATCTCGTCCCACATGAACCAGAAGCGGGTCTGGCCCGGCGTGCCGAAGAGATAGAGGATCAGGTCCTCGGCCATGGTGATCCGGCCGAAGTCCATGGCGACCGTGGTGGTCTCCTTGCCGGGCACCTTCGACGGGTCGTCGATGCCGACACCGGCCGCCGTCATGAGCGCCTCGGTGGTCAGCGGCTGGATCTCGGAGATCGCGCCGACCAGGGTGGTCTTGCCCACGCCGAAGCCGCCCGCGATGACGATCTTCGCGGAGATGATCTCCCGGCTGCGGTTCGCCCCGGCGGGGTCATAGTTCGCGAAGTCCACTTAGCACCCTTCCAAGCAGGTTCATCCGCGCCGCGAACCCCGTCGCGGGAGCGGCAGTGTGTAGCGTCAGCAGGCCCTCGGCCACCATGTCGGCGACCAGCACCCGGGTGACGCCCAGCGGCATCCGGGTGTAAGCGGCGATCTCCGCCAGCGACTGTGCCCGGCCCTCACAGACCGAGGCGATGCGGTACTTGTCGTGGCCGGCGAACCGCGCCTCGGCCGACTGGGTGGGCGTGCACGACAGCACCGCCTCGAGCGCGATGTTCTGCAACGGCTCGGTGCGGCCACGGGTGACCGCGTAGGGCCGCACCAGCGCGCCACGCGGGTCCCGTCGTGGTTCCATCTCGCGATCACCTCCCCTCGTACGGAGCCCGGCGGGCTCCGGATCACCTGGTCACGGACTGCCGGTCAGGGCCGGACGGCGTCCCTCGGCAGCGGCACCAGCGCCTGGCCGACCCGTTCCACCAGCAGCGCCATCTCGTAGCCCACCTGGCCGACGTCGCAGCTCCGCGCGGCCAGCACGGCCATCGACGAGCCGTCGCTGATCGACATGAGGAAGAGGTAGCCGCTGTCCATCTCGATGACGGTCTGGAGCACCCCGCCGGCGCTGAACATCCGGGCGGCACCCTCGGTCAGGCTCACCACACCGGAGGTGATCGCGGCGAGCTGGTCGGCCCGGTCCCCCGGTAGATCGCGGGAGGAGGCGAGCAGCAGCCCGTCCGCGGACACCGCCACCACGTGGGCGATGCCCGCCACGCTGTCGGCGAAGTTGGTGAGCAGCCAACCCATGTCCTGCATGGCCGCTGGCCTGTTCATCGGTTCGTCTCCTTGGTCGAGGTGCTGTTCAGATCCGCGCCGGCCGTCCGACCCCGCTGCACACCGCGGTGGTAGGCCGACAGCAGGCCGCGTACTTCGTCCGGGGTGCGCCGGGCGCTGGCCCGGCTGCCCTTCGGCTCGATGCCGCCGGGCACGAGCTGGGCCTGCGGCACCCGCTTGGGCAGGCCGGAACGGGTGGTGCCGGCGTTGCTGGGCTCCGCGGCCCGGCTGGCCCGCGACCATCCCTCGTCGGCCGCCGTGCGCCAGGCCTCCGGGTCGATCGCCGGCGGCGTCGGGGCCGGCGGGGGTACGGCCGCGGCGGGCGGCGCGGACGGAACCACCGGCGGGGTGTACGGCGGTGGCGTGGTCAGCCCCGCCGCCTGGGCGCCCGGGGTGCGGGTCGGCAGCGGCGGGAGCGGCGACTGGGCGACGGGCTGCGCCGCGGGCTGCGCCGTGGCGGCGGGCTGCGCCGGCTCGTCGTCGAACTGGGGGCGGGTGAAGATGGTGGTCTCGTCGTCGCCGTGCGAGCGGAACCAGACCGCCTCCATCTCCCGGAAGATCGGCGCCTCGGCCCGCCGGGCCGGCCGGGCCACCACGGGGGCCGCCGGTGCGGGCTCGACCGCCGGGGCGACCGGCTGGTAGGCCGGCGGCGCCACCGGGGCCGGAGCGGCGCTCGCCGCCTCACCACCCGGGGTCCGGTGGGGCAGCGGATCGAGGGTGGGGTGCGCGTGGGTCGGCCCACCCGTCGACCAACCGGCGCCGGACACCGGGGCAGGGGCGGCGGAGACGGGCGGCGCCGAGGGGACCGCCGCGGGCGCCGGCACGGTGGGCAGCGCGCCGGTCGCGCCGCCGAACTGCACGGGCGGGGCGGTGTCACGGGCCTCGGCGGGCGCCTGCCAGCGGGCGGGCGGCGGGGTGGCGGTGCTGCGCCACTGGTCGGCCAGGGTGGCCGTGCCGGCCCGGCCGGCGCCGGCCAGCGCGTCGGCGGCGCCGACCTGGCTGAGCGGAGCCTGCTCGACGGCGAGCGGCTGGCGCGGGCGGGTCAGCGGGGCCTGGCCCCGGTTCGCCGGCAGCACCACGGTGGCGTTCGGCAGGGTGACCTGGGCGACCGTGCCACCCTCGACGTTGCGACGCAGCTCGACGCGGATCCCGTAGCGGGAGGCGAGCCGGCTGACCACGGCCAGGCCCATGAGCCGGAACGCGGCCACATCGACCGTGGGCGGGGCCGCCAGCCGGCGGTTCAGCGAGTCGAGCTGTTCGTCGCTGAGCCCGAGGCCGCGGTCCTCGACCTGGATCAGCACGTAGTCGCGGATCCGGCGGCCGTCGGCCACCACGATGGTGTTCGGCGGCGAGAACCGGGTGGCGTTGTCGAGCAGCTCGGCGACCAGGCGGACCACGTCGTTGACGGCGTGCGCGGCGACCGAGATGTCGGTGTCGACGGTGCCGAACTCGATCCGGTTGTAGAGCTCCACCTCGGACTGTGCGGCCCGCAGCACGTCGACGAGGAGCGCGTCGTCTCGGCGCGGCACGGCCGAGTCGGCCCCGGCCAGCACCAGCAGGTTCTCGTCGTTGCGGCGCATCCGGGTGGCCAGGTGGTCCAGCTCGAAGAGCTGGGCCAGCCGCTTCGGGTCCTCCTCGCCGCGCTCGATCGCGTCCAGCTCGCCGATCATCCGGTCGACCAGGCTCTGCGAACGGCGGGCCAGGTTGAGGAACATCGCCGAGACGCTGGTGCGCAGTGCGGCCTGCTCGGCCGCCACCCGGACCGCCTCCCGGTGGACCACGTTGAAGGCCGACGCCACCTGGCCGACCTCGTCGCGGTTGGTCAGCTTGATCGGGTCCCGGACCTGCTGGACGATCTCGTCCACACCGCCGTCGCCGATGGCGTTGACGTTCTGGAGCCGGCTCACCGCGTCGGGCAGGTCGTGGTTCGCCACCGCCAGCGCGCCCTCGCGCAGCCGGCGCAGCGAGTCGTTGAGCGAGCGGGCCAGCACCACGGCCAGCGTCACCGCGATGGCCAGGGTGAGCAGCACGAGCAGGCTCTCCACGACGGCCTGCCGGATGACGTCGGCGCGCACCGCGTCGACGTCGGCGAGCAGCTGGTTCTGGAGCTGGATCTCGGCCCACCGCATCAGGTCGCCGACCGCGCCGACGGCCGCGGCGGCCTCGTCCCGGGTGACCAGCGGGGCCTGCCCGACCGAGCGGGAGATGTCGTTGGCGACCCGGTCGCCGAGCTGCACGGCGTCACCGGAGACGGTGCGGTCCACCAGGGACCGCTGGGCCGGCTCGGCTGCCCGGGAGAAGGACAGCAGGGCCTCCTGCTGGCCGGTCAGGGTGGCCACGAAGGACGAGAACTGCTCCTCGTCGATCCGGCCGGTGGAGAGCGCGGTGTAGGCGACCGCCTCCTCCTCGGCGACCTCCGCCTTGGCGTGGGCGAAGGCGGCCACCGCACGACGGGCGTCGGCGAGACCCTCCGCGCCCGGCTGCTGGGCCAGCGTGTCGCCGTACGCGACGAGGTCGTCGAGGATGATGCCGTAGCGCAGGCTCGCCTCGGAGACGGGCATCTGCTGCCGGTCCAGCACCTCCTGGCGGGTGCCGTTGAGCGTCTCCAGGTGGTCGTCGATCACGTCGAGGCGGTCGCGCACCGAGGCCGGGACGTCGCCCAGCCGCCGCTGCTCGTCCCGGTAGGCCGCGATGCGCTCGTCGGTGCTGCGGACCCGCAGGTTGTAGGCGTCCGGCTTCTGGTTCGGCGCGGCCAGGAAGGAGGCCGCGGCCATCCGCTCCTTGTGCAGGTCCTGGGTGAGCGCCGAGACGTCGATCGACAGCGCGGTCAGCGACCGCATCCGGTTGGCCTCGTACGCGCCCTCGCCGACCGAGACGAGTCGGATTGTTGCCAGTGCGATGACAGCCGCCACCGGAACGACGAGAATGAGCGCAAGCTTGGAACGGATCCGCGCGTCACGCAGCCGAGGCAGTCGCCGTCGCCGGTTCCGCTGATCGGCGTCGGGGCTCTCGGGCAGGGTCGTAGGTCCGGTGCTCACGACATCGCCTCCGTCGTTTCTTCCACGCTTGACCCGCCCACCCGTGCCTGGTGCAGCGGCCAGCGCCACGCGCGGCACGGCCGGAATTTCATCAGACGAGATCGCGTTTGGGAAGCGGCAGTGAGGCAGGAAACGGTCGGGGCCGACGCAACCCGTGATCCGATCACCTAATACCTTCTTTTCTCCAGCCCTCTGAACAGGGCATGTAACTCCAGAGTGGCCGGACGTATCTGCGCAGTAATTGTTGGTTAACGTTCCGTGTCCCCAACATGTGGGACAGCTGTCCCGAAACCGCTCCCGACATCCGCGCTTGACCACAGGGCCCGGCATTGGCAAGGTTTTGCAGGCTTCGCGCACACCGTACGGCACACGAATCCCGTACCTCCACTGAGGACGGACAAGCGGCGGTGATCGGGCGTTCGGCCCGCGCCGCACCTGGAGGACTGAGTTGAGCCCCATCCGCTCCGCGAGCATCGCGGTGCTCGCATCGGCCATGCTGGCCGCCACGCTCACCGGCTGCGGGATCGGCGAGGAGCCGCAGGACACCAGCCCGATCGTGATCGCGGCGGACCTCGAACTGTCCGGCGCCTCCGCGTCGATCGGCAAGGTGTACCAGCGGGCCCTGGAACTGAAGGTCGAGCAGTTGAACTCCTCCGGCGCACTCGGTGGCCGGAAGATCGAACTGAAGGTGAAGGACAACCGCTCCGACGCCGCCGAATCGTTGCGGAACATCAACGATTTCAGCGGTGACTCGTCGGTGAGCGCCATCATCATGGGCGGCTGCAACGAATGTGCGATCGGTGCCGTCCGCACCATCGGCGAGAAGCGCATTCCCACCATCGCGCTCGCCTCCTCCGGGGAGGTCACCGAACCGGTCGCCGATCGCCGCTATGTCTTCAAGCTGGCGCCGAATGCGGCCGACAGCGCCGCCGCACTCACCAGCGAGCTGACCCGGCGCAACATCCGCAAGGTGGCCGTCCTGCACAGCGACGACAAGTACGGCAAGGAGGGGCTCGCCGCGTTGAACGGCGAGTTCACCAAGGCCGGCATCAAGCTGTCCCGCGCGGAATCGGTGCGGACCACCGACACCGAGGTCAGCACCCAGATCGACAGCCTGGTCGCCAAGAAGCCCGACGCGCTGATCGTCTGGACCCCGCCCGAGCAGGCGGCGCTGGCGGCCTCCACCGCCCGGCAGAGCCGCTACACGAAACCCCTCTTCTTCGACGCCTCGGCGGCCGGTGACCTCTTCCTGGGCGCCTCCGCCCGGTCCACCGAGCAGGCCACGCTGATCTTCACCCAGACCATGGTGATCGACGACGTCATCGCCACCACCCCGGCCAAGGCCGCCCGGCGGCAGTGGTTCCAGGAATACACCGCCCGGTTCGGCGGCTACAACGGCTACTCCTCGTTCGCCGCGGACGCCGTGCAGCTCATCGCCGACGCCGAACTGCGGGCCGGCGGCGAGCCGGGCCGGGTCGACCGGGGCGCCCTGCGCGAGGTCCTGGAGACCGCACAGCTCGACGGCCTCTCCGGGCCGATCCGGATGACCCCGGACAACCACTCCGGCCTCATGCCGCAGGCGCTGACCACGCTCGTCGCCCGAGGCGGGCGCTGGCGCCTGGCGGGCTAGCCGCCGTGGGCCCCGGCCGGAAGCGCCCGCTTCCGGCCGGGGCGACGGGGTCAGCGGGCGGAGGTGGTGGCCCGCACCCACGGCAGGGCGAGGCGCTCGACCAGGCTGAGGGCCGAGTAGAGCAGGATGCTCATCACCGCCACCAGCACGATGGCCGCCCACGCCGTCGCGGTGTCACCCACGCCGTTGTACTGGAGGATCTGGAAGCCCAGCCCCGGCCGGTCCGAATAGAACTCCCCGATCACCGCACCGATGGCGGCCAGCGGCATGGCCACCTTCAGCCCCACGAAGATCTGCGGCAGCGCGGCCGGGAGGCGCACCTTCCGGAACGCCTGCCACCAGGACGCGTTCAGCGAGCGGCCCAGCTCGGCCAGGTCCGCGGGGGTGGTGGTCAGCCCGGTCGCCGTGGACAGCACGATCGGGAAGAAGCAGAGCAGGAACACCATGGTCAGGATGGGCTTCTGGCCCCAGCCCACGGCGACCACCAGCAGCGGACCGAAGGCGATCTTCGGCACCGCGTTGACCGCCACCAGCAGCGGGGCGAACATCCGCTCCACCCGGCTGGACGCGGCCAGCGCCATCCCGATGAGCACCCCGGCGAGCGTCGAGAGCAGGAAGCCGAGCAGGGTCATCCAGGTGGTGATGCCCAGCGCCGGCAGCAGCACCTCGGTGGTGCCGACCAGCGAGCGCCACACCGCCTGCGGCGGCGGCAGCGCGGCCGGGTGGACCAGGTGCAGGCCCGACGTGACCAGCCACCAGACGGCCACCGCGATGACGAGTCCGAGCGCCGGCAGGCCCACCGCCGCCGGGCGTACGGGGAGCCGGCGCGGGGCGGCGGTGGGCTCCGCCGGCGCCGGCGCCTCGGCCCGGGTCCCGGTCAACTGCGTCAACGTGTCCTCCTCTCTCGGCCGGCACGACGACCGGCACGCGAAGGGGGTGCGCCCCACCGGGTGTCCCGGCGGGCCGCACCCCCGTTGCCCGAGCCGGCCGGTCAGGCCTTCGGCGCGAGGTTGAAATCGATGATCTGGTCGGGGGTGAGGTTCTGCTTGAGCGCACCCGCACCCTGGAGCAGCGCGATGCTCTTGGCGACCCGGCCGCTGTCCAGCGTGCCGATCGCGGTGCCGGAGTTGCTGGAGCGGACGTACGCGGCCATCAGCTGGAGCTCGGCGGAGGACGCGGCCGGGTTGGCTGCCGGCACGTTCTTCTTCAGGATCTCGCCCGCCTCGTCCGGGTGGGCCAGCGAGTATTCGAGGCCCTTGAGCAGCGCTGCGGTGAAGCGCTTGACCATCTCCGGCTTCTCCTTGGCGATCTTGGTGGAGGTGATCAGCGCGTTGCCGTAGAGGTCCTGCATCACGTTGCTGTAGGGCAGCAGGACGGGCTTCTTCTTGGCCACCGCCTCGACGGTGGGCTGGCCGACCACGAACTGGCCGATGCCGTCGACCGCGCCGGAGCCGAGCATGCCGATGAGGCCCTGCGCCTCACCGTTGACCCAGGTCACCTTGCTGGCGTCGATGCCGGCCAGCCGGGCGTACGTCGGGAAGAGGTTGCGCACGACGGAGGTGGGGGTGTCCGCGAGCTTCTTGCCCTCGAGGTCCTTCGGGGTGGCGATGTTCTTGCCCTCGACGGACACGATGGCGGCCATGGTGCGCTGCTGGATCGCCGCCACCGCGACGAAGTCCTTGGCCTGGCCGTTGCCGAGCTGGAGGATGCCGCCGGTCAGGTCGATCGGGCCGAAGTCGGCCTGGCCGCCGGTGATGGTCTGGATGACCGAACCGGTGCCCTGCCCGGGCTTGATGTCGACGTCGAAGCCGGCCTCCTTGAAGAAGCCCTTCTCCTTCGCCACCCAGGCGTAGGAGTCACGGCCGAAGTTGCCGAACGAGGTGAGGTAGGTCACCTTCTCCAGTGCCGCACCGTTGCCGGTCTTGGCGTCGTCCGACTTGTCCGAGTCGCTGCTGCAACCGCCGACGAGGGCGAGGGCGGTGGCCAGCGCCGCGGCGGCGACCGTACGGGTCAGCCTTCTCATCAGTGCACCATGTCCTTTCCGACCAGGACATGTTCGCCCGGTCGGGTCGTGGGTCCGACGGTGTCGGCAGGAGGGGGCAGCCGACGGGACCGTCGTGAGGGGACTCTTCGCGCGCAACAGCGTACGAGAAGGCCGATGACGGCGAGTGGGCGTCCGGGTTGCGGAACGGAAACGAAGTTGCCTGACGGAAAGGAGACTGACGTCCACCCTGGATGGTGCTATAGGGAGCCCGGCCCGCTACGCTAGCCCGGCTCGCGATCGCGACCTTGGAAGGGAGCCGGCGGGAGATGATCCGACTGTCCGGGGTGTCGCGCACCTTCGACGGCCGTTCGGGCCGCGTCGAGGCGCTGCGCGGCATCGACCTCGACGTCGCGGAGGGCGAGTTCGTCGCCGTCCTCGGCCGCTCCGGGTGCGGCAAGTCCACCCTGCTCCGCATGATCGCCGGCCTGCTCCCGGTCACCGACGGCGAGATCACCGTGGCCGGCACGCCGATCACGAAGCCCCGCCGGGACATTGCCATGCTGTTCCAGCGGCCCGCGCTGCTGCCCTGGCGCACGGTGCTGGACAACGTCCTGCTGCCCGTGGAGATCTTCGGCTGGAGCCGGGCCAAGCACCGCGACCGGGCCCGCGAGCTGCTGGAGATGGCCGGGCTGGGCGGCTTCGAGAAGCGTCTCCCGCACGAGCTCTCCGGCGGCATGCAGCAGCGGGTCTCGCTCTGCCGGTCGCTGATCGGCGAGCCCCGGGTGATGCTCATGGACGAGCCCTTCTCCGCGCTCGACGCGCTCACCCGGGAGGAGCTCTCCGGCGAGCTCCAGCGGGTGCACATGGAGACGAAGGCGACCATCGTCTTCGTCACCCACTCGATCGACGAGGCGGTGCTGCTCGCCGACCGGGTCGTCGTGCTCAGCCCGCGCCCCGGCCGGATCCGCGAGGTGGTCGAGGTGGCCGTGCCGCGGCCCCGCACCCTGGGCCGCCACGCGCACCTGGCCGAGGTGGCCCGGATCAGCGCCGAGCTGCACGAACTGCTGATGGAGCGCGACGCCACCGGCGGCGTCGTGGCGGGAGGTCGCTGACCATGCGGGTGTCCGTCTTCACCGAGCCGCACCGCGGGGCGAGCTACGACGACCAGCTCCGGTTCGCCCGGCTGGTCGAGGAGACCGGCTTCGAGGGCTTCTTCCGGGCCGACCACTACCGCGCGATGGGCGACGAGCCCGCGCTGCCCGGCCCCACCGACGCCTGGCTGACGCTCGCCGCGCTGGCCCGGGAGACCTCCCGGATCCGGCTCGGCACCCTGGTCACCTCCGCCACCTTCCGGCTGCCCGGGCCGCTGGCCGTGATGGTCGCCCAGGTCGACCAGATGAGCGGGGGCCGGGTCGAGCTGGGCATCGGCGCCGGCTGGTTCGAGCGCGAGCACACCGCCTACGGCATCCCGTTCCCGGCGGTGACCGAGCGGTTCGACCGGCTGGCCGAGCAGCTGGAGATCGTCACCGGGCTGTGGCGCACCCCACTCGGCGAGACCTACAGCTTCACCGGGGACCACTACCGGCTCGTCGACGCGCCCGCGCTGCCCAAGCCGGTGCAGCAGCCCGGCCCGCCGGTCATCGTCGGCGGCCGGGGCCCGAAGCGCACTCCGGAGCTCGCCGCCCGGTACGCCGACGAGTTCAACATGCCGTTCAAGACCGTCGCCGAGACGGCCGCCGCCTACGAGCGGGTCCGCGAGGCGTGCGACCGGACCGGGCGCACCGATTCCGGGCGCGCGCCGCTCGTGCTCTCCGCCGGGATCGTGGTGGCGATCGGGCGTACCGACGCGGACGCGCAGCGCCGGGCCGCGCCGCTGCACGTCAAGAGCGCGCTCCCGCCGGAGGACCCGGTGGTCGGCTCCCCCGCCCAGCTCGTCGACCGGCTCGGCGAGTTCGCCGCGATCGGAGCCACCCGGGTCCACCTGCGGCTGATCGACTTCGACGACCTCGACCACGTGGAGCTCATCGCCGCCGAGGTGCTCCCCCAACTGGACGGACCACGATGACCGAACTCTCCGCCGACCTCGAACTCGGCCCGGTGGGCCAGGAGATCGTGTTCGAGAACGACAAGGTACGCGTCTGGCACATCCGCCTGGAGCCGGGCGAGCGGCAGCCACTGCACCGGCACGACCACCCGTACCTGGTGGTGGCGATCGAGGGCGCGAAGAACGTGGTGCAGACGATCGACGGCACGACCATCGACGCCGACGAGCCCACCGGCGGGGTGGTCTACCGCGACCCCGGTGCCGTGCACATGCTGACCAACGTCGGTGACACCACGTACCTGGCCCGGCTGGTCGAACTGAAGTAACCAGGCCGACACCAACCTCGGCGAGTAAGTAGCGGCCGGCCGCACCGGCCCGTAACGTGCCCGACATGGCCTTTCGGACGTGGGGCAGGCTGCTGCTCACGGCGCTCGGGGTGAGCGTGCTGGCCGGGGCCGGCCAGCTCGGCATCGCGTACGGCTTCGGCGTCGTACGCCTCGACGGCGCGTTCGTCGACGACTCGGTCAACCGGTGGCCCGCCCAGCTCGCCTGGGTCGGCTGGTTCGCCGCGGTCGCCACGGTCGCCGGGGCCGTCCTCACCGACCGACTCACCCGCCGGGGCGCCTCCCCGGCCGGCACCACCGAGGTGCTCTCCATCGCCGGCCTCAGCGGACTGGGCGCGATCGTGGTCGCCCCGCTCTCCATGCAGCCGGCCCGGGCCGCGGAGCTGGGCGGCACCGTCGACCCGGTGTGGGCGGTCGGCATCTGCGCCATCCTCGGCGCCGTGGTCGGAGCGGGCACGGCGATCGCCGTGCTGCTCAAGCCGCCGTTCGGGTGGAACATCGTGCTCACCGCGACGGCCGTCTGGCTGCTCGCCCTGGTCTCGGTCGCGCCGTCGGTCGCCTCCAGCGGCACCCTGCCGACCGTACGCCTCGGCGTCCTCGAACCGTCCTGGCTGGACCCGGCCGCGGCCCAGCGCCTGGCCATGCTGCTGCTGCCCACGCTGGCCCTGCTGGCCGGCGCGGCGGTCGGCGCGCTGGCTCGCCGGGCCGGCCACCTGCCGCTGGTCGGCGGCGCGGCCGGGGCGGCCGGCCCGGTCCTGCTGGCGTTCGCCTACCTGACCGCCGGGCCCGGCACCGCGGCCGACCGCTACCAGCTCGCGCCCTACTACGGCGCGCTGATCGCGGTCGCCGCCGGAGCGCTCGGCTCGACCGCCACCACGGTGCTGCCCCGGCCGGTGACCACGGCCGACCGGCCCGACGCCATCGAACCGACCGACATCCTCCAGCCGCTGCCGCCGTCGCCCGAGGTCCACGACGCAGCCGACAGGGCTCCCGCCGACCCGGTGACCACGCGCGCCGCGGGGGCGCCGAGCCCCGCGCACTGGGACTGGCCGGCGGCCGGCGGGGTCACCCCGGCGCCCGTGCCGGCCGGGCTCACCCGCCGGTCCATCGATCGCCCCGCCGCCGCGCAGCCGGCCGACCGGGACGAACCGACCCCTGCGTACGGGTCGGGCCCGCGCGACGTGCCGCCGGTCGTCGAGGCGGCCCCCACCGTCGCCGGCGCCATGACCGGCCCGGTCCCGGACGCGCGCGATGCCGACCGGCCGGCTGCCCAGCCGGGTTCCGTGGGGGGCGAGGCCACGGCGCGGCACCTGGCCGCGGAGCCGGAGGTTCGGCCCGCGCCGGCCGAGATGACGCCGGGCGTGGCCCACGAGCTGGCGTCGGACAATCACGAACCGGCATCCGCCCCGGACCAGGGTCCGGACGTGGCGCGCCGGGACCGGTCGGCCGACGACACCAGCCTCGGCCAGCTCCCCGGGTCGCCGCCTCCGGGCCGGCGGACCTCCGCCATCGACGTGCTCGCCGCCGGCCGCCCGACACCGCCGGCCGAGCCGGCAACGCGTCCCGCTCCGACGGCGGAGCCGGCGCACCCCACCGCAGCGCACGCCGAGGCCACGAGGACACCTGGCCGGACCGGAGCGCCGTCCGTGTCGCCGAACCCGGCGGCCGACCTGCCGGACGGTGCGGCCCCGGTGTCCGCGGCCGAACGCGAGGTGGCCGCAGCCTCCACCACCGAGTCTGGGACGGAGGCGACCCCGACGCGGACGACGCGATCCAAGCGCAGCCGGGCCACGACGCCCGCGCCCCGCTCCGCCGATGACGCCGCACCGACGACCCCCTCCGTGGACGACGCCACCGTCGCGGGCACCCCGGCCGCGGAGGCCGCCGGCGCATCCGCTCCGGCGGGGACCGGCCGCGCCAAGCGCACCCGCAAGCCGCGCACCAGCCGGACCACCCCGGACCGCGCTGCCACCGAGCCGACCACCACCACGTCGGACAGCACCGCCGGGCCGACCGCGACCACACCGGACACCACGGCCGGGCCGGCAACCACCACCCCGGACCGGACCAGCGACCGGACCGCAAGCAAGCGGGACCGCGCCTCCGAGCCGGCCGAGAGCACCCCTGGCGGCACCTCCGAGAAAGCCGGCACCACGACGGACCGCATCTCCGAACGGAACGGCACCACGGCCGACCGCACCTCCCAGCGGGCCGACACCACAGCCGATCGCACCTTCGCGCCGGCCGACACCACGCCGGACCGCATCTCCGAGCGGGCCGGCACCACGCCGGCCGCCCCGGAGACCGCCGCCGCCGGGACGGCGTCGACCAGCGCGGATCCGGCCCGTGAGGCAGGGTCCACGGACGCGCCGCAGGCGCCGGCCGGGGCCGTTCCGGGCGGCGGCAGCAGGCCGGGCGCCGGCGAGCGGCGGAACTTCTTCTTCGACCCGGAGCCGGCGCCCGCCGAGCTACCCTCGCCCCCGACGTCGCCCCGGCCGCGCATCCCGATGTTCGAGGACGCGACCCCCGGCAACGTCCGGCCGGCCTGGCCGGTCGCCCCCGCCGCGAACTGGCCCGTCGCGCCGCGCGGCACCGAGCCGGCCGCACCTGGTGCCCCGGCCGCCGGCCGGGACGGCACCCCCGACGGCACCGCCACCCCCGGGGCTCCCGGCGGCACCGGCACCGCCGGCACCACCCGGCCCGATCCGGCCCCGCGTCCCCGGCACCGGGCCCTGCCCGACCTGGGCCGGAGCACCGGCTGGGACGCCCTCGCCAACGCCCGCCCCGCCGACCCGCCGGCCACCGGCCGCACCCCGGAGAGCAACGGCAGCACCGACCGCACCCCGGGGGCCATCAGCAGCACCGGCCGCGCCCCGGAGACCACCGCACCCATCGGGCGGCTCCAGGAGTCCACCGGCGGCACCGATCGGGCCCGGGAGGCCACCCGTCCGATCCTCTGGGACGGTCCGGCAGCCGAGGTGGCCGGCAGCGAACCCGGCCGGCACGCCGACCGGTCCGGGGCCGACCCGACCCCCGAGGCGACCGGCGGGAAGTCGAAGGCCCGGCGCGGCCTGTTCCGGCGCAACCGGGGCAAGGGCGGCGAGCCGGGTGAGGTCGACCGCGAGTCCGAGCCGCTCGCCGCGAAGGACGAGGAGTACGTCGACTGGGTCGCCGGCCTCGCCTCCGACGACGACGCGGACGACGCCCGGTCGCTGCGTACCGGCCGGCACCACCGCGACTGAGCCCTGCCCGGGGGCGAGCCGACCAGCGGCCCGGCCCCGGGCGAGCGCTCAAGCGGGCGGACCCCGGAGCCCGGCACCGGGCGCTACGCCCGAGCCGGCGACCCGCGGACCCCGCAGGGCCGGTGAGGCTCAGGCCAGCGGAAGGTAGACCCGGGACCCGCCGGCCACGAACTCCTCGGACTTGTCCTTCATGCCGCGCGCCGCGTACTCCTTCAGCTCCTGGGTGATCTTCATGGAGCAGAACTTCGGCCCGCACATCGAGCAGAAGTGCGCGGTCTTCGCCGGCTCGGCCGGCAGCGTCGCGTCGTGGTACGAGCGGGCGGTCTCCGGGTCCAGCGCCAGGTTGAACTGGTCCTCCCAGCGGAACTCGAACCGCGCCTTGGAGAGCGCGTCGTCCCAGGCCTGCGCACCGGGGTGCCCCTTCGCCAGGTCGGCCGCGTGCGCCGCGATCTTGTACGCGATCACGCCCGCCTTCACGTCGTCCCGGTCGGGCAGCCCGAGGTGCTCCTTCGGGGTGACGTAGCAGAGCATCGCGGTGCCGAACATGCCGATCATCGCGGCGCCGATGGCCGAGGTGATGTGGTCGTACGCGGGCGCGATGTCCGTGGTCAGCGGGCCGAGCGTGTAGAACGGGGCCTCGTGGCACCACTCCTGCTGGAGGTCCACGTTCTCCTTGATCTTGTGCATCGGCACGTGGCCGGGGCCCTCGATCATCACCTGCACGTCGTGCGCCCAGGCGATCCTCGTCAGCTCGCCGAGGGTGCGCAGCTCCGCGAACTGCGCCTCGTCGTTGGCGTCCGCGATCGAGCCGGGCCGCAGCCCGTCCCCGAGCGAGAACGTCACGTCGTACCGGGCGAGCAGCGCGCACAGCTCCTCGAAGTGGGTGTAGAGGAAGTTCTCCTCGTGGTGCGCCAGGCACCAGGCCGCCATGATCGAGCCGCCGCGGGAGACGATGCCGGTCACCCGGTCCACGGCGAGGGGCACGTACGGCAGCCGCACCCCGGCGTGCACGGTCATGTAGTCGACGCCCTGCTCGGCCTGCTCGACAACGGTCTCCCGGAACACCTCCCAGCTCAGCTTCACCGGGTCGCCGCCCACCTTCTCCAGCGCCTGGTAGATCGGCACGGTGCCGATCGGCACCGGCGAGTTCCGCACGATCGCCTCGCGGGTCTCGTGGATCCGCTTCCCGGTGGACAGGTCCATGACGGTGTCCGCGCCCCACCGGGTGGCCCAGGTCAGCTTCTCCACCTCCTCGGCGACGGAGGAGGTCACCGCCGAGGTGCCGATGTTGGCGTTGACCTTCACCAGGAACGCCTTGCCGATGATCGCCGGCTCGCACTCCGGGTGGTTGACGTTGAGCGGCAGCACGGCCCGCCCGGCCGCGATCTCGTCCCGGACGAACTCCGGCGCGACCCCCTCCCGGATCGCCACGAACTCCATCTCCGGCGTGACCACTCCGGCCCGGGCGTAGGCGAGCTGAGTCGGACGGCTCCCCGCCAGCGGCGTGCCGGCGCCCCGCACCGGAGCCACGTCCCCGCGCTCCGCGATCCACGGTCCGCGCAGCGGCGGCAGCCCCACCTCCGGCTCCGAGCCCGGGCCCGACGTGTCGTAGAGCCGGACCGGAGGGTTGCCCCCGGTCAGTTCCACCTCGGCGAACGGCACCCGGAGGTCCGGCCGTGACCCCTCGACGTAGACCTTGCGACGTGCGTGCATGACAGCCTCCCTGTCGCTCAAGCGGACCAGCCGAAGTGGTCCAGCGGGCCGCGTCCCGCGCCCAACTTCCAGTGCCGCGCGCCGGTCAGCGCGCGGGTCACGTACTCCTTGGCGGCGGCCACCGCGACCGGCACCGGGTCGCCGGCCGCCAACCGGACGGCGATGGCCGCCGAGAACGAGCAGCCGGTGCCGTGGTTGTGCCGGGTCGGCACCCGGGGCGCGCGCAGCAGCGTGGTCGCGCCGCCGCCGGCCAGCACGTCCACCGACTCGCCGGCCGCGTCGACGTCGCCGCCAGTCACCACGACGTGCGCCGGGCCGGCGGCGGCCAGCGCCTCGGCCGCCGCGACCATCTCCTCGACCGTGGTCACCGGGCGTCCGGTGAGGGCCGCGGCCTCCGCGCAGTTCGGCGTCGCCACCTCGGCGTACGGGAGGAGCCGCTCGACCGCCGACACCACGCCGAGCCGGTGCCCGCTCGTGGCGACCAGCACCGGGTCGACGACCAGGTGAGGCAGCCGGCCCGCCTCCGCCGCCCCGGCCACCGCCTCGGCGACCGCCGGGGTGCCGAGCATGCCGGTCTTCACGGCGCGTACGTCGAAGTCGCCCAGCACGCTGTCGAGCTGGTCGCGCACGGTCTGCGGCGGCAGGGGCAGGACGGTGTCCACGCCCCGGGTGTTCTGCGCGGTGACCGCGGTGATCACGCTGGTGCCGTAGGCGCCGAGGGCGGCGAAGACCTTGAGGTCGGCCTGGATGCCGGCGCCGCCGCCGGAATCGGATCCGGCGATCGTGAGTGTTGTCTTCGGGGTCACTTAATTTCCTTGGTTGGGGCGGGAGGCTGCCGCCGGGGTGGTGGCTGGTCGGGCCGCCCCGTGACCGGCCCGACCAGCCCCTGGGTGAACCGCCTCGCGACCGGCCAGATCCGCCGCTCGGTGGACCGCGGCATGGCCGGCGCGACGAGCTGCGCCGTGGGCGGCCGTGAGTGCGGCGGCCACGTCGGCGGGATCGTCGGCGCGCATGAGTGCGCCGAGCACGGCCGCTCCGGCGGCGCCGGCCCCGATGCACTCCCGGACCTGCGCCGGAGTCTCGATGCCGCCGAGGGCGAGCACCGGCACGGGGCTGGTGGCGATCAGCTCGCGGAGCCCGGCCGGGTGCAGGGGTGGCCCGTAGCCGGGTTTGGTCCGCGTCGGGAAGACCGGCGACAGGGTCACGTAGTCCTCCGTGGTCAGTCGGGCCAGCTCGGTGGCGTCATGGCAGGAGCGGCCGACCAGTCCGGCGGCCGGCGGCGGGTACGGGCCGGCGGCCGGCAGGTGGACGGCGTCGCCGTCGAGCGGGTCGGGCCCGGCGACGATCAGCCGGCCGCCGGCGTCGGCGAGGATCGCGCGCAGCTCGGCGGCCAGAGCGGCCCGGTCGGCCCGGGACAGGTCCTTCTCCCGCAGCACCACCCAGCGCACTCCCCCGGCCACGACCGCCTCGACGACCTCGGTCAGGGGGCGCCGCGCCTGCCACCGGTCGGTCAGCAGGACCACGCCCGACGGCACGGCACCGCCCGAGATGGCGGACGGGTGCGCCCCGAGACCGGCGGAAGCGCGTGCCGTCACAGGTCGGGCCTTCCCTCGTCGGGAGTGGAGGCGAGGGCGTGGAAGCGGCGGGCGATCCGCCCCGCGCCGTACGCCAGCCGCCCCGCCCGCACCGCGTGCCGCATGGCGGTGGCCATCGCCACCGGGTCGGCGGCCCGGGTGACCGCGCTGGCCAGCAGCACGGCGTCGCAGCCCAGCTCCATGGCGAGCGCGGCGTCGGAGGCGGTGCCGATGCCGGCGTCGAGGATCACCGGCACGTCCACGCCCTGCCGGATCAGCCGGATGTGGTGCGGGTTGCTCACCCCCAGCCCGGAGCCGATCGGCGCGCCGGCCGGCATGACGGCCGCGCAGCCCACGTCGGCCAGCCGGCGGGCCAGGATCGGATCGTCCGAGGTGTACGGCAGCACGGTGAACCCGTCGGCCACCAGTTCCTCGGCGGCGCGCAGCAGCTCCACCCCGTCGGGCAGCAGCGTGCGCTCGTCGCCGATCACCTCCAGCTTCACCCAGTCGGTGCCGAACGCCTCCCGGGCCAGGTGCGCCACCTTCGCGGCCTCGGACGCGGTGTGGCAGCCGGCCGTGTTCGGCAGCAGCCGTACGCCGCAGCGGTCCAGCAGGTCGAGCAGTCCGCCGGCGGCGCCCGTCGCGGTGTCCACCCGGCGCAGCGCCAGGGTGACCAGCTCGGTGCCGGAGGCGCGGATGGCCTGCTCCAGCACGTGCAGGTTGGCCGCGCCGCCGGTGCCGAGGATGAGCCGGGAGTTGAAGCCGACGCCGCCGATCTCGAAGGCCATCCGGCTCACCCGCCCTGCGCGGCGCTGAGCACCTCGACCCGGTCGCCGTCGCGCAGCACGGTCGCCGGCCAGCCGCCGCGCGGCACCACCTCGCCGTTCACCGCGACCGCCAGGCCGCGCTCCTGAGTGGTGACCGCGCGGACCACGTCGGCGACGGTCGAGCCGCCGGGGAGCTCCCGTCCCGCGCCGTTGACGATCAGTTCCACCTGGGCTCCTTCCCGAACCGGTCGGGGGTGAAGGGGGCGAGCAGCGGATCCGCCTCGCCCGTGACGATCAGCTCGGTGACCAGGTCCGCGGTGACCGGGGTGAGCACGATGCCGTGCCGGTGGTGCCCGGTGGCGACGAGCACGCCGGGGCGGCCGGGCAGCGGCCCGATGATCGGCGCGTTGTCCGGGGTGCCGGGGCGCAGCCCGGCGGTCGCCTCGACCAGGTCGTACTCGGCCAGTTCCGGCACCAGGTCCACGGCGGCGCGGAGCAGCCGGAGCACCGCACCGGCGGCCACCTCGGTGTCGGCGCGCTCCTCGACGGTCGCCCCGACCACCACCTCGCCGCTGTCCCGGGGCACCAGATAGATCGATTCGCCGTCGGCGTACCCCCGGATCACGTGCCGGAAGTCCGGCGTGCCGCGACCGGGCGCGCGGAGCCGGAGCACCTGACCCTTGACGGGCCGGACCGGCAGCCCGGTCAGCGCGGCGGCGCCGCAGCCGGCCGCGACCACCGTGACCGCGGCGTCCACCTCGGACAGCGCGCCGACCCGGTCCGGGCGCAGCACCGCGCCGGCCCGCTCGGCCGCCGCCCGCAGCGCGGGGACCAGCCGGCGAGGGTCGACCTGGTGGTCGCCGGGGGCGACCGCGCCGCCGCGCACCCGTGGGGACAGCGCCGGCTCGCGATCCCGCAGCTCCGAGGGGCGCAGCGGCGTGATCGGCAGTCCCAGACCCTGCTGGTACGACCAGAGCCGCCGCGCCTCGGCCACGTCGTCGGCGGTGAGCCCGACCACCAGGGTCCCGTCGGCGCGGTATCCGACGTCGGCGCCGGCCGGCTCGGCCAGGTCGGCGGCGAAGCGGGGCCAGCGGGCGGCGGACTCGGCCAGCAGGCCGGTCAGCTCGTGCTCGCCGAAGTACGCCTCGGCGACCGGGGAGAGCATCCCGGCGGCGACGTGCGAGGCCCCGGAGCCGGGAGCGGGATCGTGGACGGTCACGCGCAGCCCCCACGACGCACAGCGCCACGCGATCGCCAGCCCGACCGGTCCCGCCCCCACGATGGCGACGTCCGGCCGGGTCAGCACGTAAGCGCCGCGATCAGCTCGGCCGTGGTGCGGGCGGGGTCGGGGCTGCCGGACAGCGCACCGACCACGGCCACCCCGTACGCCCCGGCGGCCCGCAGCGCCGGCACCGACGCCGCGGTCACCCCGCCGATGGCGATCACCGGAACGGCCACGGCGCCGGCCACCGCGCGCACCCCCGCGGGGCCGATCGGGTCGGGCAGGCCGGACTTGGTGGTGGTGGCGTGACAGGGGCCCACGCCCAGGTAGCCGGCCCCGGCGGCGACGGCCGCGGCGGCGCTGCCCGGCTCCCGCGCGGTCGCGCCGAGCACGGCGTCGGCGCCGAGCACCCGGCGGGCGGCCGCCACGGGCAGGTCCTCCGCGCCGACGTGGCCGCCGGCGGCGCCGACCGCCAGTGCCACGTGCAGCCGGTCGTTGACCAGGCACGTCGCCCCGTACGGCCGGCACAGCCCGACCACCCGGTGCGCCAGCTCGTACGCCTCCCGGTCGGTGGCGTCGTCCTCGACGCGGACCTGGACGACCAGCTCGGCGCGGGCCACCGGCAGGGCGGCGCGCAGCACGGCGAGCGGGTCCCGCCCCGGCCGGGTGTCGGTGATCAGATGCAGTCGTCCCAGGGACGGCACGGCAACTCTCCTCCCTGCGCCGGCATTACCCGGATCAGGTTCGACGGTCGGGGGCTTCCAGCCCCCCTCTCAGCCCGGTGGCACCGGGCTCCCGTGGGTCACTTGCGGGCCTACCGTACGACGTGGGCACCGATCCGCCAAGGGCCGGTGGGGAATTTCCCACTGACCGTCCCGCGTGGAGGTCGGGGACAACGCGTGATCTTCCGATCACGTCATGCTGTCCGGATGCCCTCGTCCGCCCGTGTCGCCCGCCGGCGGCCGGGTCATGGCGCCGGGGCAGCGGGCGGTGCCTCAGAGAAGGGCGTCGAGGGCGTCGAGGTCCTCGTCGGTGGGCTGCCAGGTGCCCGCCTCGGCGTTGGCGCGTACCTGCTCGGGCGTGGTGGCGCCGGCGATCACCGAGGTCACCGCCGGTCGGGCGGCGAGCCCGCCGATGGCCACCTGGAGGATGCTGATCCCGCGCTCGGCCGCGTACGCCTCGATGGCCTCGATGGTGTCCCAGTCGGCGGCGGCGAGGCGCTCGGCGTACCGGCCGCCGCCGGAGAGCCGGCTGCCGGCGGGCGGCGCCTCGTTCCGCTTGTACTTGCCGGTGAGCAGGCCGTTCGCCAGCGGGAAGAACGGCAGCATGCCCAGGCCGAACCGCTCGCACGCCGGGATCACCTCGGCCTCGACGGACCGCTGCAGCAGCGAGTAGTGGTTCTGCGCGGAGATGAAGCGGGTGCGGCCCTGGGAGGAGGCGGTCCAGTCGGCGTCGGCGATCTGCCAGCCGGCGAAGTTCGAGTTGCCGAGGTAGCGCACCTTGCCGGCGGTGACCAGGTCGTCCAGCGCGGCGAGGGTCTCGTCGATCGGGGTGCCCGGGTCGGGCTCATGCATCTGGTAGAGGTCGATGTGATCGGTGTCGAGACGCCGCAGGGACGCCTCGACCGCCCGGGCGATGTAGCGGCGGGCGCCCCGGGCGCCGTGGTCCGGCCCGTTCAAGCCGTGCATGTCCATGCCGAACTTGGTGGCGACCACCACGTCGTCCCGGCGGCCCTTGAGCGCCTGCCCGAGCAGCTCCTCGGAGCCGCCCTGCGGCTCGCCGTAGATGTCGGCGGTGTCGAAGAAGTTGATCCCGGCGTCGAGCGCGGCGTCGACCACCGCCCGGGTGCCGTCGAGGTCGAGCTTGCGGCCGAAGTTGTTGCAGCCGATGCCGACCACGGACACCACGAGTCCGGAGTCGCCCAGCCGGCGGTAGGTCATCTCAGTCACGAGATCACCCTATGCCGCCGGCCGGGCGGTCACCCGACGTCCCAGACCGGCTCCGGGGTCTCCACCACCTCGCCGTCGCTCCGGAACAGCACGAACCGGTCGAACGAGCGCGTGAACCACCGGTCGTGGGTGACGGCCACGACCGTCCCGGCGAACGCGCCCAGGCCTGCTTCGAGGGCCTCCGCGGAGGCCAGGTCGAGGTTGTCGGTCGGCTCGTCGAGCAGCAGCAGGGTCGCACCGGACAGCTCCAGCAGCAGCACCAGGAAGCGGGCCTGCTGGCCGCCGGACAGCGTCCCGAACCGCTGGTCGCCCTGGCCGGCCAGCTCGTACCGGGACAGGGCCGCCATGGCCGCGTGCCGGTCCATGCCGGCCCGGTGCTCGTCGCCGCGCCACAGGATGTCGACGAGCGTCTTCTCCATCAGCTCGGGCCGGTCGTGGGTCTGCGAGAAGTGGCCGGGCCGGACCCGGGCGCCGAGGCGTACCTGGCCGTCGTGCGCGACGGGCGCGAGCTTCGCCCCGTCGACCGGGATGTTGGCCGGGTCGGGGTCGGTGCCGCCGCGGGCGAGCAGGCGCAGGAAGTGCGACTTCCCGGTCCCGTTCGCGCCGAGCACCGCGACCCGGTCGCCGTACCAGAGTTCCAGGTCGAAGGGATAGGTCAGGCCGTCCAGTTCGAGCTGCTCGGCGACCACCGCGCGCTTGCCGGTCCGCCCGCCGGCCAGGCGCATCCGGATGTCCTGCTCCTTCGGGGGTACGGGCGGCGGCCCGGCCTCCTCGAACTTGCGCAGCCGGGTCTGTGCGGCCTGGTAGCGGGAGGCCAGCCCGTCGTTGTACGCGGCCTTCTGCTTGTACATGAGCATGAGCTCGCGCAGCTTCTGGTGCTCCTCGTCCCAGCGACGGCGCAACTCGTCGAGGCGGGCGTGCCGGGCCACCCGGGCCTCGTGCCAGCTCGCGAAGCCGCCCGGGTGCACCCAGGCGCTGCCGCCCTCGACGGCGACCACCCGGTCGGCGGTCTGGGCCAGCAGTTCCCGGTCGTGCGAGACGTAGAGCACGGACTTGCCGGACTCGCGCAGCCGGGCCTCCAGCCAGCGTTTGCCGGGCACGTCGAGGAAGTTGTCCGGCTCGTCGAGGAGGAGCACCTCGTCCGGGCCGCGCAGCAGCAGTTCGAGCGCGAAGCGCTTCTGCTGGCCGCCGGAGAGCGTACGCACCGGGCGCTCCCGGGCGGTGTCCCACGGCAGGTCGAGGACGATGGTGGCCACGGTGTCGAAGAGCACCTCGGCGTCGTACCCGCCGGTCTCGCCCCAGGCGGCCAGGGCGTCCGCGTACGCGAGCTGGGCCTTGCCGGCGGCACTGCTGTACTTGCCGCGCACCTCGGCCGCCCGCATGGCCGCCTCGGTCTCGGCGAGGCGGTGGCCGGCGTCGCGCAGCGCGGGCGGGGCGAGCGACAGCGCCAGGTCGGCGAGGGTCGACTCGTCGCCGATCATGCCGATGAACTGGCGCATCACGCCGAGCCCGCCGGAGCGGGCGACGGCGCCGGTCTTCACTGGCAGGTCGCCGGCGACCATGCGCAGCAGGGTCGTCTTGCCGGCGCCGTTGGGCCCGACGAGCGCGACCTTGGCGCCCTCACCGACCCGGAACGACACGTCGGCGAAGAGTTCCCGGCCGTCCGGGAGGATGTGCCCGACCGCTGCCACGTCCACGTATCCCACGCGGGCATCCTGCCCGAGGGAAGGGCGCGGGCGACACTCGATTACCGGGTGACCCGGAGCACCCGGAAGCCCTTCTGGCTGGCGTGCCGCTCGACCTGCCAGCCCTGCTCGACCAGCCAGCGGTGCAGCGAGTCGCCGCCGAGGTGCCGCGCGACGACCAGCCAGGCCACCCCGTCCGGGGCGAGCCGTGGCAGCCAGCGCCGCAGCAGCTCGTGCAGCTCCGCCTTGCCGATGTGGATCGGCGGGTTGGACCAGATCTCGGCGAAGGTGAGGTCGGCGGGTACGTCGTCCGGCGCGGCCACGTGAACCCGGCCGGCGGCGCCGACCCGGGCGGCGTTGGCGGCGGTGAGGTCGCGGGCCCGCTGGTTGACGTCGACCGCCCAGACGGTGGCGGCCGGCGCGCTGCTGGCCAGTACGCAGGTGATCGGCCCGAAGCCGCACCCCACGTCGAGCAGCGGGCCGGTGGCGTCGTGCCCCGGCAGCTCGGCCTTGCGCAGGAGCACCGCCGTGCCGGGATCGAGCCGGGCGGCGGAGAAGACGCCGCTCGCGGAGGCGAGGGTGTAGTCGCGCCCGGCGACGGAGAACTCGACCTCGCGCGGCTGGGCGGGGGTCGTGGGTTCAGCGGTGAAGTAGTGGTCGCCGGTCACGACGGGCATTGTCGCACCGGCCGGGAGCGGCGTCGGCGACGGTGCGCCCGGCAGGAGTCACGCCACTTCGCCGGATTTTCGCGATATTACCCACTAAAGGGACAATGCGCCCTACTGTAACCAACATGGTGTATCGGTACGAGTCCGATGAGGACGCCTTCCTGGAGTACCCGAGGCCCGGTTCGGACCCGTCCGTACCCGGTGCGGCGGCTCCGCCGGCGGGTCCCTCGCCGTCCCGCTTCCCCACCCCGTCACTGCCGCCACCGGTCCGGACCACCCGGCCGGCCGTCGACGCCGCCCGGGCACCGGCCCCGCCGCCCCCGGCACCGGCCCCGGCACCCAGCCGGCCCGCGCCGCCCCGGGAGCCCGCACCCGTGCCGCAGCCCACGCCGGCGGTGCCCGCGCCCGCGCCACCGGTACCGCAGCCGACGCCGGCCGCCGCACGGGGGCCGGCGATGTCGAGCCCGGTCGACCCCGTCGTCCGGACCACCGATCCGCTGGACCTGTCCCCGTCCCACCGGGCCGAACGCCGGCGCGGCGGCGGCCGGACCTGGCAGGTGCTGATCGGCGGCGCCGCCGTGCTGATGCTGCTGGCCCTCACCGGGCTGGCCGTCGCCGCCCTCCTGGAGGATCGCACCGCCACGCCGCAGGCCGGCCAGCAGAGCGGCCAGCCGGCCGCGGAGCAGTCCGCCGCGGCCGACGGGAAGGACCTGGACTCCCGGGACACCGACCAGGCGGCGCTCACCGCCAAGGAGGTCTTCCCCGGCCAGCAACTGGTGGTGGCCGACGGGCAGCCCGCGTACCGGGTGCTCAAGACGCAGTCCAGCGCCAGCTGCGCGGTCGCGGCCACCGGCGAGATCGCCGACCTGCTGGTCCGCCTCGGCTGCAACCAGGTCGTCCGGGCCACCATGCGCTCCGCCGACGGCGACCACCTGCTCACCGCCGGCCTGTTCAACCTGACGGACGTGGCCAGCGCCCAGCGGGCGCGCGACCGGATCCGGCCGATGCTCGACGAGCGGCAGGGCCGGTTCCGCGGCATGGCGGCGAGCAACGACACCGAGGTGGTGGCGACGGCCGCCGCCCGGGTCGGCTGGCAGGTCCGCGGCCACTACCTGGCCTACTGCGTGGTCACCCGCGCCGATGGGGAACGGATCAGCTCCGGCGACACCAAGGCGCGGGACATCCTGTACGACCTGATCGAGGTCTACCTGAACCGCGGCGTGCTGGAGCGCCGGGCCAACGGTGGGGTGGCCAGCCAGCCCACCGATCGCCCGAGCGACGGCACCGCCGGCCAGGACGGCACCCCGAACTGAGCCCCGGGCCACCGCGGCCCGTCGTCCCCGTCCGGGGCGGCGGGCCGTTTGCCTGTGCTCAGCCCTCGGCGACCGGCACCCGGAGGCGGCGGGTGAGGTCGGCGCGGCGGGCGTAGTCGGCGGGGTCGGCCGGGTAACCGACCTCGACCAGGGCCAGTCCGTGCGCGGGCGCCACCGTCACCTCGCTGGCGCGTTCCCGGCGGCTCAGCAGGCCGGACGGCCATTCGACCGGCCGGCGGCCGTCACCGGCCACCAGCATGGCGCCGACCAGGCTGCGCACCATGTTCTGGCAGAACGCGTCGGCCTGCACCGTGGCGACCAGGATCCCGTCCGGCTCGCGCCGCCAGTCCAGCCGGGTCACTTCGCGCAGCGTGGTGGCGTTCTCCTTGCGCCGGCAGTACGCGGCGAAGTCGTGCTCTCCCACCAGGCCGGCCGCGGCGGCGTTCAGCGCCGCCAGATCCAGCGGCTTCGGCCAGGCCAGGGTGTCGGTGCGGCGCAGCGGCTCGGCGCCCCACGGCGCGTCGGTCACCCGGTACTCGTAGCGGCGGAAGGTGGCCGAGAAGCGGGCGTCGAAGTCCGGCGGCACCTCGGTCATCGCCCGCACCCGCACGTCCGGCGGGAGCAGCCGGGCCAGTCGGCGCAGCAGCCGCCCGTCGTGCTGCCGCCACACCTCGGTCGGCAGGTCGAGGTGGCAGACCTGCCCGGTGGCGTGCACGCCGGCGTCGGTGCGGCCGGCCACGGTCAGCCCGGTCGCGGTGCCCGCGCCGAGGACCAGGTCCAGCGTCTCCGTGAGCACCCCGGCGACGGTGCGCCGGCCGGGCTGGGCGGCCCAGCCGGAGAAGTCGGTGCCGTCGTACGAGACGTCCAGCCGCAGCCGGGTCCGCTCGTCCACCTCGTACCTCCTCATGCCGTCGGGCCCGGCACCCCGCGCGGGGGTACCGGGCCCGACGATGCGGCCTGCGCTCAGGCCTTGTCGTTCTCGGTGGCCTCGTCGCTGTCCTCGCGGGCCTCGGCGGTGTCGCCGGAGGCCGAGACCGGAGCCTCGGCGTCCTGGTCGGCGGCCTCGCTGGACTTGGGGGCCTCCTCGGCCGGGGCCAGGGCCTCGACCTTGTCCTGCTGGGCGGCCTTGCGGGCGGCGGTCTTCTTGTTCGCCTTCGGCTCGGCGACCTGAAGCTCCTCCACCAGCTCGATGATCGCCATCGGAGCGGCGTCACCCTTGCGCGGACCGGTCTTCACGATCCGGGTGTAGCCACCGTTGCGGTTGGCGTACCGGGGCGCGATCTGGTCGAACAGGGCGTAGACCACGTCCTTGTCCTTGACGACGCCCAGCACCCGGCGCCGCGCGGCGAGGTCGCCGCGCTTGGCCTTGGTGATGAGCTGCTCGGCCAGCGGACGCAGCCGCCGGGCCTTCGTCTCGGTGGTCTGGATCTTGCCGTGCTGGAACAGCGCGGTGGCCAGGTTGGCCAGCATCAGCCGCTCGTGCGCGGGGCTGCCGCCGAGGCGGGGGCCCTTGGTGGGCGTGGGCATGCTTGGTGCTCCTCAGGTGTGGCGGCAGCGCGGACTAGAGCTGCTCGGTCTCGCGGTAGTCGTCGGTGTCGTAGTCGGCCTCGCCGAAGGCGTCCACGACGTGCGCCGGGTCGAAGTTCGGAGCCGAGTCCTTCAGCCCCAGGCCCATCCCGGCGAGCTTCATCTTGACCTCGTCGATCGACTTCTGACCGAAGTTGCGGATGTCGAGGAGGTCGGCCTCGGTACGCCCGATGAGCTCACCAACGGAGTTGATGCCCTCGCGCTTGAGGCAGTTGTAGGAGCGGACGGTGAGGTCCAGCTCCTCGATCGGCAGGGCCAGGTCGGCCGCCAGCTGGGCGTCCTGCGGGGACGGCCCGATGTCGATGCCCTCGGCGGTCTCGTCCAGCTCCCGGGCCAGCCCGAACAGCTCCACCAGCGTCGAGCCGGCCGAGGCCAGCGCGGTGCGCGGGCCCATGGACGGCTTGGTCTCGACGTCGATGATCAGCCGGTCGAAGTCGGTCCGCTGCTCGACACGGGTCGCCTCGACCCGGTAGGTCACCTTGAGCACGGGCGAGTAGATCGAGTCGACCGGAATCCGGCCGATCTCGGCGCCCGCCTGCTTGTTCTGCGCCGCGGTGACGTAGCCGCGACCCCGCTCGACGGTCAGCTCCATGTCGAGCCGGCCCTTGCCGTTCAGGGTGGCGAGCTTCAGGTCCGGGTTGTGCACCGAGACACCGGCCGGGGGCTGGATGTCACCGGCGGTCACGTCGCCCGGGCCCTGCTTGCGCAGGTACATGCTGACCGGCTCGTCGTGCTCGGAGCTGACGCAGAGCTCCTTGATGTTCATGACGAGCTCGACCACGTCCTCCTTGACGCCGGGGATCGTGGTGAACTCGTGCAGGACACCGTCGATCTTGATCGAGGTGACCGCCGCACCCGGGATGGACGACAGCAGCGTGCGCCGCAGCGAGTTGCCCAGGGTGTAGCCGAAGCCCGGCTCCAGCGGCTCGATGGTGAACCGGGAGCGGGTCTCGTTGATCGACTCTTCGGAGAGAGACGGTCGCTGGCTGATGAGCATCTTTTCTCTTCTCTTCCGGGGCGCCCGCTATATGACGCCCACGACACAAACTGTTCCGGTGGCCCGCCCCCGAGGGCGGGCCACCGCAACGAGCCCTTACTTGGAGTAGAGCTCGACGATCAGCTGCTCCTGGACCTGGGTGTCGATCACCTGGCGGGCCGGGAGCGAGTGCACGAGGATCTTCATCTGGCTGGGGATCGCCTCGAGCCAGGCCGGCACCGACCGCGAACCGGCCTGAGCCTGCGCCACCAGGAACGGGGTGAGCTGCTTGCTCTTCTCCCGCACCTCGATGATGTCGTGCTCCTTGACGCGGTACGACGGGATGTCGACCTTCTTGCCGTTCACCGTGAAGTGACCGTGCTTGACCAGCTGGCGGGCCATGTCCCGGGAACCGGCGTAGCCGGCCCGGTAGACCACGTTGTCCAGCCGCGACTCGAGGATCTGCAGGAGGACCTCACCGGTCTTCGCCTGCTTGCCCACGGCCTCCTCGTAGTAGCCGCGGAACTGCTTCTCCAGCACGCCGTAGACCCGGCGAGCCTTCTGCTTCTCACGGAGCTGGAGCAGGTACTCCGTCTCCTTCGTGCGGCCGCGGCCGTGCTGCCCGGGCGGGAACGGCCGGGACTCGAACGGGCACTTCGGGCCATCGCACTTGCTGCCCTTGAGGAACAGCTTCATCTTCTCCCGCCGGCAACGGCGGCAGTCAGCACCGGTGTAACGAGCCATCTCTCTCTACCTCTCAGACCCGACGACGCTTCGGCGGACGGCATCCGTTGTGCGGCTGCGGGGTGACGTCGGAGATCTGCCCGACCTCGAGGCCCACGGCCTGCAGCGAACGGATGGCGGTCTCCCGGCCGGAGCCGGGGCCCTTGACGAACACGTCGACCTTGCGCATGCCGTGATCCATGGCCCGGCGCGCGGCGGCCTCGGCGGCCAGCTGCGCGGCGAACGGGGTCGACTTGCGCGAGCCCTTGAAGCCAACCTGGCCCGCGGAGGCCCAGGAGATGACGGCACCGGTCGGGTCCGTGATGGACACGATGGTGTTGTTGAAGGTGCTCTTGATGTGCGCCTGCCCGTGGGCGACGTTCTTGCGTTCCTTGCGCCGGACCTTCTTGACAGCGGCTCCGGCACGAGCCTTCGGTGGCATAAGTCTGTGCGCTCCTAGTTACTTCTTGCCGGGCTTCTTCTTGCCGGCCACGGTCCGCTTCGGGCCCTTGCGGGTCCGCGCGTTGGTCTTGGTCCGCTGGCCACGGACGGGCAGGCCCCGGCGGTGCCGGATGCCCGCGTAGCAGCCGATCTCGACCTTGCGGCGGATGTCGGCGGCGACCTCGCGGCGAAGGTCACCTTCAACCTGGTAGTTGGCCTCGATGTGGTCGCGGAGCTGCACGAGCTCCTCGTCCGTGAGGTCCCGAGCGCGCTTGTCCGGCGAGATGCCGGTGGCGGCGAGCGTCTCCAGGGCGCGGGTGCGACCGACCCCGAAGATGTAGGTGAGCGCGATCTCCATCCGCTTGTCGCGGGGGAGGTCGACGCCGACTAGACGTGCCATGTGCGGGCGTACTCCTCGTGATGTTGTGGCGGAGGTGTGGACCCGTCCCACCCCGCTACCGACCGTCCCTGTCCTTCCGGCGCGAGAAGCGCCGGCGACCGGGATCGGCCGCTGCCCGAGCGGGCCCCGGCCTCCGACCGGGGGTCAACCACGAGGGAGTACGCGCTGCGTACCGCTCGCGGCTGGGACGAGCTGGTGATGTGTGTGCCGGATCTGCCGCCTGGGCCGGTTCCGCCGCCGCTCGTCACGGTCGGCGGGAACGGCTCAGCCCTGGCGCTGCTTGTGGCGCGGGTCCGAACAAATGATCATGACCCGGCCGTGCCGGCGGATAACCCGGCACTTGTTGCAGATCCTCTTGACGCTCGGCTTGACCTTCACGGTTGCCTTACTTCCCATCTGGCCCGGAGACGCGACAATGCGCGACCCGGACGTCGAAGACGGACACGGGGACGTCCCGGCCGTCGTCAGGCTTACTTGTAGCGGTAGACGATGCGCCCGCGGGTCAGGTCGTACGGCGAGAGTTCGACGACGACCCGGTCCTCCGGCAGGATGCGGATGTAGTGCTGCCGCATCTTGCCGCTGATGTGAGCCAGCACCTTGTGGCCGTTCGCGAGCTCCACCCGGAACATGGCGTTCGGCAGGGGCTCGATGACCCGACCCTCGATCTCGATGGCTCCGTCTTTTTTCGGCATGTCCTCCGCTGTCCTGACGTCGGTTGCTCCGGACGGCCCACAACGTCTTACACGGGCTCCGGCGAGATTCACCGAGCCCGAGCCAGCCGCGGCTCCGACTCCCACCGAAGCGCAGGGTGGGCATGCCGGAGTGGACGCTGTGCGCCGATCAGAAAGTGTACGCCCGCCTGCGCGCCGTCGCCAAACCGACCACCGGGCCTGTCACCTCGACGGAGGAAATTCGCCGAGCCCCACCGACCGGCTGTGGCGTCGGCCACAGGCGGTTGGCGACGGGTCAGCGGCGCCGGCGGCGGTCACGCCGGGCCCGGCCCCGCCGCTCGGCCTGGTGCCACCCGTGGTCGTGGCCGCCCACGGTGCGCATCAGCAGGAAGAAGCCCCACGGCCCGATCGCCCAGACCGGCCAGTAGTGCCCGAGGTGCCCGGAGCCGAGCGAGGCGAACAACCAGATCGCCGTGAGGATCGCGGCGACCCGCAGCCAGGGCGACCAGATCGCGAGCAGCCGGCCGCGACCGCCGTCCACGATCGGCCCGCCGTCGCCGGGGCTCGTCGGCGCGGCCGGCACGGCCGGCGCCGCCGGGACCACCGCGGTGCGCTCCGCAGGCGTCGTCCCGGGCAGGTCGGCCACCACCTCGTCCAGGTCGGCGTAGGTCTTTGCCGCGTACGCCCGGCCCAGCCGCTCGTCGTACTCGTGCAGGTTGAGCCGGCCCTCCTCCAGGGCCTTCCGGAGCCGCTCCGCCGTGGCCTCCCGGTCGGCGTCGGCCGCCCGCATCCCGCTCCGCCCGTCCATGAGGGCAAGCATGCCACCGGCGCGCCACCGCCCGTCAGCCCCTCTTTCCGGTTCCCGGCGGCGCCGAGCGGTTGCCGCGGCGCCCAGCCGGGCGGAAACCGCGCGATTCCGACGCGGAGGCGGAAACGGCAGGAGACCGGTCAGGACGCCGGCGACCCGGCCGTCTGACGGGACGTGACGAGGTCGCCGAGCCGGGCCCGGCCGCCGTCCTCGGCGGTCAGCACCCACACGCCGTCGTCCAGCAGCGCCATCGAGTGCTCGACGTGCACCGCCATCGACCGGTCGCGGGTCACCACGGTCCAGCCGTCGGCCAGTTCGACGGTGCGCGGCGAGCCCATGGTGATCATCGGCTCGATGGCCAGCGCCAGGCCGGGCACCAGGCGTGGGCCCTTGCCCGGGCGCCCGTGGTTGAGCACGTGCGGGTCCTGGTGCATCTCAGTGCCGATGCCGTGCCCGCCGTAGCCGTCGACGATGCCGTACCGGCCGCCCTTGCGGACCGCGCTCTCCACCGCGTGCGAGATGTCGGTGAGCCGGCCCTTGCCGCTCGCCGCACCCCGGGCCGCCGCGGCGATGCCGGCCCACATGGCGTCCTCAGCCACCGCCGCCATCTTCAGCAGGGCCGGCTCGACCGCGCCGACGCCGACCGTGATGGCCGCATCGCCGTGCCAGCCGTTGAGCACCGCGCCGCAGTCGATCGAGATCAGGTCGCCCTCGCGGAGCACCTGCGTCGACGACGGGATCGCGTGCACGACCTGCTCGTTGACCGACGAGCAGATCGACGCCGGGAAGCCGTGGTAGCCCTTGAACGACGGGACGGCGCCGGCCTCGCGGATGGTCGCCTCGGCGATCGCGTCGAGGTCGGCGGTGGTCACGCCGGGTGCCACCGCCTCGCGCATCCGCCGCAGCGCGCGGGCGACCACCAGACCGGCGGCCCGCATCAGCTCGATCTGCTCGGGGGTCTTCAGCTGGATGTCCAGCTGGGGACGGCGCATGGAGGTCGTTACCTTTCGTTGCGCGGAACAGCGGGGCACGTCGCACGTACCCCGCTGTTCGCACTCTATCCGCCGGAGTCCGGCGGGTCGTCAGCCGCCGTACGAGCGGAGGGCGTCGATGGCGCGGACGGTGACGTCCTCCACCGGACCGGTCGCGTCGATGCCGACGAGCTTGCCCTGGGCGCCGTAGTAGTCGACCAGCGGCGCGGTCTTCTCGGCGTACTCCCGCAGCCGGGCCGCGATGGTCTCCGGCTTGTCGTCGTCCCGCTGGAACAGCTCGGCGCCGCAGCGGTCGCACACACCCTCGCGGGTGGTGGCGTCGAACTCGACGTGCCAGATCTTGCCGCAGCCGCGGCAGGTACGCCGGCCGGACAGCCGCCGGATCACCTCGTCGTCGTCGACGACCAGCTCCAGCACCAGGTCCAGCGCGGTGCCCAGGTCGGCGAGGAGCTTGTCCAGCGCGGCCGCCTGCGGCGTGGTGCGCGGGAAGCCGTCGAGGAGGAAGCCCTCGCCGGCGTCCGGCTCGGCGAGCCGGTCCCGCACCATGTTGATGGTGACCTCGTCCGGCACCAGCTTTCCGGCGTCCATGTACCGCTTCGCCTCGACTCCCAGGGGCGTGCCCTGGGAGACGTTGGCCCGGAAGATGTCACCGGTCGAGATCTTGGGCACCGAGAGGTGCGCGGCGATGAACTCCGCCTGTGTGCCCTTGCCCGCGCCCGGCGGGCCAACCAGAACGAGTCGCATCTACCGCAGGAACCCTTCGTAGTTCCGCTGCATGAGTTGGCTCTCGATCTGCTTCACGGTCTCCAGACCGACGCCGACCATGATGAGCACAGCGGTGCCGCCGAACGGGAAGTTCTGGAACTGCTGGTTGTCCAGCCAGACGAAGAAGAAGTTCGGCAGGACCGCGACGATGCCCAGGTAGAGCGCGCCCGGCAGGGTGATCCGGCTGAGGATGAAGTCCAGGTACTCGGCGGTCGGCTTGCCGGGGCGGATGCCTGGCACGAAACCGCCGTACTTCTTCATGTTGTCCGCGACCTCGGTCGGGTTGAACGTGATCGACACGTAGAAGTAGGTGAAGAAGATGATCAGCAGGAAGTAGATCGCGATGTGCTCCGGCGCGCTCGCCTTCACGATGTGGTTCTGGATCCAGGCCTGGGTCTTCCCCGGGTTGTTCTGGTCGAAGAACTGCAGCGCGAGCGTCGGCAGGTAGAGCAGCGACGAGGCGAAGATGACCGGGATGACGCCGGCCTGGTTCACCTTGAGCGGGATGTAGGTGGAGGTGCCGCCGTACATCCGCCGGCCGATCATGCGCTTGGCGTACTGCACCGGGATCCGGCGCTGGGCCTGCTCGATGAAGGTGACCGCGGTGATGACCAGCAGAACCAGGGCGATGACGAGGAGGAACATCCCCCAGCCCTTGGTGGTCTTGATCTTCCAGCCCTCGCTGGGGAGCCGGGCCGCGATCGAGGTGAAGATCAGCACGGACATGCCGTTGCCGACGCCCCGGTCGGTGATCAGCTCGCCGAGCCACATCACCACGCCGGTGCCGGCGGTCATCGTCATGACCAGGATGGTCAGCGTCAGCCAGTCCGGGATGCCGGTGCCCCGCGGGACGATCGGGAACTGGTCGCACTGGTTGTTGAACAGCTGACCCGAGCGCGCCAGCGCCACGAACGCCGAGGACTGGAGGATGCCCAGGCCCAGCGTGAGGTAGCGGGTGTACTGGGTGATCTTCGCCTGGCCGGCCTGGCCCTCCTTGCGGAGCTGCTCCAGGCGCGGGATGACCACGGTCAGCAGCTGCAGGATGATCGACGCGGTGATGTAGGGCATGATGCCCAGGGCGAAGACCGAGAGCTGGAGCAGCGCGCCGCCGGAGAAGAGGTCCAGCAGGCCCAGCACGCCGGTGCCGCCCTGGACGGTGTCGAGGCACTTCTGCACGTTGCCGTACGAGACACCCGGGCTGGGCAGCGTGGCGCCCAGCCGGTAGACCGCGATGATGGCTACCGTGAACAGCAGCTTCTTGCGCAGGTCAGGCGTACGGAACGCACTGAGAAAGGCGGACAGCAACTTCTTCCTCCTGCGCGACGCGGGCCGCCGGTGATGATCCCTGGCGGAGCGGGGTGGGTGCCGGGCGGAGCGCCCGATATCCATAGCTGGGAAGGGACTCTAACAGCCCGATCCCGGTCCGGGCAGATGTGCCCGGCTACATAAAACGAATCCGATGTTACCCGGCGCACATCTGCCCGGTAGAGCACGGCGCCCGCCCAGTTGCGGACAACTGAGCGGGCGCCATACGTGCCTTACAGCTCGGTGACCGAGCCGCCGGCCGCGGTGATCTTCTCCTTGGCCGACGCACTGAACGCGTGCGCCGACACCTGGAGCGCCACACCGCCGAGGTCGCCGGTGCCGAGCACCTTGACCGGGTGGCCCTTGCGGACCGCGCCGGCCTCGACCAGCTCGACGGGGCCGACCTGGCCGCCGTTCGGGAAGAGCTCGGCGAGCCGGTCCAGGTTGACCACCTGGAAGACGACCTTGAACTTGTTCTTGAAGCCCTTCAGCTTCGGCAGGCGCATGTGGATGGGCATCTGCCCACCCTCGAACGCCGCCGAGATGTTCTTCCGGGCCTTGGAACCCTTGGTACCGCGACCGGCGGTCTTGCCCTTCGAGCCCTCACCGCGACCCACGCGGGTCTTGTCGGTCTTGGCTCCGGGCGCCGGGCGCAGGTGGTGCACCTTGATCGTCATTACTCGACCTCCTCGACCTTCACGAGGTGGTTGACCGTGAAGATCATGCCCCGGATCTCCGGCCGGTCCTCCTTGACCACCACGTCGTTGATCCGCTTGAGACCGAGCGAACGCAGCGAGTCACGCTGGTTCTTCTTGGTCCCGATCTCGGACCGGACCTGGGTGACCTTCAGGCGTGCCATCAGGACGCCACCCCCGCCCGCGACGCCAGCATGGCGGCCGGCGCGACGTCCTCGACCGGCAGACCACGACGGGCCGCGACCTGCTCCGGCGACTCGAGCGCCTTCAGGGCCGCCACCGTGGCGTGCACGATGTTGATCGGGTTGGACGAGCCGAGGCTCTTGGAGAGCACGTCGTGGATGCCCGCGCACTCCAGCACGGCACGCACCGGACCGCCGGCGATGACACCCGTACCGGCCGAGGCCGGCTTGAGCAGCACCACACCGGCCGCGTCCTCGCCCTGCACCGGGTGCGGGATCGACTGGCCGATCCGCGGCACCTTGAAGAAGTGCTTCTTGGCCTCCTCGACACCCTTGGCGATCGCCGCGGGCACCTCCTTGGCCTTTCCGTAGCCCACGCCGACGGTGCCGTCGCCGTCGCCCACGATCACCAGGGCGGTGAAGCTGAAGCGACGACCACCCTTCACGACCTTGGCGACGCGGTTGATCGCGACGACCCGCTCGAGGTGCGGGGTCTTCTCGACGGGCGCGTTTCCGCGGCCGCCCTCACGGCGGTTGTCGCGGCGACCACCCTCGTTGCCACCGGACCCGCCGCCACGGCGCTGTTGACCTGGCATCAGCAGCCTTCCTTCTCTCTCGTGACGGGGTTTCTAGAACTCGAGCCCGGCTTCGCGGGCGGCGTCGGCAAGCGCGGCGACCCGCCCCGCGTACCGGTTGCCACCGCGGTCGAAGACGACCTTCGAGACGCCGGCGGCCTTGGCCCGCTCGGCGAGCAGGGCGCCGACCTTGCCGGCCAGGGCGCTCTTGTCGCCCTCGGCGCCGCGCAGCGAGGCGTCCATGGTCGAGGCCGACGCCAGGGTGTGACCCTTGGTGTCGTCCACGACCTGGGCGACGATGTGCCGCAGGGAGCGGGTGACGACCAGGCGGGGACGCTCGGTGGTGCCGCTGACGTTCTTGCGGACCCGGAAGTGCCGGCGCGCACGCCCGACGGCCCGCTTGGCGGCGACGCCGCGGCGGCGCTTGAGCAGCGTGGCGCTCACTTCTTACCTGCCTTTCCAGCCTTGCGGCGGATGACCTCGCCCTGGTACTTCACGCCCTTGCCCTTGTAGGGCTCCGGCGGGCGGATCTTCCGGATGTTGGCGGCGACCTCGCCGACCTGCTGCTTGTCGATGCCGGCCACGTGGAACAGGGTCGGCCGCTCCACCGTGAAGGTGATGCCCTCCGGGGCCGGAACCAGCACCGGGTGCGAGAACCCGAGCGCGAACTCGAGGTCCTTGCCCTTGGCGGTCACGCGGTAACCGGTACCGGCGATCTCGAGGCTCTTGCGGTAGCCCTCGGTCACGCCGACGATCATGTTGGCCACCAGCGTACGGCTCAGGCCGTGCAGCTCCTTGGCCTTGCGCTCGTCGTTGGGCCGGTTGACGTGCAGCGCGCCGTCCTCGCCCCGCTCCGCCGTGATCGGCTCGGCCAGTACGTGGCTCAGCTCGCCCTTGGGGCCCTTGACCTTGACGGTCTGGCCGTCGATGGTGATGTCGACGCCGGCTGGCACCGGGATCGACTTACGTCCAATACGCGACATTTCTACCTGTCTCCCGTTACCAGACGAAGGCGAGGACTTCCCCGCCAACGCTCCGCTTGCGGGCCTGCCGGTCGGTGAGCAGCCCCTGGGACGTCGAAATGATCGCCACGCCCAGCCCGCCGAGCACCCGCGGGAGCCCGTCCGACTTGGCGTACACCCGGAGACCGGGCTTGGACACGCGCTTGATGCCGGCCAGGCTCCGCTCCCGGTTCTGGCCGTACTTCAGCTCGACGACCAGTCGCTTGCCGACGGCGCCCTCCTCGGGCTCCTCGACCGACCAGGTGGCGATGTAACCCTCGGCCTTGAGGACCTCGGCGATGTTCGCCTTGATCTTCGAGTAGGGCATCGTCACCCGGTCGTGGTACGCCTGGTTGGCGTTACGCAGACGCGTGAGCATGTCTGCGATCGGGTCGGTCATCGTCATGAAATTCGTCAACCTTTCTCGCCGGGGTTCCCCGGGCCAGGCCCGGGGCCTACGGCGAAGAGACAGTTCAGCTGACGCGCGAAGCGCGCCGGGCTATTACCAGGAAGCCTTGGACACGCCGGGCAGCTCACCGCGGTGGGCCATCTCCCGGATGCACACCCGGCAGAGACCGAACTTGCGGTAGACCGCCTTCGGACGCCCGCACCGCTGGCAGCGGGTGTACGCGCGAACCGAGAACTTCGGCTTCGCGGCCGCCTTGAGGATCAGCGCCTTCTTGGCCATCTCAGTTCTCCTTGAACGGGAAGCCCAGGAGCTTGAGCAGCGCCCGGCCCTCGTCGTCGGTCGTGGCGGTCGTGACCACCGTGATGTCCATGCCCCGCTGGCGATCGATCTTGTCCTGATCGATCTCGTGGAACACCGACTGCTCGGTCAGACCGAACGTGTAGTTGCCGTGGCCGTCGAGCTTGCGCCCGTCCAGACCGCGGAAGTCGCGGATACGCGGCAGCGCGATGGAGAGCAGCCGGTCCAGGAACTCCCACATCCGGTCGCCCCGCAGGGTGACCTTCGCGCCGATCGGCATGCCCTCACGCAGCTTGAACTGCGCGATGGACTTGGTCGCCCGCCGCACCAGCGGCTTCTGGCCGGTGATGGTGGCCAGGTCGCGGACGGCACCGTCGATCAGCTTGGCGTCCCGAGCGGCCTCGCCGACGCCCATGTTGACGACGATCTTGACGAGCCCGGGCACCTGCATGGGGTTGCCGTAGCTGTACTGCTCCTGCAGCTTCGCCACGACCTCGTTGCGGTACCGCTCCTTGAGGCGCGGCAGGGTCTTGGTTTCGGTAGCCGTGGTCATCAGAGGTCCTTACCGGTGCTACGCGCGATGCGGACCTTCTGGCCGTTGTCGTCGATCCGGTAACCGACGCGGGTCGGCTTGCCGTCGGAGTCCAGGACCTGCACGTTCGAGACGTGGATCGGGGCCTCCTGGGTGACGATGCCACCGGTCTTGGCGCCACGCTGGGTGGTGCTGATGCGGGTGTGCTTCTTGACCCGGTTCACGCCCTCGACCAGGACCTTGTCCTGCCGCGGGTAGGCCGCGATGACCTTGCCCTTGGCACCCTTGTCCTTGCCGGCGATGACGACGACCGTGTCGCCCTTCTTGACCTTCACGGTCACAACACCTCCGGCGCGAGAGAGATGATCTTCATGAACCGCTTGTCCCGCAGCTCGCGGCCCACCGGGCCGAAGATGCGGGTACCGCGCGGGTCCCCACCGTCCTTGATGATGACGGCGGCGTTCTCGTCGAAGCGGATGTACGAGCCGTCCGGCCGCCGCTTCTCCTTGGCGGTGCGAACGACGACGGCCTTGACGACGTCGCCCTTCTTCACACCGGCACCGGGGATCGCGTCCTTGACCGTGGCCACGATGACGTCGCCGATGCTCGCGTAGCGCCGACCGGAGCCACCGAGAACCCGGATGCACAGGATCTCCCGGGCACCCGTGTTGTCGGCGACGCGCAGTCGCGACTCCTGCTGAATCACGTCTATCTCCTATGTCTGCCGGTTCTCCGGCCGCCGGGGGCGGCCGGAGCCTGGCGGAACCTGCGCCCGACCGAACCCGGCCGAGCTCGAGCCTTCGCTACTTGGCCTTCTCGAGGATCTCCACGAGCCGCCACCGCTTGGTGGCGGACAGCGGCCGGGTCTCCATGATCAGGACCCGGTCGCCGATGCCGGCCGAGTTCTGCTCGTCGTGGACCTTCAGCTTGCTGGTCCGGCGCATGATCTTGCCGTACAGCGCGTGCTTGACCCGGTCCTCGACCTCGACCACGACGGTCTTTTCCATCTTGTCGCTGACCACGAGGCCCTCACGCACCTTGCGGCGGGCCCGCGCGGCGGCGGTGGTGGTGGTGTTCTCACTCATGATGCAGTCACCTCAGTCGGCGCGGCCGAGAGACCCAGCTCACGCTCACGCATGATCGTGTAGATCCGGGCGATCTCCCGACGGATGACCTGCAGCCGCCGGTTGTTGTCCAGCTGCCCGGTTGCGGCCTGCACGCGGAGGTTGAACAGCTCCGCCTTCGCCTCGCGCAGCTTCGTGACCAGCTCCTCCTCGGAGAGCTCACGCAGCTCGGAGGCCTTGACGCCCGCTGCCATCAGGATTCACCCACTTCGCGCGTAACAATGCGGCACTTCATCGGGAGCTTGTGGATCGCGCGACGCATCGCCTCTCGCGCGATCTGCTCGTTGGGGAAGGACATCTCGAAGAGAACCCGCCCCGGCTTGACGTTGGCGACCCACCACTCGGGCGAACCCTTACCGGAACCCATACGGGTTTCCGCCGGCTTCTTGGTGAGGGCCTGGTCCGGGAAGATCGTGATCCAGACCTTGCCGCCACGCTTGATGTGACGGGTCATCGCGATACGCGCCGACTCAATCTGGCGGTTGGTCACGTACGCCGGCTCCAGAGCCTGGATCCCGAACTCGCCGAACACCACCCGGTTACCGCCCTTGGACGCGCCGTGGCGGTCCGGGTGGTGCGGCTTGCGGAAGCCCTTCGGGGGCTTGCGCGGCATCAGCATCTGTCAGCCCTCCTGCTGCGTTTCTGCCGGCTGGGTCGCGGCCGCGGCCACGGCTCCGGCGTCGACCGGCTCACCGGCCGGCGTCTCCGCCTGCTGCGCGATGGTGGTCGCGGCAGCCCGGCCGGCCTCGGTGCCACCGGCGGTCGTGCCCGACGAACCCGACCGGCCACGGCGCGGCCGCTCCGGCCGGTCGCCACGGTCGCGGCGCGGGCCGCGCGACGGGGCGGCCTCGGCCGGGGCCTCGCGGCCCGGGACGGCGTCGCCCTTGTAGATCCAGACCTTCACGCCGATCCGGCCGAAGGTGGTACGGGCCTCGAAGAAGCCGTACTCGATGTTGGCCCGCAGCGTGTGCAGCGGGACCCGGCCCTCGCGGTAGAACTCGGTCCGGCTCATCTCGGCGCCGCCGAGACGGCCCGAGACCTGCACCCGGATGCCCTTGCACACCGGGTTCTTCATCGCGGACTGCATCGCCTTGCGCATGGCCCGACGGAAGCTGACCCGGCTGGACAGCTGCTCGGCGACGCCCTGGGCGACCAGCTGCGCGTCCGACTCGGGGCTCTTCACCTCGATGATGTTCAGCTGAACCTGCTTGCCGGTGAGCTTCTCCAGCTCGCCGCGGATCCGGTCGGCCTCCGCACCCTTACGGCCGATGACGATGCCCGGCCGGGCGGTGTGGATGTCGACGCGGACCCGGTCGCGGGTGCGCTCGATGTCGACCTTGGAGATGCCGGCACGCTCGAGGCCCTTGGACATCATGCGGCGGATCTTGACGTCCTCGCCGATGTAGTCCTTGTAGAGCTTGTCCGCGAACCAGCGGGACTTCCAGTCGGTCGAGATGCCGAGCCGGAACCCAGTGGGGTGAACCTTCTGACCCATTACTCGGCACCCTCCGTCGTGCTCTGCCCCTCAGCCGCCCCGGCCTGGCTGGTTGCCTCGGCCTTCGTCTGCGCCTGGGCCTTCTTCGCCGACTTCTTCGGCGCGGCCGGCGCCACCGCCTCGACCGCCACGGTGATGTGGCAGGTGCGCTTGCGGATCCGGTACGCCCGGCCCTGCGCCCGCGGCCGGAACCGCTTCATCGTCGGGCCCTCGTCGACGAACGCCTCGCTGACGAGCAGCGCGTCGGGGTCCAGCCGCTCGTTGTTCTCCGCGTTGGCGATCGCGCTCGCGAGCACCTTGTACACCTGCTCGCTCGCAGCCTGCGGCGCGAACTGCAGCACCGTGAGCGCCTCCTTCGCGGGCAGGCCGCGGACGAGGTTGACCACCCGGCGCGCCTTCATCGGCGAGATGCGCACGTGCCGCGCAACCGCCCGCGCGCCCGGAAGCACCGGAGCGTCGCCCTTTCCTGGCATCGCTGTAACCCCTTGTTCCTCTATCCGTATGCCCGCGGCGTCAGCGCCGGCGGCTCTTCCGGTCGTCCTTCTCGTGACCCTTGAACGTGCGGGTCAGCGCGAACTCGCCGAGCTTGTGCCCGACCATGGCCTCGGTCACGAAGACCGGGACGTGCTTGCGTCCGTCGTGCACGGCGATCGTGTGACCCAGCATCTCCGGGATGATCGTCGAGCGCCGCGACCAGGTCTTGATGACGTTCTTCGAGCCCTTGTCGTTCTGCGTCTCCACCTTCTTGAGCAGGTGGTCGTCGACGAACGGGCCCTTCTTCAGGCTGCGAGGCATGTCTTATCTCCCTCAGCCGCGCTTACGCGTGGCGTAGCGGCGGCGGACGATCAGCCGGTCGCTCGGCTGGCCCTTACGACGGGTGCGGCCCTCGGGCTTACCCTGCGGGTTGACCGGGTGGCGACCACCGGAGGTCTTACCCTCACCACCACCGTGCGGGTGGTCCACCGGGTTCATGGCGACACCACGGACGGTCGGGCGCTTGCCCTTCCACCGCATGCGGCCGGCCTTACCCCAGTTGATGTTCGACTGGTCGGCGTTGCCGATCTCGCCGATGCTGGCGCGGCAGCGCACGTCGACACGCCGGATCTCACCGGACGGCATGCGGAGGGTCGCGTACGCGCCCTCACGGCCGAGCAGCTGGATGCCGACGCCGGCCGAGCGGGCCAGCTTGGCGCCGCCGCCCGGACGCAGCTCCACGTTGTGGATGGTGGTACCGACCGGGATGTTGCGCAGCGGCAGGTTGTTGCCCGGCTTGATGTCGGCGCTCGGCCCCGACTCCACCCGGTCGCCCTGCTTCAGGTCCTTCGGCGCGATGATGTAGCGCTTCTCGCCGTCGGCGTAGTGCAGCAGCGCGATGCGCGCGGTGCGGTTCGGGTCGTACTCGATGTGCGCGACCTTCGCCGGCACGCCGTCCTTGTCGACCCGCTTGAAGTCGATCAGGCGGTACTGCCGCTTGTGGCCGCCACCGTGGTGCCGCGTGGTGATCCGGCCGTGGGCGTTGCGTCCGCCCTTCTTCGGCAGCGGAGCCAGCAGCGACTTCTCGGGCGTCGACCGGGTGATCTCGGCGAAGTCGGCGACGCTCGAGCCACGCCGGCCCGGCGTCGTCGGCTTGTACTTACGGATAGCCATTGTCTACACCCCTCAGCTGACCGGGCCGCCGAAGGCCTCGATACGGTCACCGTCAGCCAGCTTCACGATCGCCCGCTTGGTGGCCTTGCGCTGACCGAAGCCGGTCTTGGTGCGCTTGCGCTTGCCCTCGCGGTTGAGCGTGTTGACCGTCAGGACGCGGACGTTGAAGATCTGCTGGATAGCGATCTTGATCTCGGTCTTGTTGGCGTCCGGGTGCACCAGGAAGGTGTACCAGTTCCGGTTCAGCTCGCTGTAGCTCTTCTCCGAGACGACCGGGGCGACGATGATGTCGCGCGGATCGGCGATCGTGCTCACTTGCCACCCTCCTCGGTGGTCTCGGCGGGAACGCCCAGGAACTCGTCCAGGGCCTCCTTCGTGAAGACCACGTCGTCGGCCACCAGCACGTCGTACGTGTTGAGCTGGCCGGCCTCGATCAGGTGCACCCGGCTGTCCCGCGCGTTGCGCAGGTTCCGCAGCGACACCCAGTTCAGCTCGTCGGTGCTGCTCAGCACGACCAGGACCCGACGGGCCTCGGTCAGCTTCGTCAGCGTGGCCTGCGCGGCCTTGGTCGACGGCTTCTCGCCCGAGACGAACGCCTCGACGACGTGCACCCGGCCGGCGCGGGCCCGGTCGGAGAGGGCGCCACGCAGGGCGGCGGCCTTCATCTTCTTCGGGGTGCGCTGGCTGTAGTCGCGCGGCACCGGGCCGTGGACCACGCCACCGCCGGCGAACTGCGGCGCGCGGGTCGAGCCCTGGCGGGCACGACCGGTGCCCTTCTGCTTGTACGGCTTCTTGCCTCCACCGGAGACCTCGCCGCGGGTCTTGGTCTTGTGCGTACCCTGCCGGGCCGCCGCCAGCTGAGCCACCACGACCTGGTGCATCAGCGGGATGTTGGCCTGGGCGTCGAAGATGTCGGCGGGCAGCTCGACGGAGCCGGCCTTGTTGCCTTCGACGTTGAGGACGTCAACGGTGGTCACTTGGCCGCACCGCCCTTCTTCACCTTGGTCTTGGCCGCGGTACGGACCAGGACCAGCGCGCCCTTGGGGCCGGGAATGGCGCCGCGGACGAGCAGGAGGTTGTTCTCGGTGTCCACCGCCTGGACGGTGAGGTTCTGGACGGTGTAGCGCACGCCACCCATCCGACCCGCCATCCGGGTGCCCTTGAAGACGCGACCCGGGGTCGCGCACGCGCCGATCGAGCCCGGCGAGCGGTGCTTGCGCTCGACACCGTGGCTGGCGCGCAGACCGTGGAAGCCGTGCCGCTTCATCGGGCCGGCGTAGCCCTTGCCCTTGGTCTTGCCGGTGACGTCGATGGTCACGCCGGCCGGGAACTCCTCGACCGTGACCTCCTGGCCCGGCGAGTAGTCGGCGGCGTCGCTGGTGCGCAGCTCGACGATGTGCCGGCGCGGCGCGACGTCCGCCTTGGCGTAGTGCCCGGCGATCGGCTTCTTGACCTTGCGCGGGTCGATGGCCCCGTACGCCAGCTGGACCGCGGAGTAACCGTCCTTGTCGGCGCTACGAACCTGGCTCACGACGCACGGGCCGGCCTGAACCACGGTCACGGGAACAACGCGGTTGTTGTCCCAGACCTGGGTCATGCCGAGCTTTGCGCCCAGGATCCCCTTGACTTGCCTGTCCATTTGTCCGGTCCCTACAGCTTGATCTCGATGTCGACGCCAGCCGGCAGGTCGAGGCGCATGAGCGAGTCGACCGTCTTCGGGGTCGGGTCGATGATGTCGATCAGACGCTTGTGCGTGCGCATCTCGAAGTGCTCGCGCGAGTCCTTGTACTTGTGCGGCGAGCGGATAACGCAGAAACGGTTGATCTCCGTGGGCAGCGGCACCGGGCCAGCGACCTGCGCCCCGGTACGCGTCACCGTCTCGACGATCTTCCGAGCCGAGGAGTCGACGACCTCGTGGTCATAGGCCTTGAGCCGGATGCGGATCTTCTGTCCCGCCATGGTGGCTTCTGTTCCTTCTCTCGATGCCGCTGTGTTGCGGGCGCCTGTACCGGCTGGTACAGGCCCACTTCGCCGACCCCCGCGGTCGGGCGTGTCGCGCCCGTGGGCCAGGCTCCGCCCCGGGACTCCGGAGCGATTTCCGACCACGCGGTGGGTCATGGCGCCGATCGCGGTGACCGCGACCTGGACGCCGCGCGAGGGTGGTTGACCGCCAGGGGCGATCAACCACCCTACGCGAGACTGTCTGACACCCGGAGGTCCAGCGTTAACCGGACGCAGGCGACTGACCGTCGTTACGCAACCTGACTAGTATGCCGCACGACCGGCGGCGACGCTAATCGGGGTTACCCAGCTCACTTGACGATCTTGGTGACGCGACCAGCGCCGACCGTGCGGCCACCCTCCCGGATCGCGAACTTGAGGTTCTCCTCCATCGCGATGGGCTGGATCAGCTTCACGGACATCGTGGTGTTGTCGCCCGGCATGACCATCTCGGTGCCCTCGGGCAGCGTGACGACGCCGGTAACGTCCGTGGTCCGGAAGTAGAACTGCGGACGGTAGTTCTGGAAGAACGGGGTGTGCCGGCCGCCCTCCTCCTTGGAGAGGATGTAGACCGTCGCCTCGAACTCCGTGTGCGGGGTCGTGGTGCCCGGCTTGATGACGACCATGCCGCGCTCGACGTCCTCGCGCTTGATGCCGCGGAGGAGCAGACCGACGTTCTCGCCGGCCCGGGCCTCGTCGAGCAGCTTGCGGAACATCTCGATGCCGGTGCAGGTGGTCTTCATCGACTTCTCGCGGATGCCGACGATCTCCACCTCCTCGTTCGGCTTGAGGATGCCCCGCTCGGCGCGACCGGTGACGACGGTGCCACGACCGGTGATCGTGAACACGTCCTCGATCGGCATCAGGAACGGCTTCTCGGTCTCGCGCTCCGGCTGCGGGATCGCGGTGTCGACGGCGTTCATGAGGTCCATGAGCTTGCCGGTCCACTCGGGGTCACCCTCGAGGGCCTTCAGCGCCGAGACCCGGACGACCGGCAGGTCGTCACCCGGGTACTCCTGCGACGAGAGCAGCTCGCGGACCTCGAGCTCGACGAGCTCCAGGAGCTCCTCGTCGTCGACCATGTCGCTCTTGTTGAGCGCCACGACGATGTACGGCACGCCGACCTGACGGGCCAGCAGCACGTGCTCGCGGGTCTGCGGCATCGGGCCGTCGGTCGCCGCCACCACCAGGATCGCGCCGTCCATCTGGGCGGCACCGGTGATCATGTTCTTGATGTAGTCGGCGTGACCGGGGCAGTCGACGTGCGCGTAGTGACGCGCCTCGGTCTGGTACTCGACGTGCGCGATGGAGATCGTGATGCCGCGGGCCTTCTCCTCCGGCGCCTTGTCGATCTCATCGAACGGCGTGTACGGGTTGAGGTCCGGGAACTGGTCGTGCAGGACCTTGGTGATGGCCGCCGTCAGCGTCGTCTTACCGTGGTCGATGTGACCAATGGTGCCGATGTTGACGTGCGGCTTAGTCCGCTCGAACTTCGCCTTCGCCACTGGTGTCCTCCTGTGGACTTTCTTGGTTCGTTCGCCCCGGCGCGCCAGGTCGGCGCTTAGGACTCTGTCGACAGCCTTTCCGGCCTGACGGCCGGAGAGCCTTTGTGGGTTCTGCGGCGATGAAGCCTACAGGCCCGGAATCACACAATCCGACCGAGGTGGCCGCGGGCGGGAGAACCCTCCCGCGACCGGCCCCGGATCAACGGATCAGCTCAGGTGAGCGTCACTCACCCGTGGCCTTGGCGATGATCTCCTTCGCGACGCTCTGGGGAACCTCGGCGTAGGAGTCGAACTGCATGCTGTAGCTAGCCCGGCCCTGGGTCTTCGACCGCAGGTCGCCGACGTAGCCGAACATCTCCGACAGCGGCACCAGGGCCCGGACGACGCGAGCGCCGCTGCGCTCCTCCATCGCCTGGATGATGCCACGACGGGAGTTGAGGTCGCCGATGACGTCACCCATGTTCTCCTCAGGAGTGGTGACCTCAACAGCCATCATCGGCTCGAGCAGCGCGGGGTCGGCCTTGCGGGCCGCCTCCTTCATCGCCATCGAGCCGGCGATCTTGAACGCCATTTCCGACGAGTCGACCTCGTGGTACTGGCCGTCCACCAGGGTGAGCTTGATGCCCACCAGCGGGAAGCCGGCGAGGATGCCGTACTGCATGGCGTCCTGGGCGCCCGCGTCCACCGACGGGATGAACTCCCGGGGGATGCGGCCACCGGTGACGGCGTTGGCGAACTCGTAGGTCGGGGCGTCGTTGCCCAGCGGCAGCGGCTCCAGGGCGATGATCACCCGGGCGTACTGGCCGGAACCACCGGTCTGCTTCTTGTGCGTGTACTCGACCTTGTCCACCGCGCGGCGGATGGTCTCGCGGTACGCCACCTGCGGCTTACCGATGTTCGCCTCGACGTTGAACTCGCGGCGCATCCGGTCCACCAGGATGTCCAGGTGGAGCTCGCCCATGCCGGAGATGACCGTCTGACCGGTCTGCTCGTCCAGCTTGACGCGGAAGGTCGGGTCCTCCTCGGCCAGCCGCTGGATGGCGGTGCTGAGCTTCTCCTGGTCGGCCTTGGTCTTCGGCTCGATGGCCACCTCGATGACCGGCTCCGGGAAGGTCATCGACTCGAGGATGACCGGGTTCGCCGGGTCGCACAGGGTGTCACCGGTGGTGGTCTGCTTCAGACCCTGGACCGCGATGATGTCGCCGGCCTGGGCGGAGCTGCGCTCCTCCCGCTTGTTGGCGTGCATCTGGTAGATCTTGCCGATCCGCTCCTTGCGGTCCTTGGTGGAGTTGATCACCTGGGAACCGGACTCGAGCGTGCCGGAGTAGATCCGGACGTAGGTGAGCTTGCCGAGGTGCTTGTCGGTCTGGATCTTGAAGGCCAGGCCGGAGAACGGCTCGGAGATCGAGGGCTTCCGCTGCAGCGGGGTCTCGCCGTCGGTCGCGGTGCCCTCGATCGCCGGGATGTCCAGCGGCGACGGCAGGTACGCGACGACCGCGTCGAGCATCGGCTGGATGCCCTTGTTCTTGAAGGCGGTACCGGTGAGGACCGGGTTGGCCTTGCCGGCGATGGTGGCCCGGCGGATGGCGGCCTTGATCTCCTCGACGGAGATCTCCTCGCCCTCCAGGTACTTCTCCATCACCGAGTCGTCGACGTCGGCCAGGGTCTCCATGAGCTTCTCGCGCCACTCGGCCGCGGAGTCGGCCAGGTCGGCCGGGATCTCCTCGATCGCGTAGTCCTCACCCTTCTGGGTCTCGCCACGCCAGGTGAGCGCGCGCATCTCGACCAGGTCGACCACGCCGATGAAGTCGGACTCGGCGCCGATCGGGATCTGGAGAACCAGCGGGGTGGCGTTGAGCCGGTCGATCATCATCTGCACACAGCGGAAGAAGTCGGCACCGGTCCGGTCGAGCTTGTTGACGAAGCACATACGCGGGACGTTGTACTTGTCGGCCTGCCGCCAGACGTTCTCCGTCTGCGGCTCGACGCCGGCGACACCGTCGTACACCGCGACCGCACCGTCCAGCACACGCAGCGACCGCTCCACCTCGACCGTGAAGTCGACGTGGCCGGGCGTGTCGATGATCTGGATCGTGTGGCCCTTCCACTCGCACTTGGTGGCGGCGGAAGTGATGGTGATACCGCGCTCCTGCTCCTGCTCCATCCAGTCCATGACGGCAGCGCCCTCGTGGACCTCACCGATCTTGTACGTGATACCGGTGTAGAACAGGATTCGCTCGGTGGTAGTGGTCTTACCGGCATCGATGTGCGCCATGATGCCGATGTTGCGTACGTTGGCGAGCGCGTCTGCGGCGGCCACTTCAATCCCTACTTATCGTCGTCTAGACACAACTGGTGGCGGTTCCGGCGCCTCGTGGGCGCCGGAACCAGGGTGTTACCAGCGGTAGTGCGCGAAGGCCTTGTTGGACTCGGCCATCTTGTGCGTGTCCTCGCGCCGCTTGACGGCGGCACCGAGGCCGTTGCTCGCGTCCAGCAGCTCGTTCATCAGCCGCTCGACCATGGTCTTCTCGCGACGGGCGCGGGAGTAGGTGACCAGCCAGCGCAGACCGAGGGTGGTCGCGCGGGCCGGCCGCACCTCGACCGGAACCTGGTAGGTGGCGCCACCGACGCGACGGCTGCGGACCTCGAGGGTCGGCTTCACGTTGTCCATCGCCCGCTTCAGCGTGACGACGGGGTCGGTGCCGGACTTCTCGCGGCAGCCCTCGAGGGCGGCGTAGACGATGCGCTCGGCGAGCTGACGCTTGCCGCGCAGCAGGATCTTGTTCACCAGCTGGGTGACCAGCGGCGAGTTGTACACCGGGTCAGCGACCAGCGGCTTCCGCGGAGCGGGTCCCTTACGCGGCATGTCAGCTCTTCTCCTTCTTCGCGCCGTAGCGGCTGCGAGCCTGCTTGCGGTTGCGGACACCCTGGGTGTCCAGCGAGCCGCGAACGATCTTGTACCGCACGCCGGGGAGGTCCTTCACACGGCCACCGCGGACGAGCACGATCGAGTGCTCCTGCAGGTTGTGGCCGACGCCCGGGATGTAGGCGGTCACCTCGATCTGGCTGCTGAGCTTGACACGAGCGACCTTGCGCAGCGCCGAGTTCGGCTTCTTCGGGGTGGTGGTGTACACGCGGGTGCACACGCCGCGCCGCTGGGGAGACCCCTTGAGCGCCGGGGTCTTGGTCTTGGTCGTCTTGGCCTGACGGCCCTTTCGGACCAGCTGCTGAATGGTGGGCACCGGGTTTCTCCGCTCCCTTCGGCCGCTGCGAGGCGACCGCGCCGTCTGCTCTAGCCGGCCTGATGGACGGCTCTCCTACATTCCAACCAGGGCCACCTGACGGGGGTCCCAGCACCCGCGGTCGGGCGTGTCGCCCGAGTCACGGTCCCGGTGCGGTCACTCGCGCGTCCGACCGGGTTTCTGTCACCGGCGCAGGAAACTCCCGGCCAGGTCTTGAGGCTCTAGTCGTGCGGCCGCGCGATCACCGGCTGACCGGTTCCAGCGCACGCACGCATTGCCCGGGCTGGCCCGGGCACAAGGGGAAAGAGTACCTACCACAGCCGCGCAGGTCAAAACGGAGCGGTCCGGGAGAACCGCATCGCGATCCGCCGCCCGATCCCATCGTGCCCCCGCGCCCGTCATGGGCACCTACGGTGACAAGTGTACCGGCTTCCACGGCACTCGACCGGGCGGCCCAGGTTACGCCCAGGCACCGGACATCCCGGCATACCGGTCTTTCCTGGTCAACGCGCCGCCCGAACCGGGCAGCCCGGTCACGTGATCTGCACCACCAGGGCCAGCACGAGCCCGGCCAGGCTGACCAGCAGGCCCGCTCCCCCGCAACTGAGCCCGGCGACGGCCAGGCCGCGACCGGTGAACCGGACCGCGGGCGGCGGCGCCGGCCGCCGGATCTGGCGCCGGGCCAGCAGCCCCGCCACGACGGCCGCGGTGCCCGCGATCGCTCCCAGCACGGTGAAGGCGCCGGCGGCCCAGGCGCCACCGTAGTTCGGGCCGGCGACGCCGAAGCAGAGCACCAGCAGCGAGACGAGGATCGAGGCGATCCCGGTCACCAGCGACCCGATGGCGAGGCCCGAGGTCACCGGCGGCACGTCCAGGTGGACCACCCCGAACGGGGTGCCCGGCACCGCGTCGACGCGCTTCGGCGGGCGTGGCGCCTCACGCGGAGGCGGCGGCACCGACGCCGGAGGTGCGGAACCCCAGCCGCCGCCGGCCGGCGCGCTCCCCGGCGCCGCCCACCCACCGCCGGGCGCCGGCTGGTTCCCCGGGTACGCCCCGGACGCCCACCCCGCGGGCACCGACGGCCCCGCTGCATGGCGATCCGGGTACCCACCCGGATGCGACGGCGAGCCGGGCGCGGCCGACGACCCCGGGGCGGGAGAACCGGCGTACCCCGCGTGGTGCGACAACGAGCCGGGCGCGGCCGACGAACCCGGGGCGGGAGGGGCGGCGTGCCCCGCGTGGTGCGACGGCGAGCCGGGCGGGGGCCAGGGCGCGGCGGCGGGCGGGATGGCGTACCCATCGTGGTGCGGAGGCGACGCGGGCGGTGCGGGCGGATAGGGCCAGGGCCCGGGCGGCGCGGACTGCGGGGCGTACCCCGAGGGGGTGGCCTCCGGTGCCTCGCCGGACGGCCCGGCGGACCCGGCGTCCGGCCCGGCCCAGGGGGTGGCCGGTGGCGGACCGCCGGCGTCCGGCCCGGTGCCGGGGCGGTTCGGGTCGCCTCCCGGCGGCGGGGCCGGCTCCGTCACGGGGTCCTCCTGTCGACGTGGCTCGCCCGCCGCGTGGCGGACACCGGCCAGGCTACCGTCGCGGGTCCCGCCGGCGGGGTCGGGCGCGAGGTGGTCCCCCGCCGGATCAGTCGATGTTCGGGGCGAAGTCGTGCCCGAACGGGGCACCTGCCATCCGGACCACGCCGATGACCACGGCCGCGACGACGGCGACGGCCGCGAGCAGCAGGCCCGTCCACGCCAGTTGCTCGCCCCGGCGCACCCAGCCGGCGCCGGTGAGGAAGCCACCCGAGACGTACGCCTCCCGGCGGGCCTGCCGGGCCAGGGTGAGCGCGATGGTCGCGGGCACCACCCCGCCCACGAAGAAGCCGGTGAGCGCCCCGATCAGCCCGAGGGCGAAGACCGCGCGGGCCTTGGTCGAGCGGACCGGCTCGGGGTCCAGTGGATGGCGGTGCCCCTGCTGGGCGACGGGCACCTGCCCGGGCACGGTGGTCATGCCCACCATCATGCCCCCGCGGACCGGAGCCGGCCGGAAGCCTGGGCCGGCGAGACCGCGGGGTCGGGCTGCGCCGGCGCCTCGGCCCGCGCCGGGGACAGGCGGCCGGCCCGGAACAGCAGCAGCGCGGCGAGGACCACGACGGCCGCCTCGGTCAGCAGCAACGCGCGGTAGTCGACCACACCGATGAGGTACGCCCCGAGCCCGATCGAAAGGGTCTGGGGAACGGTGGTGGTCACCTCGAAGCCGGCGTACACCCGGCCCTGGAGCCGTTCCGGCGCGCTGCGCTGCAGCAGGGTCAGCAGGGCGATGGCCATCACGGTCAGGCCGGCGCCCGAGCTGACCCGGCCGGCCAGGACCGGACCGAGCAGTGGCGTGGCCGCCAGCGCCGCACCGGCGGCCCAGGCCAGGAAGGCCGCCGCGGCGACGCGTACCTCGCCGAAGCGGCGGACCGCGGCGGCGCTGCCCAGCCCACCGAGGAGCGCACCGATCCCCTGCGCCGCCTGCAGCACGCCGAGGAACTCCGGGGACCGGTGCAGGCCACGGTCGACGACCGCGTATCCGGTGGACTCCGCGAAGCCCAGCACGAGGGCGAGCAGGGCGGTGGCGAGAACCACCCGGCGGAGCAGCGGATGGCCGGCGAGGTGCCGGAGTCCCGCCGTCATCTCCCCGGTCCAGTGCCGCAGCGCACCGCCCCTGCGCTCGGGCCGCTCCGGGGTGGGATCGGCCACGCGCACGGTCAGCAGCAGCCCGGCCGCGGCGACGAAGGTCGCCATGTCCAGCACGGCGACGGCGGCGCCGCCGAGCAGCGCGTACAGGCCGGCGCCGGCGAGCGGGGCGAGGAGCCGCAAGCTCTCCCGCACCGTACGCAGGAACGCGTTCGCGTCAGCCAGCAGGTCGCCCGGGAGCAGGCTGACCAGCAGTGCCGACTGGGCCGGCGCGATGACCAGGTTGAGGCACCCGTACAGGAACATCACCGCGTAGATCAGGGGCACCTGCCCGGGACCCTGGACGGCCAGCAGGGGTAGCAGGATCGCCGCGCCGGCCAGATTCGCCACCACCAGCAGCCGGCGGCGCGGCAACCGGTCGGCGAGCAGGCCGGCCAGCGGTGCCAGCAGCGCCGGGACGGTGAAGAACAGGAAGGTCAGGCCGGCCGCGCCGTCGCTGCCGGTCAGATCCTTCACCCAGATGCCGCAGGCCAGCCACAACGAGCTGTCCCCGACCAGGGAGAGGGCCTGGCCGGCGAGATACCGCCGGGCGGGCCGGTCAGCCAGCAGTCGTCGAGTCGACATCCGGGACCTCCGGCGCCTGGACGGGGTAACCGAAGAAGAGCAGCTCCACCGGGAGCGCCCCGGCCGGGCGGGTGCCGGCCTCGGTGCGGCGGGCGTCGAACCGGGCGGTGAACCCGGCGACCAGCTCGCGGTAGGCGGCGACGAACTCGGCCAGCTCGTCGGGAGTGAGATGGAAGAGGTGCTGCTGCCCGGTCGCCGCCTGGTACCACTCGGCCGGATAGGTGGGTGCCTCGTCGACGAACCGGCGCAGCCGCTGGACGTACCGGTGGAGCAGCACCCGGTCGAGCGCCTGTGAGGCGCGCGTCCAGTCGGGGTCCTCGGGGCGGGCCGGCGCCGACCAGCCCTGCCGGGTCAGCCGCCAGGGCCGAGCCCGGCCGCGGCCGCCGCCCGCCTCCTCCACGAAGCCGTAACGGGCCAGCTGACGCAGGTGGAAGGAGCAGGTGGTGGCACTCTCCCCGATCAGCTCGCCGGCCTGCGTGGCGGTCAGCGGCCCGGGCCCGAGGGCCTCCATGAGAGCGAGCCGTACGGGATGGCTGAGCGCGCGGAGTTCCCGGGCATCGGTGAGGGTGCGTGGTTCGCTGGCATCCATGACGTCGAGAGTAGTCTCTCGAGAGAAAACTCTCGAGAGACTACTCTTCAGATGACGAACCCGGAACGCGACGAGGCCCCCGGCGGGTGCCGGGGGCCTCGTCGTTCCTACTGCTTAGCGGTACGACCCGAAGTCGAAGTCGTCCAGCGGCACCGCCTGGCCGCTGGCCGGCCCGAAGCCGTAGTCGGTCTCCGGGTAGCCGGTCATCGAGTAGACCTTGGCCTTCGCCTCCTCGGTCGGCTCGACCCGGACGTTGCGGTACTTGCTGATGCCCGTACCGGCCGGGATGAGCTTACCGATGATCACGTTCTCCTTGAGACCGATCAGCGAGTCGCTGCGGGCGTGGATCGCCGCGTCCGTCAGCACCCGGGTGGTCTCCTGGAAGGAGGCCGCCGACAGCCAGGAGTCCGTGGCCAGCGAGGCCTTGGTGATACCCATCAGCACCGGACGACCGGCGGCGGGCTCGCCACCCTCGCCGACGAGCCGGCGGTTCTCCGACTCGAACAGCGCACGGTCGACCAGCACGCCCGGCAGGAACTCGGTCGAGCCGGAGTCGATGACCGTCACCCGCTTGAGCATCTGGCGGATGATGATCTCGATGTGCTTGTCGTGGATGAGCACACCCTGCGAGCGGTAGACCTCCTGGACCTCCTGGGTCAGGTGGACCTGGACCGCGCGCGGGCCGAGGATGCGCAGCAGCTCGTGCGGGTCGATGGTGCCCTCGGTGAGCTTCTCGCCGACCTCGACGTGGTCGCCGTCGTGCGCCCGGAGCCGGACCCGCTTCGAGATCTTGTCGTAGACGATCTCGTCGCTGCCGTCGTCCGGGATGACGACGATCTTGCGGGACCGCTCGCCGTCCTCGATCCGGATCCGGCCCGGGGTGTCGGCGATGGGCGCCTTACCCTTCGGGACCCGGGCCTCGAAGATCTCCTGGACACGGGGCAGACCCTGAGTGATGTCCTCACCCGCGACACCACCGGTGTGGAAGGTACGCATCGTCAGCTGCGTACCCGGCTCACCGATCGACTGGGCGGCGATGATGCCGACCGCCTCGCCGACGTCCACGGTCTTGCCGGTCGGCAGCGAGCGGCCGTAGCACGCACCGCAGACGCCCAGCTTCGACTCGCAGGTGAGCACGCTGCGCACCCGCACCGTCTCCACCCCGGCCGCGACGATCGCGTCGACCAGGATCGAGTTGATGTCCTGACCCCGGTGGGCCACCACGGTGCCGTCCGGCCCCTTGATGTCGTCGGCCAGGGTCCGGGCGTGCACGCTGGTCTCGGCGTGCTCGTGCACGACCAGCTTGCCGTCGAGCCGCTCGCCGATCTGCATCGGGATGGCGCGGTCGGTGCCGCAGTCCTCCTCGCGGATGATGACGTCCTGCGAGACGTCCACCAGACGCCGGGTCAGGTAACCCGAGTCGGCGGTACGCAGGGCGGTGTCCGCGAGACCCTTCCGGGCGCCGTGCGTGGAGATGAAGTACTCCAGCACGGACAGACCCTCCCGGTACGAGGCCTTGATCGGCCGCGGGATGATCTCACCCTTCGGGTTGGCCACCAGACCACGGATCGCCGCGATCTGCCGGAGCTGGAGCAGGTTACCGCGGGCACCCGAGTTGATCATCTTCCACAGCGGGTTCTCCTGCGGCAGCGCGGTGTCCATCTCCTTGGCGACCTCGTTGGTCGCCTTGGTCCAGATCTCGATGAGTTCGCCGCGACGCTCCTCGGCAGTCATCAGACCACGCTGGTACTGCTTGTCGATCCGGTCGGCTTCCTTCTCGTACCGGTCCAGGATCTCCCGCTTGCGCGGCGGGGCGATGACGTCCTCCATGCCGATGGTGACGCCGGACCAGGTGGCCCAGTGGAAGCCCGCCTCCTTGAGCCCGTCCAGGGTGGCCGCCAGGGCCACCTTCGGGAAGCGCTCGGCGAGGTCGTTGACGATCGCGGAGAGCTGGCCCTTGCGGATCTCGTAGTTCACGAAGCGGTAGCCCTGCGGCAGCGTCTCGTTGAACAGGACCCGGCCCAGCGTGGTCTCCACCGTCACCGGCTCGCCCTCGACCCAGCCCTCGGGCGCGACCCACGGCTCGGCGCCGGCGCCGTTGTCGACACCGACGATGCCGCGCAGGCGGATCTTGACCGGGGTCTGCAGGTGCAGCTCACGGTTGTCGTACGCCATCCGCGCCTCGGCGTCCGAGCTGAACGCCCGGCCCTCGCCCTGCCCACCCGGGGTGAGGTGGGTGAGGTGGTAGAGACCGATGACCATGTCCTGCGTGGGCATGGTGACCGGCTTGCCGTCGGCCGGCTTGAGGATGTTGTTCGACGACAGCATCAGGATCCGCGCCTCGGCCTGGGCCTCGGCGGACAGCGGCACGTGGACCGCCATCTGGTCACCGTCGAAGTCGGCGTTGAACGCGGTGCAGACCAGCGGGTGGATCTGGATGGCCTTGCCCTCGACCAGCTGCGGCTCGAAGGCCTGGATGCCCAGCCGGTGCAGGGTCGGCGCCCGGTTCAGCAGGACCGGGTGCTCGCCGATGACCTCTTCCAGCACGTCCCACACGACCGGCCGCTGCCGCTCGACCATCCGCTTGGCGGACTTGATGTTCTGCGCGTGGTTGAGGTCCACGAGCCGCTTCATCACGAACGGCTTGAACAGCTCCAGCGCCATCTGCTTGGGCAGGCCGCACTGGTGCAGCTTGAGCTTCGGGCCGACCACGATGACCGAACGGCCGGAGTAGTCGACGCGCTTGCCGAGCAGGTTCTGGCGGAACCGGCCCTGCTTGCCCTTGAGCATGTCGGAGAGCGACTTCAGCGGGCGGTTGCCCGGACCGGTGACCGGCCGGCCGCGACGGCCGTTGTCGAACAGCGCGTCGACGGCCTCCTGGAGCATCCGCTTCTCGTTGTTGACGATGATCTCGGGCGCGCCGAGGTCGATCAGCCGCTTGAGGCGGTTGTTCCGGTTGATCACGCGGCGGTACAGGTCGTTCAGGTCGGAGGTCGCGAAGCGGCCACCGTCCAGCTGCACCATCGGACGCAGGTCCGGCGGGATGACCGGGACGCAGTCCAGCACCATGCCGAGCGGCGAGTTGCGGGTGTTCTGGAACGCCGCCACGACCTTGAGCCGCTTGAGCGCCCGGATCTTCCGCTGGCCCTTGCCGGAGCGGATGGTCTCGCGCAGGTTCTCGGCCTCGGCCTCCAGGTCCATGTTCTGGACCAGCGCCTTGATCGCCTCGGCACCCATGCTGCCGGTGAAGTACTCGCCGAAGCGGTCGCGCAGCTCGCGGTAGAGCAGCTCGTCGGTGACCAGCTGCTTCGGCTCGAGCTTGCGGAAGGTGTCGAGGACCTCGTCGAGGCGGTCGATCTCGCGCTGGGCCCGGTCGCGGATCTGGCGCATCTCGCGCTCTCCGCCTTCCTTGACCTTGCGCCGGACGTCCGCCTTCGCGCCCTCGGCCTCCAGCTCGGCCAGGTCGGCCTCGAGCTTGGCGGCCCGCTTCTCGATCTCCGAGTCGCGGCTGTTCTCGGCCTGCCGCTTCTCGGCCAGGATCTCGTTCTCGATGGTCGAGAGGTCACGGTGACGCGCTTCGGCGTCCACGCTCGTCACGACGTACGAGGCGAAGTAGATGATCTTCTCGAGGTCCTTCGGGGCGAGGTCCAGCAGGTAGCCCAGCCGGCTCGGCACGCCCTTGAAGTACCAGATGTGGGTCACCGGAGCGGCCAGCTCGATGTGACCCATCCGCTCCCGGCGAACCTTGGAGCGGGTCACCTCGACGCCGCAGCGCTCGCAGATGATGCCCTTGAAGCGGACCCGCTTGTACTTACCGCAGTAGCACTCCCAGTCCCGCTGCGGACCGAAGATCTTCTCGCAGAAGAGCCCGTCCTTTTCCGGCTTCAGGGTGCGGTAGTTGATGGTCTCGGGCTTCTTGACCTCGCCGTGGGACCACTGACGGATGTCGTCGGCGGTGGCGAGACCGATGCGCAGCTCGTCGAAGAAGTTGACGTCGAGCACTATGTCCCCTATGTCGTCGTCTGTACTGCTTAGCTAACGGGCGGGGTCGGGAGCCGGCGGACCGGCTCCCGACCGCTCGCCTCAGACCTCTTCGACCGAGCTCGGCTCGCGCCGGGACAGGTCGATGCCCAGCTCCTCCGCGGCCCGGAACACCTCGTCGTCGGTCTCGCGCATCTCGAGGGCCACACCGTCGCTGGAGAGCACCTCGACGTTGAGGCACAGCGACTGCAGCTCCTTGAGCAGCACCTTGAACGACTCCGGGATGCCCGGCTCGGGGATGTTCTCGCCCTTGACGATCGCCTCGTAGACCTTCACCCGGCCGAGGACGTCGTCGGACTTGATGGTCAGCAGCTCCTGCAGGGCGTAGGCGGCGCCGTACGCCTGCATGGCCCAGCACTCCATCTCACCGAAGCGCTGGCCACCGAACTGCGCCTTACCACCCAGCGGCTGCTGCGTGATCATCGAGTACGGGCCGGTCGACCGGGCGTGGATCTTGTCGTCGACCAGGTGGTTGAGCTTCAGGATGTAGACGTAGCCGACCGCGATCGGGTCGGGCAGCGGCTCGCCGGAGCGACCGTCGAACAGCTGCGCCTTGCCGGAGGAGCCGATCAGCTGCTTGCCGTCCCGGTTGGGCAGGGTCGACGCGAGCAGACCGGAGATCTCCTCCTCCCGGGCACCGTCGAAGACCGGAGTGGCCACGTTGGTGTCGGGCTCGGACTCGTGCGCCTCGATCGAGCGGAGCTGGCGCTTCCACTCGGCGTCGTCGCCGTCCACGCTCCAGCCGGTCTTGGCCACCCACCCGAGGTGGGTCTCCAGGACCTGGCCGATGTTCATCCGGGACGGCACACCGAGCGGGTTCAGCACGATGTCGACCGGGGTGCCGTCCTCCAGGAACGGCATGTCCTCGATCGGCAGGATCTTGGAGATGACGCCCTTGTTGCCGTGGCGGCCCGCGAGCTTGTCACCGTCCTGGATCTTGCGCTTCTGGGCCACGTAGACCCGGACCAGCTCGTTCACGCCCGGGGGCAGCTCGTCGCCGTCCTCGCGGGAGAAGGTACGCACACCGATGACCGTGCCGGTCTCGCCGTGCGGCACCTTCAGCGAGGTGTCCCGGACCTCGCGCGCCTTCTCGCCGAAGATCGCGCGGAGCAGCCGCTCCTCGGGGGTCAGCTCGGTCTCGCCCTTCGGGGTGACCTTGCCGACCAGGATGTCGCCGGGGACGACCTCGGCGCCGATCCGGATGATGCCGCGCTCGTCGAGGTCGGCGAGCATCTCCTCGCTGACGTTCGGGATGTCGCGGGTGATCTCCTCCGGACCGAGCTTGGTGTCCCGGGCGTCGACCTCGTGCTCCTCGATGTGGATCGAGGTGAGCACGTCCTGCTGCACGAGGCGCTGCGACAGGATGATCGCGTCCTCGTAGTTGTGGCCCTCCCAGGTCATGAACGCCACGAGCAGGTTGCGCCCGAGCGCCATCTCGCCCTCGTCGGTGCACGGACCGTCGGCGATGACCTGGCCGGCCTCGACGCGGTCGCCCTCGAAGACGACCGGCTTCTGGTTGACGCAGGAGCCGGCGTTGGAGCGGCGGAACTTGTGCAGCAGGTACGTCCGGCGGTGGCCGTCGTCCTGGTGGACCGTGATGTAGTCCGCGCAGAGGTCCTCGACCACACCGCCGACCTCGGCGACGACGACGTCGCCGGCGTCCACGGCCGCGCGGTACTCCATGCCCGTGCCGACCAGCGGGGCCTCGGCCTTGACCAGCGGCACCGCCTGACGCTGCATGTTCGCGCCCATGAGCGCGCGGTTGGCGTCGTCGTGCTCGAGGAACGGGATCATCGCGGTCGCGACCGAGGTCATCTGCCGCGGCGACACGTCCATGTAGTCGACGGCCGCCGGCGGCACGTCCTCGGTCTCGCCGCCCTTACGGCGGACCAGGACGCGGTCCTCGGCGAACGAACCGTCCGACTTCAGCGGGGCGTTGGCCTGCGCCTTGACGAACCGGTCCTCCTCGTCCGCGGTCAGGTAGTCGATCTGGTCGGTGACCCGACCGTCGATGACCTTCCGGTACGGCGTCTCGATGAAGCCGAACGGGTTGACCCGGGCGAAGGTGGAGAGAGCGCCGATCAGGCCGATGTTCGGGCCTTCCGGCGTCTCGATCGGGCACATCCGGCCGTAATGGGACGGGTGCACGTCGCGGACCTCGAAGCCGGCCCGCTCCCGGGACAGACCACCCGGGCCGAGCGCGCTCAGCCGGCGCCGGTGGGTCAGGCCCGCCAGCGGGTTGGTCTGGTCCATGAACTGGGACAGCTGCGACGTGCCGAAGAACTCCTTGATCGCCGCCACCACCGGGCGGATGTTGATCAGGGTCTGCGGCGTGATCGCCTCGACGTCCTGGGTGGTCATCCGCTCGCGGACGACCCGCTCCATCCGGGAGAGACCCACCCGGACCTGGTTCTGGATCAGCTCGCCCACGGTGCGCAGGCGCCGATTGCCGAAGTGGTCAATGTCGTCGGCCTCGTAGCCCTCCTCACCGGCGTGCAGCCGGCAGAGGTATTCCACGGTGGCGACGATGTCGTCCTCGGTCAGCGTGCCGGTGGTGATCGGCACGTCCAGCTCGAGCTTCTTGTTGAACTTGTAACGACCGACCTTGGCGACGTCGTACCGCTTCGGGTTGAAGAAGAGGTTGTCGAGCAGGGTCTGGGCGTTCTCACGGGTCGGCGGCTCGCCCGGACGGAGCTTCCGGTAGATGTCCAGCAGCGCCTCGTCCTGCCCGGCGATGTGGTCCTTCTCGAGGGTGGTCATCATGAGCTCGGACCAGCCGAACTTCTCGCGGATCTGCTCCGCGGACCACCCGATGGCCTTGAGCAGGACGGTGACGGCCTGCCGGCGCTTGCGGTCGATGCGGACGCCGACCGTGTCGCGCTTGTCGATGTCGAACTCCAGCCAGGCACCCCGGCTCGGGATCACCTTGACGCTGGAGAGGTCGCGGTCGGAGGTCTTGTCCGGCTGCTTGTCGAAGTAGACGCCCGGCGAGCGGACGAGCTGGCTGACCACGACGCGCTCGGTGCCGTTGATGATGAAGGTGCCCTTCGGCGTCATCATCGGGAAGTCACCCATGAACACCGTCTGGCTCTTGATCTCGCCAGTGGTGTTGTTGGTGAACTCCGCGGTCACGAACAGCGGCGCGCAGTAGGTCAGGTCCTTCTCCTTGCACTCCTCGATCGAGGCCTTGACCTCGTCGAAGCGCGGAGCCGAGAAGGAGAGCGACATGGTGCCGGAGAAGTCCTCAATGGGACTGATCTCGTCGAGGATCTCCGCGAGACCCGAGCGTGCGTGCGGGTCGTCCGACGACCGGCCCTGCCAAGCCTCGTTGCCGACGAGCCAGTCGAAGGACTCGTTCTGGATGGCGAGGAGGTTGGGGACCTCGAGGTGTTCGGTAATCCGACCGAAAGAAACTCGGCGGGGCGCGAAAGCGCTCGACGTACGACTGGTCTTCGCAGGGCGGGAAGCTGCCAAGATGCGTCCTTCCGAGGACCGGTGCTGCAGAACGGCTGGTACGCGTGCACTCCAATGACCCCACCAGAATTATCCGTAAACGGACATTTCCGAGCAGGGGTCAAGTCGGAAGGCAGCGCAAACTAGCAGTGTAGCCGAGAGGCTAACCGCTGTCCAGCCCACCCCGCAGGTCGTCGCGGAACTTGCCTCGGGACCTCGGAAAACCGGGTCAACCGGGCTGCTCGGAACGCGACGTTCCTGCCGGTCCGCTCGAGCGCAGCGGCGGTGGTGCTGCCGATGCCTTACCCGAGAGGCGGCCGTTGCAAGCGCGGAAGGTCTTGCTGGTGTCAGCGTGCCTGTCGGGCCGGTGCCGCGTCAAGGGCCGGTTACCCCTCGGGGTGTCTTTCCCACCGACGGGCTACCGACAGACACCGCTGTGAAGCCGGTGCGAGGAACCTGTAAACCCTGCTCACGCCGCTGCCACCGGGTGATACCAACACGGCGGGCGGCGATCCGGTTCCCCGGCTCACCGCCCGCCGCGACGCGGTGTGCCCCGGCTCACGTGAGCCGGACGCGCGTCAGGTAGAACTCAAGGTCACTTGAGGGTGACCTTGGCGCCCTCGCCCTCGAGCTTGGCCTTGGCCTTGTCGGCGGTCTCCTTGTTGACCTTCTCCAGGACCGGCTTCGGAGCGGCCTCGACCAGGTCCTTGGCCTCCTTGAGGCCCAGGCCGGTCAGCTCGCGCACGACCTTGATGACCTGGATCTTCTTGCCACCGTCGGCGTCGAGGATGACGTCGAACTCGTCCTTCTCCGGCTCGGCCTCGGCCGGGGCGGCACCCGGGGCGGCGGCGGCCATCGCGACCGGAGCGGCGGCGGTGACCTCGAAGGTCTCCTCGAACTGCTTCACGAACTCGGAGAGCTCGATCAGCGTCATCTCCTTGAACGCGTCGAGCAGCTCGTCGGTGCTGAGCTTCGCCATGTCTGGCGTCCTTTCTGAAAGTGAAAACTAAGAACGTGGGTGCGCCGGGTGGCCTCAGGCCGCCTCGGCGCCCTCCTTCTCGCGCTTGTCCTGCAGAGCGGCCGCCAGACGCGCGGTCTTGGCGAGCGGAGCCTGGAACAGGGCCGCGGCCTTGCTCAGGTTGCCCTTCATGGCGCCGGCCAGCTTCGCCAGCAGCACCTCGCGGGACTCCAGGTCGGCGAGCTTCGTGACCTCGGCCGCGGAAATGGCCTTGCCCTCGAAGACACCGCCCTTGATGACGAGCTTCGGGTTGGCCTTCGCGAAGTCGCGAAGCCCCTTCGCCGCCTCGACGACGTCGCCCGAAACGAAAGTCAGCGCGGTAGGACCGGTGAACAGCTCGTCGAGGCCGGAGATGCCCGCTTCGCTCGCGGCACGCTTGGCCAGCGTGTTCTTCGCGACCGTGTAGCTGGTCTCCTTGCCGAGCGAGCGCCGCAGCTGCGTGAGCTGCGAAACCGTGAGCCCGCGGTACTCGGTCAGCACGGTCGCTCCCGCGGTGCGGAAGCTCTCGGTCAGCTCGGCGACGGCCGTGGCCTTGTCGGCCCGGATCGGCTTGTCCGCCATGTCCCTCCTCTCTCGTTGCTCGGAGCTGGTACGCCGGCGACGAAAGCTCGCGACGGCGGCGGAGGCCTCACGACAACGAGAAAAGCCCCGGCGCAGGGCGCACGGGGCGAGGGCCGGTGTCACGGGCGCAGTCGGCGGACCACACACAACACCGATTTTCGCTTGCCGCCCTGCGCGGGTCGCCCGTCATCGCGGGACCTTCGACCGTGCCAGGGCACGGTGACCAGCGGTCTCTGGGTGGAACTACGCGACCAGGTTACGCGACGTGTCCCGTTACCTCCAAATCGCCCCCGGAGTGCTCCCGGTCACTCAGGCGCGGCTCCGGCGGCCCCAGGCGTAGCCGGTCAGCGCCACGGCCGCCCAGGCCAGCCCCCAGGCGGTGAGCAGCACGCCGGTGGAGGCCGCCAGCGGGCCGGCCAGCGCCCGGGCGGTCGGCAGCACCGGCGGGACGAGCCAGGGCGCCACCGAGCCGGAGAGGCCGAGGACCAGCACGGTCACCGCGCCGAGGGTGAGCACGGCCACGCCGTAGCCGGCGTTGCGGGTGATCGCCCGGCTGGCCAGGCCGCCCAGCGCCACCGCCGCCGGCAGGGCCAGCAGGTGGGCCCACAGGCCGAGTGCCAGCCCTTCGGCCAGCGGCCGGTCCCCCGGCCCGCTCGGGCCGGTCACCCCGCCGACCAGCCAGGGGAAGACCAGCGCGACGGCCACCGCGCCGAGGCCGGCCACGGCCGCCGCGACCAGGCCGGCGGCCCGCTCCCGGGCCGCGCCGACCACCACCCGGGCGAGCCGGCGCTGCACGTCGGGCTCGACGTCGAGCAGGATCTTGGTCTGCCAGGCCAGCACCGGGAAGAGCACCACCGCCGAGACGCCGTAGGCCTCCGCTGGCTGGGCCCGGCCGCCGCCGTAGAGGACGCCGAGGGCCAGCAGGCCGGCCAGCACCGGGGCCAGCGCCCGGCCGGTACGCAGGAAGCCGGCCAGCCGCAGCCGGACCAGGGCGGTCACCGGGCCACCTCGGAGGCGGGACCGGACCGGCCGGGTGCGCCGTTCATCGGGGCGCCGTCCGGAGCGGGGCCGGACCGGCCGGGCACGCCGCTCACCGGGACGCCGTCCGGAGCGGGACCGGACCGGCCAGGGGCGCCACTCACTGGGACGCCATCCGGAGCGGGGCCAGGCCGGCCGGGTGCCGGGTCCGCGGCGGCGTCCGGCGAGGGCTCGGAACCGGGTCGCGTGGCGGGAGGCGGGGCGGCGTGGTCGCGTACCCGAAGGACGTGGTGGCCGGCGGCGCGCAACCGGGCGACGGCGGCCGTGACCCCGGCGGCCGGGACGGACAGCTCGACCACGACGGTGGTCGCGCCCCCGGACGGCGCCTCCTCGGTGACCGTGCCGTCGGCGACCGACCAGTGCCGGGCGCCGGGGAGCCGGACCGTCTCGCCACGGTGGTCGCTGACCAGCACCGCGCCGCCGTCGGCCAGCACCTCGCCGATCAGGTCGGGCACCAGGTCGCGGGCGGCGGCGTCGAGCCCCTCCCAGGGCTCGTCGAGGACGAGCAGGCCGGGCGGGCGGAGCAGCGCCTGGGCCAGGCCGACCTTCTGCGCGGTGCCCTTGGACAGCTGGGGCAGCCGCACCCCGTGGAAGCGCGCCAGGCCGAGCCGGTCGACCCAGCGCCCCACCGCCCGGTCGGCCTCCCCGCCGGAGAGGCCGGCCACCCGGCCCATCGCGCTGAGGTAGGCCCCCACGGTGAAGGGCTGGTCGGCGGGGAAGCGCTCCGGCACCCAGCCGACGGCCGCCGGCCGGTCGACGATCCGGCCCCGGGTCGGCCGAAGCACGCCGGCGGCGAGCTGGAGCAGGGTGGACTTGCCCACCCCGTTGCGCCCGAGGACCACCGCCACCTCGCCCGCGCCGATCGCCACGTCGGTCTCCCGCAGCACCCACGGACCGCGCCGGTGGTACCGCAGCCAGACCCCTTCCAGCCGCATGCGCCGAGCCTGCCACACCGGACAGACGGACGGGGCCCCGCCACCGGGTGGTGGCGGGGCCCCGTCCGGGCAGTCGTGCTCAGGCCTCGGCCGGAGCCTCGGTCAGGTTCTTCACCACGTTCGGGTCGACCGGGACGCCCGGGCCCATGGTGGTGGTGAGGGTGACCTTCTTCAGGTACTTGCCCTTGGCCGCGGACGGCTTCGAGCGCAGCACCTCGTCCAGCACCGCCGCGTAGTTGTCGATCAGCTGGGTCTCGGAGAACGAGGCCTTGCCGATGATCAGGTGGAGGTTGGAGTGCTTGTCCACCCGGAAGGTGATCTTGCCGCCCTTGATGTCCGAGACGGCCTTGGCGACGTCCATGGTCACCGTGCCGGTCTTCGGGTTCGGCATCAGGCCGCGCGGGCCCAGGATCCGCGCGATCCGGCCGATCTTGGCCATCTGGTCCGGGGTGGCGATCGCCGCGTCGAAGTCCAGCCAACCGCCCTGGATACGGGCGACCAGCTCGTCGGTGCCCACCTCGTCCGCACCGGCGGCGGCGGCCTCCTCGGCCTTCGCGCCGGCGGCGAAGACGATCACGCGGGCGGTCTTACCGGTGCCGTGCGGCAGGTTGACCGTGCCGCGGACCATCTGGTCCGCCTTGCGGGGGTCGACGCCGAGGCGCATCGCGACCTCGACCGTGGCGTCGAACTTGACGTTGGTGGTCTCCTTGGCCAGCTTGACGGCCTCGGCGGGGGTGTAGAGCTTCGACCGGTCGATGACCTCGGCGGCCTTGCGGTAGCTCTTGCTGCGCTGCATTTCTCGTTACTCCTGTGGTCTATGGCGGGCCCGCGACTCCGCGGCCCTCCCACGATCTGATCGGGTCGAGCGGGGTGCCGAGGTCAGTCGGCGACGGTCAGGCCCATCGACCGGGCGGTGCCGGCGATGATCTTCTCGGCCTGCTCGATGTCGTTGGCGTTGAGGTCCGCCATCTTCTTCTCGGCGATCTCCCGGAGCTGGGCGCGGGTCACCGAGCCGACCTTCTGGGTGTGCGGGACGCCCGAGCCCTTCGCCACGCCGGCGGCCTTGATCAGCAGCCGGGCGGCGGGCGGGGTCTTCAGCACGAAGGTGAAGGTGCGGTCCTCGTAGACGCTGATCTCGGCGGGGACGATGTCGCCCCGCTGGGACTCGGTCTGCGCGTTGTAGGACTTGCAGAACTCCATGATGTTCACGCCGTGCTGGCCGAGCGCGGGGCCGACCGGCGGCGCCGGCGTGGCCTGGCCCGCCGGCAGCTGAAGCGTGAACGTCTTGACGAGCTTCTTCTTCGGAGGCATGTCTCTTCCTGGGGCTTGGAACTGGGATTTTCGCCGGCCCGCGGGCGCGCACGGTCAGCGCGGTGCGGACAGCCGACGTTCTAGGGTAGCGCAGCCTCGCGCCACCCTCCCCGCCGAGGTCCGGCGGACGGCGAAAACGGCGCACCGGCGGCCGGCCGGGAGGCCCACCGCCGGTGCGGACGTGCGTCAGATCTTGGCGACCTGGTTGAAGTTGAGCTCGACCGGGGTCTCCCGGCCGAAGATCGACACCAGGACCTTGAGCTTCTGCTGGTCGGCGTTGATCTCGCTGATCGTCGCCGGCAGCGAGGCGAAGGCGCCGTCGGTGACGGTGACCGAGTCGCCGACCTCGAAGTCGAGGACCTTGACCTCGGGCTTGGCCTTCTTCTGCTCGGTCTCGACCGCCGGGGCCAGCCACTTGAGCACCTCGTCGAGGCTCAGCGGCGCCGGCCGGTCGGCCCGATCGGTCGCGCCGACGAAGCCGGTGACCCCCGGGGTGTTCCGGACGCAGGAGTAGGACTCGGCGGTCAGCTCCATCCGGACCAGAATGTAGCCCGGGAAGACCTTCGCCTGGACCTGCGACCGCTTGCCGTTCTTGACCTCGACCTCTTCCCGGGTCGGCACCTCGACCTGGTAGATGAAGTCCTCCATGTCGAGGGAGGTGATCCGGGTCTCGAGGTTGGTCTTGACCTTGTTCTCGTAGCCGGCGTACGAGTGCACCACGTACCAGTCGCCGGGGGCGTAGCGCAGCTTCTGGCGCAGCTCGGCGACCGGGTCGAAGTCCTCGTCCGGGGCGGGCTCGGTGGTCGGGAACTCCGGCTCGCTGGCGGCCTCGACCGACTCATCGTTGGCCGCCGTCGCCACCGTGGACTGCTCGTCCGGGGTCTCGGCGGTCTCGTCGTACTCAGGCACGCTCGCTCACTTCCGTCACTATCGCTGTCCGCAGGTCAGCTGGGGTTGCCGAAGACCCACAGCACCGCCTTCGCGAAGCCGTAGTCCAGGCCGGCAACGATCGCCAGGACGACCGCGACGAAGGTGACCACCACGGCCGTGTAGGTCAGCAGCTCCTTGCGGGTCGGCCAGATGACCTTACGCAGCTCGGCCACGACCTCGCGGAAGAAACGCGCGATGCGGGCGAACAGCCCGATCCGCTCGGTGTCCTTCCGGGTCTTCCGGCCCTCGGTCGAATCGGCGCGGGCCCGCTTACGGGTGGCGGTGCCGCCCCGGGAGACCGGCTCGTCCGCGTCGGTGGCGTCGTCGTCGGCCACGCCGTCGTCGGCCACGCCGTCGACGGTCGCGTCGTCGTCCAGACGCTCGTCGCCGGCGTCCTCGCCGCGCCGCTTGCTCTCGGCCACTTCGCCCTCCGTGCGGGATATCGGGTCGCACGCCGGGCGGCGTGCGCGGCGTGTGGTCACGCCGGCCGGACCAACCGTCCCGCGACGGGCCGCGGCCGGCGGACCGACCGGGAGGGCCCCGAATGCCTCGGAACCAACCCCGCCGATGCCACCACCACGGGCCGGGCGCCGCCCTGCGGCGGCGCGACCCACGGGAACGGTCAGGCCTGAGGCGCAGGGGTGACAGGACTTGAACCTGCAGCCTGCGGTTTTGGAGACCGCTGCTCTGCCAATTGAGCTACACCCCTGTGCGGCAACTCACCCCACCCGGACACGCAGTGCCGAGCAGGGGTCACTTGCCCCACGGCGGACCAGTGTACGGGTAGTCGTGCGACTTTCCCAACCGGTCCACCCCTCGCGCGTCGACCGGATCCTCAGCGAGGCGTCCGGACGATCGCGCGAGCCTGCGACAGCACCTTCTCCCCCAGGCAGGTCGCGGTGATGTCGAGCCTGGTCAGGCCGTCCTCGGTGACCTCCTTGACCACCGCGGAGACCTCGACCTCGGTGCCCTCGTCGGTGTCCGGCACGACCACCGGGCGGGTGAAGCGGACGTTCAGATCGACCACCGCGTCCGGCGCGCCGGCCCAGGTGGTGACCGCCCGGCCGACCAGGGCCATCGTGAACATGCCGTGGGCGATGACCCCGGGCAGGCCGACCTTGGTGGCCGTCCGGTCGCTCCAGTGGATCGGGTTGAAGTCGCCCGAGGCGCCCGCGTAGCGGACCAGGTCCGCGCGGGTCACCCGGTACGTCTGGGTGGGCAGTTCCATTCCTCAGGCCTCCCCGCGTACGACGATCTTGGACCAGACCGCGACCACCGGTTCGCCGGCGACGGTGCTCACGTCGGTGCGGGTGGTCAGGAAGCCGTGCCCGCCCCGGTTGGTGACGTCCTCGATGGTGTTCACGCAGACCAGCTCGTCCCCGGCCACCACCGGCCGGGTGTACGCGAAGCGCTGGTCGCCGTGCACCACCCGGCTGTAGTCGACGCCCAGCGCCGGGTCTTCGACGATCTGCCGGCTGGCGGCCATGGTCACGATCACCGGGAAGGTGGGCGGGGCCACCACGTCGGGGTGCCCGAGCGCCCGGGCGGCCGACGGGTCGTGGTGCGCCGGGTCGGTCGCGCCGATGGCCTCGGCGAACTCGCGGATCTTTTCTCGGCCCACCTGGTAGGGGGCGGTCGGCGGATAGGTCCGGCCGACGAAGGACGGGTCCAGGGACATGCCGCGAACCTACACGGAAAGCACGAACGCCGATCCGTACGGTCGGGCGGCTCGGGGCCGCCGTCCGTGCGGATCGGCGTTCGAAAAGCTGTCTGCGGGCCGGCGGAGCCGGCCGCGGGTCAGCGGGTCTCGCGGTGGATGGTGTGCTTGCCGTCCCGGGGGCAGAACTTCTTCAGCTCGATGCGGTCCGGGTCGTTACGGCGGTTCTTGCGCGTGATGTAGTTGCGCTCCTTGCACTCCACACACGCCAAAGTGATCTTCGGCCGGACATCGGTCGCCTTCGCCACGGCGGAGTGCCTTCCTCGCTCACGGGTAACAACTACGGCGCATCAGCCTACGCGCTGAATACGCGGACATGCAAAGTGGGCGCCTGCGGCGCCCATCCCACCGACCACCGGGCGAACCCGGAGGACGAGAGTAGCGGTGGCCGGACTTGAACCGGCGACACAGCGATTATGAGCCGCTTGCTCTGCCATCTGAGCTACACCGCCGTGACGGGCCCAGCCGGACCCTCTGAGCCCCCTTACGGAATCGAACCGTAGACCTTCTCCTTACCATGGAGACGCTCTGCCGACTGAGCTAAGGGGGCCTACCCGATCACCCCGTGGGGTGTCGCGCAGGGGAAACAGTACACGACCCCGCCGCCGAGGTGAAATCGGATCCCCCGTTGCGACGTCTGCGCAGCTCAGGGCACGACGCGCAGGCGGGGAAGCTCGCCCGCCACGATCGTCTCGGGGTCGACCTGGGCGCCGAACCAGGCCTCCAACCGCTCGTACGGCAGGGGCCGGCTGAACAGGAAACCCTGGCCGATCTCGCAGCCGATGTCCTGGAGCAGCTCCAGGGTCAGCTCGCTCTCCACACCCTCGGCCACCACGGCCAGGCCGAACTGCTGCGAGAGCGTCACCACGGCGTTGACGATGGCCAGGTCGCCGGGGTCGGTCGCCATCCCCTGCACGAACGAGCGGTCGACCTTGACCTCGTGCACGGGCAGCCGGCGCAGCTGGGCCAGGGACGAGTTGCCGGTGCCGAAGTCGTCCACCGAGAGCCGGACACCGAGGTCACGAAGGCGCCTCAGGGTCGGAATCGGACGTTCGGTGCCGTCCAGCACCCCGGCCTCGGTGATCTCCAGGGTGAGCCGCTGCGGCGGCACCCCGTATTCGTCGAGCAGATCCCGCACCAGGGCCGGGAAGTGCTGGTCGGTGAGCGTCCGGGCGGCCAGGTTGACCGAGATGGCAAGCGGCTGCTCGCCGTGGCTCCAGTCCCGGCTGCGCCGCAGGCTCTCCCGCAGCACGAACTCGGTGAGCCGGCCGAGCTGGCCGGTGTGCTCGGCCACCGCCACGAAGTCGTCCGGGGCCACCGTGCCGTGCGCCGGGTGTTCCCAGCGGGCCAGGCACTCCACCCCGACCAGACGCCGGTCCCGCAGGGTGACCTTGGGCTGGAAGTAGACCTCCAGTTCCCCGTCGTCCAGCGCCCGCCGCAGGTCGCCGGCGAGGCCCAGCCGGCGCAACGACCGGGACTCCAGCGCCGGGCTGTAGAGCTGGACGCTGCCCGGGACCGACTTGGCCGCCGTGGCGGCCAGATCGACCCGCTGCAGCAGCGTCACGGCGTCGCTGCCGTGCTCCGGGTGGACGGCCACACCCACCGCGGTGTCCACGTCAAGGGTGAGCGCGTCGAAGACCATCTCGTCGCGGATCTGCTCGCGCAGCTGGCCGGCCAGTTCCAGCGCCGCCTCGGCGCTCTCCAGCCGCAGCATCACCAGGAACTCGTCGCCACCGGCCCGGCCGACCAGCGCCGAGGAGGGCGCGCAGGCGCGCAACCGCTCGGCCACCTCGACGAGCACCTTGTCGCCGGCCGCGTGCCCGAGCGACTCGTTGACCTGGCGCAGCCGGTCGACGTCGAAGAGCAGCAACGCCACCACCTCGCCCGGCGCCGCGATCCGGACCGCCTCGGTCACCGCCGCGGTCACCCGCCGGCGGTTGGGCAGCTTGGTCAGGGCGTCGTGCTCGGCGTCGTGCCGCAGGCGGTCGACCAGCCGGGAGTTCTCCAGGGCGACCGCGGCGTGCGCGGCGACGGTCTCCAGCAGCGGGACGTCGGTGCGGCCGAAGGAGTTGCTGGCACCGAGCCGGTTGGCCACCTCCAGGGTGCCGATGACCACCGACCCCGAGCGCAGCGGGACCGCGATGACGTCCTTGACCCGTTGCCCGGAGAGCGCGGTACGCAGCTCGGCGTCGGCTCCCGGACCCCGGCCCAGGACGAGCGTGCGGCCCTCCCGGCGGACCCGCTCGCGCAGCGCGGCCGGGGTGGGGGCCACGTCGAGCAGCCCCGAGTCGGCGATCCGGGAGGTCAGCAGGACCTCCGGGTGCCGCCCCTGCGCGGGCAGCCAGAGGGTGGCGTACTCCGCCTGGAGCAGGGCCCGGACCCGCCCGAGCAGGGCGTCGGCGAGCGTGCCGTCCTGGCCGCTGCCGCTGACCGCCCGGCTCAGCTCGTACATGTCGGAGAGGGTCCGGTGCTGCCGGAAGAACTGCGTGTACGCCCGGTAGACCAGGGTCAGCGCGGCGATCAGCGCCCCGAGCAGGAGCAGCGACCACCACGTGGAGGTGATCAGGATCAGGATGATCAGGCCCGCGACGATGTTGATGGACGCGGAGAGCAGCGCCGACGGCGACTTGCGGAACGCCTCGCGGCCGGTCTGCCAGCCCTGCAGCAACGTGTAGACGCCGGCCACCGAGGTGATGCTGACCAGGTTGACCATGATCGCGGCGGTGAAGAGCGTCAGCCAGGCGCGCGGCCCGATCCCCTCGACCGGCGGGAGCGCCTGCAGCACCAGCACGGCGAGCGACGAGCCGGCCGCGGCGCGGGCCACGTTGAACCAGAGTTTGGTCGTGCCCATCCGATGCCACAGATGGGTGATGACCGCGGCCGCCGTGTAGATGACGACGACCGTCAGCGGACGGGTCAGATAGAACGCGAGAACCAGCGGGATCTCGGTGAGGGTGACGCCCAGCGACTGCCGCCGGACGGTGAAGTTGAGCACCGGCAGCCCGGCGGCCACCATGGCCACCAGCAACAGCACCGCCAGCGGCCAGCCGCCGAACGGGTCGTCGCTGGCCAGCCCGGTGACCGTCGAGCAGACGACGGCGAAGAGAACCAGCGGGGCGGTGATCAGCCAGGCGTGGTCATTCGAACGCGAGCCCTTGGGGGGCTGTCCCGACATGCCGCCCCTTCTCTCGACCCGTCGTCCGGCTCAGATCGGACGGTGCCCGTCAGCGAACCGCGGGCATGTTCCAGATGACGTCGGCGGTCTGCGCGTCTCCCAGCTCCGGGCCGGCGCCGACGAGGATGCCGCTCGCCACGGCGGCGATTGCCAGCAATGAGCCAAGCAGCCGGCCCAGCTTTCGACCAGACATGTCCGCTCTCCTGTCGGGGATAGTTCACAGGGATGGTGGAGGTTCCACGATCGTGCCACAGGGGGCGGCACCCAGAAAAGTCGTGGGAGCAGCCCAGATCCGACCGTCGCGAAGGTTCCGCCGTTCGGTCCAGACGCCAGGGGACGCCTAGCCAGATCAAGTGGTGTGGGAGCCCGTCGACCGCTCCGTCCACTGCGGATTCCGACCTTCAACGCGAACCGATCAAGCCATCCGAAAAGCCCCGTTCACCCGCTGCGATGCCGCGACACCAACCGGTGAGCCCGGAGGGCGGCATCCACCCCGGGGCATAGACCACCATACCTTTCTCCGGCCGGAACGCCAGAGGATGAAGCGGGTCGATTCCATCGAAATCACGGTCACCGTCGGCGACCAGTCGGGCTTCCGACCATCCCCGTCGGGTGGGTACCGCGCGCCCGGGGCGGCACCTCTAGGATCAGTGATCATGACGGACGGAGCGGTGGCTCTCTGGATACACGGGGGCGGCTGGTACTCACGCGAGACCAACGACGTGTCATGGCTGGAGCGGCTCGGCTTGCACGTCGTCCACGCGCGTTTCCGGCTCAGCGGCGAAGCGCTCTGGCCGGCACAGCTCGACGACGTCCGCGCCGAGGCGCGAGCGGCCCGGGTGGCGGGGGCGCCGTTCATCGTGGCCGGCGACTCCTCCGGCGGGCACCTGGCGCTGCACCTCGGCCTGCGGGGCATCGATCGACCGGGCGATGTGGACGCGATCATGGCCTTCGAACCCCCGGTGGATCCGTTGGCCGAGGACTGGCCTCGCGCACGGGCCGAAGGCAACCCCTGGGACCGGCTGCTGGGACACGTGCCGGCGCCCGGTGACGCCGCCACCCGCGACTGCACGGTGACCACCCACGTCGGTGTCGGCACTCCCGTGTTGCTGCTGCACGGCCTCGACGACACGGCGGTACCGCCGACACAGAGCCTCGACCTCGCCGCCGCGCTGAGCCGCGCCGGACATCGCGTACACACCTTGATCACCGATGGCGACCACGGCGAGTTGGAGTTCACTCGCCCCGACATCCACGAGTCCGTCCGTCACTTCCTCGAACGGACGGTCTGAAGGGGCGAGTTCCCACCCAGCCGGCGTTGCCACCCTCAGGCGCGGCGGAACTCCGCGCGCCAGCGGATCCCGGCGTCGGGGACGACGATCTCCTCGACCCGGGCCGGGGTCAGGCCGCCGGCCGCGAAGGCGTCGACCTCGGCCCGGGCCAGCGGCCAGGGCGGGCCCTCGACGACCTCGTCGTCCCGCCGGCCGGCCGCGATGACCAACAGCGAGCCGCCCGGCGCGACCAGCCGGCCGACCGCCGGGATCGCCCGCTGCCGCAGCTCGGCCGGCAGTGCCTGCACGTTCATGCTCTCCAGCACGAGGTCGAACCCGCCCAGCCAGTCGTGCGGCGGGTCGAACAGGTCGGCGGTCTCGTACCGGACCGGGGAGTCCGGGTGGCGGCGGCGGGCCGCCCGTACGGCCGTGGGAGAGATGTCGAAGGCCACGGTGGTGAAGCCGAAGCGGGCCAGGTGTTCGGCGTCGCGGCCGAAGCCGCACCCGACGACCACGGCGCGCCGACCGGATCCGTCCGGCCGGGTCCGGTCGGTCCACTCGCTGAGCAGGGAGTGCGCCCGGTCGAGGTCCCACGGGACGACGGCCTCGCCCCGCTCGGCGTCGGCGTAGAGCCGCTCGAACCGGCCGGCCGGATCGCTCTCGGCGGTGAGGTCGTTGTCGTGCACGGACGTCTCCTCGCCCACGGGAAGCCCTGGATCCGTGGCCCGGAGTCGGCGAGAAGGGCCCACCGTGTTGATCACCCACCCTAGTCCCCGTGGGCGCCGGGCACGGGCCCGATCAGCCGGCGGGCCGAGGGCGACAGCGGTCGTCGCGGGCCGGATACGACGAAGGCCCCTGACTTGCGTTTCCGCAGATCAAGGGCCTTGCCACTGCCTGGTGGCGGGTAGAGGATTCGAACCTCTGTAGCTTTCGCGACGGATTTACAGTCCGCTCCCATTGGCCGCTCGGGCAACCCGCCAGGGCACACCACCACGTCGCGACGCGGCGGCGGAAGCAAGGATAGCGGTTGCCCCCGGGGCCGCCGCAAGCGGGTACCGTCAGGGGGTCCCGCGCTGGTCAGCGAGGGACGGATCAGGACAGACCTCCGGACAGCAGGAGCATGAGCATGGCAGCGAACCCGTCGTTCGACATCGTGAGCAAGGTCGACCGGCAGGAGGTCGACAACGCCCTCCGCCAGGCGGAGAAGGAGCTCGCGACGCGGTTCGACTTCCGCGGCACCGGCGCCGAGATCTCCTGGTCGGGCGAGGAGGCGATCAGCCTCCAGGCGGAGACCGAGGAGCGCGTCCGGGCCGCGCTGGAGGTCTTCAAGGAGAAGCTGGTCAAGCGGAACATCTCGCTGAAGTCGCTGGACGCCGGCGACCCCCGCTCGTCGGGCAAGATCTTCAAGATCGACGCCAAGGTGATCCAGGGCATCGACTCGGACAAGGCCAAGGCGATCAGCAAGAAGATCCGGGACGAGGGCCCGAAGGGCGTGCAGGCGCAGATCCAGGGCGACCAGCTCCGGGTCACCGGCAAGAAGAAGGACGACCTCCAGGCCGTCATCGCGCTGCTCAAGGGCGAGGACTTCGGCGTCGCCCTCCAGTTCACCAACTACCGCTAGGACGTCCGTCAGGCCGCCGCCCGGATCGGCACCGGTCGGCGGCCCGACCCACCGAGAGCGGGAAGGCGACCATGTCCTACGGCTACCTGGCGTCGATGAGGACGCGACCCGGCTGCCGGGACGACGTCGTCGCCATCCTGTTGAGCGGCGTCGACGGGCTCCGCGGGGCCGGCTGCGAGCTGTACGTGGTGGGCGTCTCCGACCAGGACGACGTCACGATCTGGGTCACCGAGGTGTGGCGGAGCAGGGAGCACCACGACGCCTCTCTGCGGCTTCCCGAGACCCGGGCCGCCATCGGCCGGGCCATGCCGATGCTCACCGGCGAGTTCACCGGGCAGGAGTTGAGGGTGGTCGGCGGCCTCGGCGTGTGAGGCCGCCGACCACGTCAGCGCGCGAAGATCAGCAGCAGGATCACGGTCACGAGGGCGCTGACCAGGATCGAGCCGAGACAGCCCACCCGGTTCGAGAAGAAGAGGAACATGCCGGGGCGTACCCGCCCCGAGCAGATTGATCCCGCGTTGCAACCGCAGTGTCCGCTGCGGGGTGTCCGGTGCTGGAGAGCGGACGCGGGAGGTGGGCATGGACGGCCCTGAGGATTTCGACGCCTTTACACGGCTACCGCACGCCGGACCGTGCACCACGTCTACGCCCTGTGCGGCGACCTCGCGGAGGCTCAGGACGTGGTGCAGGAGGCGTACGCCCGGGCGTGGCAGCGATGGTCCACCGTCGGGTCGTACGAGGACCCCGAGGGCTGGGTTCGGACGGTGGCCTGGCGGCTGACCGCCAACCGGTGGCGCGGCCTGCGGCGTTGGTTCGCGGCCCGGTCGCGGTTGGGCCGGGAGGCTCCGGCGCCGGGGCCGAACCCGGACCGGGTGGCGCTGCTGGACGCGCTGCGGCGGCTGCCCGAGGCGCAGCGGGTCGTCGTCGTCCTGTACCACCTTCACGACCTGCCGGTGGCGGAGATCGCCAGAAGCACCGGCATGCCGGTCGGCACGGTGAAGTCCCACCTCTCCCGGGCGCGGGCGACGCTCGCCGCTCTACTCAGCGACGAGGAGAAGGAGAAGACCGATGTCGGCACGCATTCGTGAGGCTCTGACGGAGTTGGAACGGGACGTTGCCGGGCTGCGGTTGGCCCCGCCGGCCGCGGTCCGGGCCCGCGGCCGGGCGCGCAGTCGCCGGCGGGCCGCGGTGCTGGCCGGGGCTGCGGCGGTGGTGGTGGCGGGCGGCGCGGCGACGGTGCCGGGCCTGACCCGTCCCGTGACACCGGCGGCGTCGGGCACCACCGCGAGCGCGACTCCGTCCGCGACCGGGCGGTGCCTCCCGGACGCGGGGGCGCCGGCGCGGGTCGATGTCGTCTTCCGGGTCGGTGCCTCGGCGCAACAGATGCAGGAGGCGAACTACCGGATCGGGGTGGCGCGCGGTGAGGCGGGTCTGCGCTGCGGTGGCCAGCCGGTGTCGCTGCGGCCGGACCGTGACGGGCGGTTCGTCGCCTCGATCCTGCTGGCGGTCGGCGAGGACCCCGCGCCGATCCAGGCCGCCGTGGCGGGTCTGCCCGGCGTGGAGCGGGTGGTGCTGCCCGCCGGGCGGTGAGCGGTCAGGCGACGAGGGACTGCTCGGCGCGTACCGCGGTGGCTTCGGCGCGGGCGATCGGCCCGCCTCGCGGCGCGGCGACCGCGGCCCCGACGGCGACCGCCGCACCCGCGAACAGGAAGGCCCAGGGCACGCCTCCGGCGTGGTCGACGATGAGCCCGGCCACCGCTCCCCCGGCGGCGCTCGCCGCCACCGACATGGTGACCACCCAGGTGTACGCCTCGTTCAGCATGCCGGCCGGGGCGATCCGGCCGACCAGGGTGTTCTCCAGGGTCAGCGCGGGGGCGATGGTGGCGCCGCCCAGCACCAGCGCGACGCCGAGCGCGGCCGGGCCGGGCATCACGGCGAAGACGGCGAAGCTGGCGGCGACCGCGCCGAGCAGCCAGGCGAACTGGCGGGTCATGTTGGCGGCGGGCTTGCGTACCCCGAACCAGAACCCGCCGAAGGCGCTGCCGATGCCCCAGACGGCGAGCAGCACGCCGGCGAGGCTTTCCGGGTCGTCGGCGGTGGCGTTCCCGGCGAAGGCCGGGACGATCACCCCGGCGGCGCCGAAGGCGATGCCCAGGCTCGCGACGCAGAGGAGCAGAGCCGGGAAGCCACCGACCCGCAGCGGGCCGAGGCCCTTCGCGTGGTGCTCGCGGGGGTGCGGCCGCCAGCCGCGCATGACCCGGCCGAGCGCGACGGCGGTGGTGCCGACCAGGGTGACCACGGCGGCGCCGACCAGCGCGGCGGCGGCGTCGGCGACCAGGACGAAGCCGGCCACCAGCAGCGGGCCGAGCACGAACACGACCTCGAAGAGGGAGGTCTCGGCGGCGAGCGCGGTGTTGCGCAGGTGGGCCCGACCGGTGGCGGGGGCGGTGAGGTCGTTCCAGGCGCCCCGGATGGCGGCGGTGAGCGGCGGGTACGTGGCGCCCGCGACGCCCGCGGCCAGGTAGATCAGGGCGAGGCTGCCGGAGCCGGACCGGCTGGCGCCGAGGAGCCCGAAGAGGGCGAGCGGGTGGGCCACGGCGGTGGCCAGCAGCACCGGGGTGGGGCCGACCCGGTCGGCGACGCGCCCGGCGATCGGGCTGAGCGCGGCGCCGGAGAGCGCGTAGATGCCGCCGGCGACGGCGGCGAGCGAGTAGCGGTCGGTGACCTCCGCGACCACCAGCAGCAGCGCCAGCGGGGTCATGCCGATCCCGAGCCGGCCGATGATGCCGAGGATCAGCAGCATCGGGGCGCCGGGAATCCGCCAGACGCCCAGGTACTGGCGCAGTGCGGCCAAGGGTGCACCTCCGGTGCGGTGAGGTAACGGGTGAATACCCTTCCGACCCTAACGCCACAGGTCGCCGCAGTGATGGTCGGCTCCCTCACACGGGGCGGCCGGACGGGGCAGCCGCGCCGGCGGCCAGACGGTAGGTTGCTGATCGAATCAGGTCCATGCGTTCGCAGACTCCACCCATCGTTGTGCGGAGGACTGATGACCGGCACCGAGGAACGGCTCGCGCCCCCGCCCGGCTACCGAGACCTGTTCCGCCACCCGGTCGCCTCCCGGCTCGTCATCGCCCGTGGCGTCTCCGAGCTGGGCGACTTCGTCGGGCTGGCCGCCCTGCTGCTGCTCGCGTACGACCAGACGCAGTCGGTGCTCGGCCCGGCCGCCGTGTACGCCGCCCGGACGCTGCCCGCCCTGCTGGTCGCGACCGTGTTCAGCGGGTGGCTGGACGTGCCGGCACGGCGCACCATGCTGGTCGGGCTGTCGCTGGCCGGAGCGGTCCTGATCGCGGTACCGACCGCCGCGCCCCGGCCGCTGCCGGCGATCGTCGCGGCCGGCCTCCTGGGCGCGGTCCGGGCCGCGTACTCGAGTGTGAACGTGGCGATCGTCGCCGAGGCGGTGGACGGCCCCCTGCGACTGCCGCTGTTCGGCCTCTCCGCCTTCGCGAACCAGCTCGGCCAGGTGACCGGTCTGCTCGCCGGGGCCGGCGTGACCGTGGCGCTCGGCCCCCGGGTGGCGCTCCTGGTCGACCTGGTGTCGTTCCTGCTGGCCGCCGTCGTCCTGGCCGGGCTTCCGGTGGGCCACGGCGAGCGCCGGAAGGCCCGCCCGCCGGCCACCGCCGGCATCCGCGCCATCGCCGGCCACCCGGTGCTGCGCGGCGTCGCTCTGCTCACCCTGGGCACGGTGCTCTCCGGGGCGTTGCCGGAGACCCTGGCTCCGGACCTGGCCGGCGGCGCGTGGCGCCCGCTCGTGCTGGCCGCTTCGCCCCTCGGCGGCGCGGTCTTCGTACTGGCGGTGGGGCGGCGGACCTGGCTGGCGCGGGTGGCCGGTCAGATGGCGGCGGCCGCCGCGCTGGGCGGCGCGTTGCTGCTGGCCGGGGTGCTCGTCGCGGCCCACGCCCCGGCCTGGGTGCTGGCGGTGGCCAACGCGCTGATCGGCGCGGGTGGCGGCTGGCTGATCGGGGCGCAGGCCACCTTCGCCAGGCTGGCGCCCAGGGAGCGGATGGGCCAGGTGGAGGCGACCATCGTCGCGGGGAACATCGTGGTCTCCGGCTGCGGGATCTTCCTGCTCGGCACCGCCGCCGAGCTGTTCGGTCCGGCCACCGCCTACCTCGTCGCCGGGGTGCTGCTGCTCGGGGTCGTGCTCCTCGCCCGGCCCGACCGGTTGCCCGAGGCCACCGCCTGAAGCACGTCCGCCCGCGTCCGGGTGGACGCGGGCGGAGGTGGTCGGTGCGGGTCAGCGCTGGAACTGCACCGGCCCGGAATTGCGGGCCAGCTGCTCCAGCCGGGCCACCCGCTGCTCCATGGGCGGGTGGGTGGCGAACATCGCGGCGATGCCGCCGCCCCGCTTGAACGGGTTGTCGATCATCAGGTGTGCCGTGCTGGTGAGCTGGCCCTGCGCCGGCAGCGGGCGGGCCTGCGTACCTGCGTGGATCTTGCGGAGGGCACTGGCCAGGGCCAGCGGGTCCCGGCTCAGCTCGGCGCCGGACTGGTCGGCCTGGAACTCCCGGCTGCGGCTGATCGCCAGCTGGATCAGGGTGGCCGCGATCGGGCCGAGGATCAGGGTGAGCAGCAGCACCGCCGGGTTCGGGGCGTCCTCGTCGTCGGACGAGCCCAGCGGGATGAACCAGGCGATGTTGGCCAGCGCGGTGATGATGCCGGCCAGGCCGGCCGCCACGCTGGAGATCAGGATGTCCCGGTTGTAGACGTGCGACAGCTCGTGGCCGATGACGCCCCGCAGCTCCCGGTAGTCGAGGATCTCGACGATCCCCTGGGTCACGCAGACCGCGGCGTGCTCCGGGTTACGCCCGGTGGCGAACGCGTTGGGCTGCGCCGTGGGGCTCACGTAGAGCCGGGGCATGGGCTTGCCCGCCTGGGTGGAGAGCTCCCGCACCATCCGGTACAGCTCGGGGAACTGTGCCTCGCTGACCGGTTGCGCCCGCATCGAGCGCAGCGCGAGCTTGTCGGAGTAGAAGTAGGTCACGCCGTTCATCACCAACGAGACGACGACGGCGAAGACGAGACCGCCGCTACCGCCGAACCAGTAGCCGACCGCGAGGATCAGCGCGGTCAACAGGCCGAGCAACGCTGCGGTCTTGAAACGGTTGTGATGCACGATCGCTCCTTCGGTGCGCGGGCCCGCGCGGAGCCCGCTGACCGGTTCAACAACACCGGTACCCGCCAACCATCCTGCTCATGGCTGAAAGTTGGCTGGGGAATCCTGTGAGCGGGCTGTGCCAGCTTCCCACCGGGGGACGAAACCGTCAGCGGGCCGCCACGTCGAGCACCAGCTGCGGGGCGAAGCCGAGCACCACGGCCAGTGCGGTGGCGACCCCGAGCGCGACCACCACGATCCGGGCCGGCCGGACCGCCACACCGCCGGGCTCGGCGTAGAGGGTGGCGGCCAGGCGCAGGTAGTAGGCCAGGCCGAGCACCGCGTTCAGCGCCACCACGAGGGCCAGCCAGCCGGCGTGCCCGGCCAGCAACGCGCGGACCACGGTGACCTTGGCGAACAGGCCGGCCAGGCCGGGCGGCAGCCCGGCCAGCCCGATGAGCGCGAGCGCGAACGCGCCTCCCACCCACGGGTGCCGGCGGGCCGCGCCGCGCAGGTCGGCCAGGGTGCCGCCGTCGCCGTCCGCCGGCCGCAGGGCCACCACCGCGGCGAACGCGGCCAGTTCCAGCAGCACGAAGAAGACGGCGTACGCGACGGCCGCGGCGTAGGCGGTCGCACGGGCGTCGCTGGTGCGCCCGGCGGCCAGCGCGAGCGCACCCAGCGGGGCGAGGATGTAGCCGGCCTGGGCCACCGAGGACCAGGCGAGCAGCCGGACCGTACGCCGCTGGCGCAGCGCCACCAGGTTGCCCACGGTCATGGTGAGCACCGCCAGCAGGGCCAGCACCGGGCCGGTCACGGTGGCCGGCAGCGCCCGCTGGACCACGGCGAGCAGGGCCACCACGCCACCCAGCTTCGAGGCGGTCGACAGGTAGGCGGCCACGGGCAGCGGCGCGCCGTCGTAGGTGGCCGGCGCCCAGGCGTGGAACGGCACCGCGGCGACCTTGAAGGCCAGCCCGGCCACCACCAGCGCCACGGCGACCGTGGTCAGCGGCAGGTCGAGCAGGCTCTCCCGGTCGGCGGCGAAGGCCGCACCGAGCCGGTCGAGGTGGAGGCTGCCGGTCACCGCGTAGAGCAGCGCCGCACCGAGCAGGGTGACCGTGGTGGCCACCACGCTGACCACGAAGAAGGTCACCGCCGCCTCGGCACCGGCCAGGCTGCCCCGGCGCAGCCCCACCAGCACGTAGAGCGGCAGGGTGAGCGTCTCCAGTGCCACGACCAGGGTGATCAGGTCGCCGGCCGCGCCGAGCACGACGCCGCCGGTCATCGCGCAGGCGAGCAGGAAGCAGTATTCCCCCACCGGGACCCGGCCGGCGCGCAGCAGCGGGCCGGAGAGCGCCAGCACGCCGAGGGTGAGCAGGGCGATGACCACCGCGACCAGCGCGGCCCGCCCGGTCCAGAGCCAGGAGCAGTCCGGGCCGGCGCAGAAGGTACGGCGTTCGCCGGCCGCGCCGACCAGCGCCGCGCCGAGCGCGGTGCCCGCCGTGCCGAGGGCGGCCACGGTCATCGTGGCGGCGGCCCGGGCTGCCAGCAGGTCGACCAGGAGCACCAGCACGGCCGTGCCGGCGGCCAGGTAGGCCGGCAGCAGCGCCACGTTGTCCACGCTCTGCACGACACTCATTTGAGGACTCCCACCAGGGCACCCACCGGACCGGACGCGTAGGACAGGACCAGTGCCGGCGCCAGGCCGACGGCGAGGGCGAGCAGCACGAGCGGCGCCCAGGCGGTCAGCTCCGCGCCGGCCAGGCCCGGCGCGATCGGGGCCACCGCCGGGCTGGGCCGCCCGTGGGTGACCCGGCGCAGCAGCCGGAGGAAGTACGCGGCGGTCAACGCCCCGCCCAGCGCCGCGAGCACCGCGAGGGTGGTCCACAGCCCACCGCCCCGCCGCACGGCGGCCACCACGGCGAACGCCTCGCCCCAGAAGCCGGCCAGCCCGGGCAGCCCGAGCGAGGCGACCGCCGCGAAACCGAGCAGCCCGGCCAGCCGGGGCGCGGTCTCCCGCAGCCCGGACAGTTCGGCCAGCGATCCGGTGCGGGTGCGGTCCTTGACGGCCCCGGCCAGGAAGAACAGCAGCCCGGTGATCACGCCGTGCGCGATGTTGCCGATCAGCGCGGCCTGGAGGCCGGTGGCGGTGAGCGTGGCGACCCCGAGCAGCACGAAGCCCATGTGCCCGACGCTGGAGTAGGCGATCAGCCGCTTCAGCTCGGTCTGCGCGAGGCAGACCAGGCCACCGATCAGGATCGCCGCGACGGCGAGCACACCGAGCACCGGGGCGGCCCAGCGGGCGCCCTCGGGAGCCACCCCGACGGCCACCCGGATCAGCCCGTACGTGCCCATCTTGAGCAGCACCCCGGCCAGGATCACGCTGCCCACGGTGGGCGCCTGGGTGTGCGCGTCGGGCAGCCAGGAGTGCAGCGGCCAGAGCGGGCTCTTCACCGCGAAGGCCAGCGCCAGCAGCGTGAACGCGGCGAGCTGGGTGCCCCGCGACAGCCCGGTGCCGCCGGTCAGCGTCACCAGGTCGGCGGTGCCCGCCGCGGCGACCACCACGTAGACGCCGACCAGCAGCAGCACCGAGCCGAAGAGCGTGTAGAGGGCGAACTTGCGGGCCGCCCGGCGCCGGTCGTCGCCGCCCCAGCCCGCGATGATCGCGTACATGGGCAGCAGGACGACCTCGAAGAACAGGAAGAACAGCACCAGGTCGAGGGCGAGGAAGGTGCCCAGGATGCCCACCTCGACGACCAGCAGCAGCGCCACCAGCGCCCGCCCGCTGCCGCCGCCGGCCGGCACCCGCCAGAGCGTGTAGGCGCAGCAGAGCAGGGTGAGCAGCGCGGTGAGCACCACCAGCGGCCACGAGATGCCGTCCACCCCGAGGTGGAAGCGCAGGTCGAGGCCGGGCACCCAGGACGCGTCGAGCCGGTGCCAGGGCTGCACGGCCGGCCGGGGGCCGTAGCCGAACCAGCCGTGGTCGCCGCCGACCAGCGGCAGGGTGGCGAGCAGGGTCAGCGCGGCGGCGGCCGTGCCGACCACCCGGCCGGCCCGGTCACCGGGTACGGCGGCGGTCACGACGGCGCCCAGCACGGGCACCGCGAGGACCGCGACCAGCAGGAACTGCCCGAACGTCATGAGGTCACTCCGATCAGGGCGACCGCGAGGCCGATCAGCAGCGCGCCGGCCAGCACCCCGGCCGCGGCGCGGGGCAGCGCGGCCCGGTGCAGCGCGGCCAGCCCGCCGCCCAGCTCGACCGCGGCCCGGCCGCTGCCCTCCACGAGGCCGTCCACCCCCAGCTCGTCCCCGGTGCGCACGACCCGGGCCAGGGCGGTGGCCGGGCGTACGACGAGGGCGTGCTGCACGTCGTCGAGCCGGAACGCCCGGGCGAAGACCGGCCGCAGCGGACCCAGGAAGCGCGCCGGGTCGGCGGCCGGGTCGCGGCGCCAGCCGGCCCAGGCGACGCCCGCGCCCACGAGCAGCAGGAGGAACGGCAGGACCAGGTTCGGCGCGAGGTGGACCAGCTCGACGGCCTCGCCGGACGCGTCGGCCGGCACCCGCAGCCGGTCGGCGAACCACGGCGCGAAGGCGGCGAGGCCGAGCAGCGCGGCGGGCACCGCGAGCAGCAGCACCGGCCAGCGCAGCACCGCCGGCGGGTCGTGGGGGTCAGCCAGCGGGGTCCGGGTCGCGCCGAGGAAGGTGCGCAGCAGCAGGCGGGTCGCGTACCAGGCGGTCACCGCGACGCCGAGCAGCCCGGCGAGCCAGACCAGCCAGCCCACCCAGGCGGGGGCCGGGCCCGCGCCGTCCAGCGCGGCGGCCTGCGCGGCGGCCAGCACGCCGTCCTTGCTCCAGAAGCCGGACAGCGGTGGCACCCCGGCCAGCGCGCCGAGGCCGATCAGCATGCACCAGAAGGTCACCGGCATGGCGGTGCGCAGGCCGCCCATCCGGGACATCAGCGTGGTGCCCACGGCGTGGATGACCACGCCGGCCGCGAGGAACAGCAGCGCCTTGAAGGCGGCGTGGGTGAGCAGGTGGAACAGGGCCGCCGCGGGGGCGCCGACGGCGAGCGCGCCGGTCATGTAGCCGATCTGGGAGACCGTCGACCAGGCCAGCACCCGCTTGATGTCGTCCTGTGCGGTGGCCGCGAACGCGCCGAGCAGCAGGGTGACCGCCGCCATGACCCCGAGCACGGCGAGGGCGGCCGGAGCCTGCGCGAAGAGCGGGAAGAGCCGGGCCACCGCGTAGACCCCGGCCGCGACCATGGTGGCCGCGTGGATCAGGGCGGAGATCGGGGTGGGGCCGGCCATCGCGTCCGGCAGCCAGGTGTGCAGCGGGAACTGCGCGCTCTTGCCGGCCACACCGGCGAGCAGCAGCAGGCAGGCCGCGGTGAGCGTGCCACTGCCGTAGTCGTGGGCCAGCACGTCGGCGATCCGGAAGCTGCCCGCGCCGACGCCGAGCAGCGCGATGCCCAGCAGGAAGCCGACGTCACCCACCCGGGTGACCAGGAACGCCTTCATGGCGGCGGCGGGCGCCTCGGGCAGCCGCCGGTCGTGGGCGATGAGCAGGTAGGAGCAGATGCCCATCACCTCCCAGCCGACCAGCAGCAGGATCAGGTCGCCGGAGACGACCACGGTCAGCATCGCGGCGGTGAACAGGCTGATCTGGGCGGCGTAGGGCGGGTAGCGGTGGTCGACCTCGACGTCGTCGTGCGGGCCGCGCCGCAGGTAGCCGATGGAGTAGACCTGCACGGCCAGCGCCACCGCGGCCACCGCCACGGCGACCAGCACGGCCACACCGTCCAGCCGCCAGCCGAGGGTGACCCGGAGCCCGCCCAGGTCGACCCAGTCGGTGGCCGCCTCGACCGGCCCGTCCACGCGGAGCAGCAGCGCCACCGCCGCCAGCAGCGCGAGCGTCGCGCCGACCACGCCGAGCGCGATCGCCGCCCGCCGGGCCGGGTCCTCCCCGGTGGCCGCCCCGCGCGGCGACGGCGGGAGCAGCAGCCCGAGCAGGCCGGCGATCAGGGGTACGCCGGGCAGCGCCACCGCGAGCAGTCCGGTCACTTCTCCCCCTCGCCCCGGTCGGCGGCGGCCCCGGCGGGCGCCTCCGTGAGCGGCACGTCGTCCACCGTGACGCTGGCCCGCAGCCGGTAGAGCTGGAGCACGATGGCGAGCCCGACGCCGATCTCGGCGGCGGCGAGCACGATCACGAAGAGCGCGAAGACCTGGCCGGAGTGCGGCAGGGCGGCCCGGACCGTGGTGTCGGCGGTGATCAGGATCAGGTTGACCGCGTTGAGCATCAGCTCGACGGCCATCAGCACGAGGACGGCGTTGCGGCGGCGCAGCACGCCGTAGACGCCGAGGCCGAACAGCAGCGCGGCGGTGACGTACGGGATGACGGGCCTCACGCGCGCCCGCCCTCGTCGGCGGCGACGACCGGGCGGGCCGGCTCGACCGGGCGGGCCGGGCCGGCGGCCTGGGTCGCGCCCGGGCGGCCGATGTCGGGGCGGGACAGCACGATGGCGCCGACCAGGGCGGCGAGCAGCAGCACCGAGAGCACCTCGAAGGGCAGCACCCAGGAGCGGAAGACCTGCTCGCCGAGGCGTTCGGCGGTGCCCGCGGCGGGCAGGTCCACCCGGGACCAGCGGAACGCGTCGACCAGCAGCACGGCCAGTCCCAGTCCGCTGCCGGCGCCGATCAGCGCGGCCGGCCAGCCGGGCCGGTCGAGGTCGTCGGAGGGGCCGATCGGTGCCCGGGTGAGCATCACCGCGAACAGCAGCAGCACCACGACCGCGCCGACGTAGATGAGCACCTGCACCCAGGCCACCAGCTCGGCGCTCAGCACCAGGTAGTCGCCGGCCAGCGCGCCCAGGCAGACCACCAGCCAGAGGCCGGCCCGGACCAGGTGCCGGGTGCCCACCACCAGCGCGCCCGCGCCCACCGCCACCGCGCCGAGGGCCAGCAGCAGCACGTCGGCACCCGTCATGACGGCGTGCCTCCGCCCTGGTCGGCGCCGGGCTGTGGGCGGGCCGGGGCCGGGCGGGCGGCGGGGGCGGCGGCCTTGCGGGCGGCGGTGGTCTCCTCCTTCGAGGGGTCGCCGTGCGGGTCGTGGGCCGGCGGCGGCGGCACGGTCGCCATCCACTCGCCGAGGTGGTCCTTGTCGTGCAGGAGGTCCTTGATGTCGTACTCGGCGTATTCGAACTCCGGCGACCAGTAGAGCGCGTCGAACGGGCAGACCTCGATGCAGATGCCGCAGTACATGCAGAGCGAGAAGTCGATGTCGAACTTGTCGAGCACGTTGCGCTGGCGGGGGCGGGCGGCGCCGGGCACCGCCACCTCCTCCTTGTGCGAGTCGATGTAGATGCACCAGTCCGGGCACTCACGGGCGCAGAGCATGCAGACCGTGCAGTTCTCCTCCAGCAGCGCGATCACGCCACGGGAGCGGGGCGGCAGCTCGGGGGCCACGTCCGGGTACTGCTGCGTGGTCGAGCGGCGGGTCATCGTCTTCAGCGTGACCGCCAGGCCCTTCACCAACCCCTCGCCGGGCACGCCGCTGCGCTCGCTCATGCCGCCCATCCTGCCCTGTGCCCCCGGCGCGCGCGACCACCACCCGGCGGTTCGCCCGCCGCCGCGGTCACGCGCCGGCGGCCGGCAGCGGTGGGAGCATCTCGACGCCGAGTTGCTGGAGGATCTGGAACAGCTCGTTGACGCTCCACACGTCGGCGATCCGGCCGGCCTCGTCGAAGCGCAGGAAGCTCGCCCCCGAGTAGCTGACCACCCGGCCGGTCGGCGGCACCGGGCCGAACTGCCCGGCCTGGGTGCCGGCGGCCCGCCAGCGCACCGCCACCCGGCTGCCGGCGGCCACCACCTCGACGACCTTGTAGCGCAGGTCGGGGAAGGACGCCCGCCGGTCGCGGTGCCAGGCCAGCGTGGCCTCCGGCCCGGTGCCGCCCAGCCCCGGGCAGTCCTCGGCGATCAGGTCGTACGCGCTCTCCTCGCGGCCGGCGTTCCACACGTCGGCGACGAGACGCCGGGCCGCCGCCTCCACATCGGTCATCGCGGCAGCCTAGCCCCGGTCGTACCGACTCGGCCTGCCGTGGGCCGTCGGAGCGACGATGATGGGACCGGAACCGAACATCCTCGGGAGGCGGCGTGGGCGGCAACGGCGACGAGATCCTCGACCGGACCGGCGGCAAGTACGTCGAGCCCGGCGGCGAGTTCACCCGGGACCAGCGTTACATCGCCACCCGGATCACCGCGGACGGGTCGAGCGGCTGGCCGGTGGAGCCGGGCCGCTACCGGCTCGCGGTCAGCCGGGCCTGCCCGTGGGCCAACCGGCTGATCATCGTCCGGCGGCTGCTCGGGCTGGAGGGCGCCATCTCGATGGCGGTGGCCGGCCCCACCCACGACAAGCGGAGCTGGACCTTCGACCTCGACCCGGGCGGCCGGGACCCGGTGCTCGGCATCGAGCGGCTGGCCGACGCCTACTTCGCGCGCTTCCCCGGCTACGAGCGGGGCATCACGGTGCCGGCGATGGTGGACGTGCCGACCGGTCAGGTGGTCACCAACGACTACGCGCAGATGAGCCTGGACCTGTCGACCCAGTGGAGCGCCCACCACCGCAAGGGCGCGCCGGAGCTCTACCCGGAGCGGTTGCGCGGGGAGATCGACGAGGTCAACGCGGTGGTCTTCGCGGACGTCAACAACGGCGTCTACCGGTGCGGCTTCGCCGGCAGCCAGGAGGCGTACGAGCGGGCGTACCACCGGCTCTTCGACCGGCTGGACTGGCTGACCGAGCGGCTGACCGGGCAGCGCTACCTGGTCGGCGACACGATCACCGAGGCGGACGTCCGGCTGTTCACCACGCTGGTCCGCTTCGACCCGGTCTACCACGGCCACTTCAAGTGCAACCGGCAGAAGCTCGCCGAGATGCCGGTGCTGTGGGCGTACGCGCGGGACCTGTTCCAGACCCCGGGCTTCGGCGACACCGTCGACTTCGACCACATCAAGCGGCACTACTACGAGGTGCACCGGGACATCAACCCGACCGGGGTGGTGCCGCTCGGCCCGGACCTGGCGAACTGGCTCACGCCGCACGGGCGGGAGCAGCTCGGCGGCCGGCCGTTCGGCGACGGCACGCCGCCGCTGCCGGCGCCGCCGGACGAGCGCGTCGACCCGGCCCACACCCCGCTACGCGACGTCGACTGAACCCGCGGGGGCGCGCCCGTCCTCACATGGCCAGGCGGACGGCGGCGGTCAGCACCAGCTGGGCCAGGGCCAGCGGCACGAGCACCAGCCAGCACAGGCGCTGGAGCTGGTCCTCGCGCAACCTCGGATAGCTCACCCGGAGCCAGATGATCACGAACGCCACGGCGAACACCTTGAGCAGGGTCCACAGCCAGCCGAGCTGGGCGTCCGCGAACGGTCCCTGCCACCCGCCGAGGAAGAGCACCGTGGTCAGCGCGGCGATCACCACGATGCCGACGTACTCGGCGAGCAGGAAGAACGCGAAGCGCAGGCCGGTGTATTCGGTCATGTAGCCGAAGACCAGCTCGGAGTCGGCCACCGGCATGTCGAACGGGGGCCGGCGGATCTCGGCCAGCCCCGCCACGAAGAAGATCACCATGGCCGGCGCCTGCCAGAGCAGCCACCAGGGGTGCCACGCCTCGACGATGCCGGGCAGGCTGAGCGTGCCGGCCGCCATCGCCACCGAGGCGGCGGCCAGCACCAGCGGCAGCTCGTAGCCGAGCAGCTGGGCCGCCCCGCGCAGCCCGCCGAGCAGGCTGTACTTGTTGGCCGAGGCCCAGGCCGACATGAGGACCGCCAGCACTCCGATGCCGACCACGGCCAGCACGAAGAACAGCCCGATGTCCAGCGGCTGCCCGACCAGGTCGCCCGGCCCCAGCGGGATGACCAGCAGGGCGAGCAGGTAGGGCACCAGGGCCACGGCCGGGGCCAGCCGGAACACCGGCCGGTCCGCCTCGCGCGGGGTGACGTCCTCCTTCTGCACGAACTTGACGCCGTCGGCGACCAGCTGGGCCCAGCCGTGGAAGCCGCCCGCGTACATCGGGCCGAGCCGGCCCTGCATGTGGGCCATCACCTTGTGCTCGGCCTGGCCCACGATCAGCGGCAGGGTGAGGAAGGCGACCAGCACGCCCACCACCCGGAGGACCAGCTCCAACCAGGCCGGCATCAGCCCTCCCCCTCCTCGGCGTCGGCGCCCGGGCGCGGCCGGGCCGGACGGGCGGGCCGCTCCCCGGGGGCGGGGCGCGCGGGGCGTTCCCGGGCGGGGCGGGCCGGCGTACCCCCGCGGGGGCCCTCGCCCACCCCCGCCGCACCGGCCGGCGTGGGCGTCGTCCCCCACTCGCCCGGCGCCGGCACGCCCGGGGGCCGGATCGGCCGCCGGCCGCCGCCCGCCTCCGACTCGCCGGGTTCCTTGGCGCCCGGCCACGGCTTGGCGGCCCGGGAGGCGAGCACGAACTCCTTGCGCAGCGGGTGGCCCTCGAACTCCGGCGGCAGCAGCAGCGGCTGAAGCTCGCCGTGCCCGTCGAAGCCGATGCCGAACATCTCGTGGGTCTCGCGCTCGTGCCAGGCCGCGCCGGGGAAGACGTCGACCACGGACGCCACGACCGGCGTCTCGCGGGGCACCCGCGTGCGCAGCAGCAGCCCGTGCCGGTGCCGGACCGACCAGAGGTGAGCCACCACGTCGAAGCCCTCGGCCAGCTCGTCGACCGCCGACAGCCAGTCGAAGAAGTCGCAGGCCAGCTCGGCGTCGTCGCGCGCCGCGCGCACCGCGTCACGCCAGCTCGCCGGGGATACGTCGACGGTGGCGCGGGCGTACCCCTGACCGCCGGAGACCGTTGTGGTGGCCGCGACGGGCGCGAGCAGCGCGACCACTCGGCGGCCGACCTCTTCCGGAGTCATGCCGCTGATCCTAGGGCCGGTGGGCGGAAGCCGTGTCGGGCCGTCCACGCTCCCCCGGGTCCGATCCGCCGCTTTGCCGGGCACGGCGGCCTCCGGCGGGGAAGGATGAACATCGTGCGCGCTGTCACTGTGGCTACCGGGGTACGCGACTCGCTGCGCCTCGACGAGGACTGGCCCGAGCCGGCCGCGGAGGAGGGCGCGATCCTGGTCCAGGCCGTCGCGGTCGGCATCTGCGGGACCGACCAGGAGATCATCGCCGGCGACTACGGCGAGGCCCCGCCCGGCCAGGAACGGCTGGTGCTCGGGCACGAGGCGCTCGGCCGGGTGCTGGAGGACCCGACGGGCACCCTCCAACCCGGCGACCTGGTGGCCGGGATCGTCCGGCACCCCGACCCGGTGCCCTGCCCGAACTGCGCCGTCGGCGAGTGGGACATGTGCCGCAACGGCCGGTACACCGAGCACGGGATCAAGGGGCTGCCCGGCTTCGCCCGGGATCGCTGGCGGGTGCAGCCGAGGTTCGCCGTCGGCCTGGACCCCGCGCTCGCCCCGGTCGGGATGCTGCTGGAGCCGACCAGTGTGGTGGCGAAGGCGTGGGACCACATCGAACGGATCGGCAGCCGGGCGGTGTGGCAGCCGCAGAGCGTGCTGGTCACCGGGGCCGGGCCGATCGGGCTGCTGGCCGCCCTGCTGGGCATCCAGCGCGGGCTGTCGGTGCACGTCCTGGACCGGAACAAGACCGGTCCGAAACCGGAGCTGGTCCGCTCGCTCGGCGCGACCTACCACACCTCGACGGTGGCGGAGCTGGACTTCGCGCCGGACGTGGTGGTGGAGTGCACCGGCGCCCCGGTGGTGGTGATGGACGCGATGATCAAGGCCGGGACCAACGGCATCGTCTGCCTCACCGGGGTGTCCAGCGGCGGCCGGACCATCGACTTCGACGCGGGGGCGCTCAACCGGGAGCTGGTGCTGGAGAACAACGTGGTCTTCGGCTCGGTGAACGCCAACCGGCGACACTGGGAGCTGGCGGCCGAGGCCCTCGCCCGTGCCGACCAGTCCTGGCTCAACTCGCTGATCACCCGCCGGGTGCCGGTCTCCTCGTACGCCGACGCGTACGACTCGACGGGCGAGGACATCAAGGTGGTGCTCGACTTCGAGCGGTGAGGCGGGGCACCGGAGCGCGGGCTCCGCCGCCCCGGAGCCTCAGATGCCGGGGAGCCGGCCGTTGCGGAACAGGTCCACGAAGAGCTGGTGATCCTCGCGGGCCCGGATGCCGTAGGTGTGCGCGAAGTCGATGAGGTAGGCGACGAAGCCCTCCGGGTCGCCGTCCACCACCGCGACGATCGACTCCTCGGTGGAGTAGTCCACCAGGTCGTGGCTGGACTCGTCGTCGGCGACCGAGTGCATCCGGGCCACCGCCCGGCCCAGGTCGGTGAGCACCCCGGCGAGATCCTCGGGCTCGTTGACGTCGGCCCAGTCGAGGTCGGCCGCGTACGGGGAGACCTCGGCGACGAGCTGGCCGGCCCCGCCCAGCTCGGTGAAGCCCAGCCACGGGTCGGCGTGCGCCTGCAACGCCCGCTGCGACTCGGCGGTCCGGTGCCCCTGGTGCCGGAAGTACGAGCGGACCCGCTCGTCGTCGATGTGCCGTGCCACCGCCGGTACCTGCGCCTGCTTCATGTAGATGACGACGTCGTTCTCCAGCGCCTGGGTGTGCCCCTCCAGCAGCAGGTTGTACGAGGGCAGCCCGGCGGACCCGATGCCCACCCCCTTGCGCAGCACGACGTCCTTGATGTTCGTGGCGACCGGCCGGAGCCGGGCGGTCGCCGTCGGCAGCGTGCCCAGGTAGTCCTGGAACGCGGCGCAGACCTGCTCCCGGGTCGCGTCGTCGATCTCGTAGACCCCGTCACCCAGGGAGAACCGGCGCTCGTAGTTGTCGATCGTGGTCTGCGTGGCGAGCAGGTCGACCCGGGTGTTCAGCCGGGCCTGCTGGAGCACCCGGCGCAGCACGCCGTCGGCGTTCTCCAGCGTGATCGAGCCGATCGCGTCGTCCCCGCCGGCCGCGATGGCCCGCAGCTCGGCCAGGTACGACCGGGCGAAGCCGGCCACCAGCTCACCGATCACCCGGTCGGAGAGCGCCTTGGCGTAGCCGAGCAGGGCCACGCTGGCGGCGAAGCGCTTCAGGTCCCACGAGAACGGCCCGACGTACGCCTCGTCGAAGTCGTTGACGTTGAACACGAGCTGCCCGGAGGCGTTCATGTAGGTGCCGAAGTTCTCGGCGTGCAGGTCGCCGTGGATCCACACCCGGCTGGTCCGGTCGTCGAGGAACCGGTCGCTGGCGAAGTCGCCGCGCTGGTCGGCGTAGAAGAGCGAGGCGCTGCCCCGGTAGAAGGCGAACGGGGAGGCGGCCATCTTGCGGAACTTGCGGCGGAACGCCGCCGGGTCGATCGCCATCGACGCGCCGAACTCCTCGGTGAGCACGTCGACGATGAAGGCGGAACGCTTGTCCGCGGAGTGGGTCATGATGCGCAGGCTAGCCCCGCTCCGCCACCTCGCGGCTCAGCCGACCGGGGGACGGACCGGCGGCGCGGTGAGGGATTCCACCGGCCGGGGGGCGTTCTCGGCGGGCCCCGCGTCGACCGGCGGGGCGAGCCGGTCCGGGCGCGGCACGCCGCCGATCCCGGCCTCCTCGGCGGCGATCTTCTCCTGGAGGCGGAGGATGCCGTGCAGCAGCGCCTCCGGGCGGGGCGGGCAGCCGGGCACGTAGACGTCGACGGGGATGAGCTGGTCGACGCCCTTCGTGACCGAGTAGGAGTCCCAGTAGGGCCCGCCGCAGTTGGAGCAGGCGCCGAACGAGATCACGTACTTCGGCTCGGGCATCTGGTCGTAGAGCCGCTTGACCGCCGGGGCCATCTTGTCGGTGACCGTGCCGGACACCACCATGAGGTCGGCCTGGCGGGGGCCGTGGGCGAACGGGATCACGCCGAGCCGCATGAAGTCGTGCCGGCCCATGCTGGTGGCGATGAACTCGATGGCGCAGCAGGCCAGCCCGAAGTTGAACACCCAGAGCGAGTAGCGGCGGCCCCAGTTCAGCACGAACCGGATCGGCTCGCCCAGCACGGCCGGCAACTGCACCTCGGGCCTCCCTCGCCTGTCTCCGAGTTGACAGTCAACCACAGCGCCCGCGAGGGCAACCGGCGCAACCTGCGGCGGCGTCAGGGCGTGTGACGGGCGTGACCGCGCCGGCGGCACGCGCACGGGGAGGATCAGATGACGGTGACGAGGGAGCCGCGGCTCGGTGAGCCGCCGCCCGAGGGGACAGCGGAGGGGCCGGGACGCCCGGCCGGACGCGAGGCGGTTGATTTCGACGGGCTCTACCATGCGCATTTCCGGTCCCTGACGCTCCAGCTCGCCGCGTACTGCGGCGACCTGTCGCAGGCGCAGGACCTGGTGCAGGAGGCCTTCTGCCGGGCCTTCGCCCGCTGGTCGCGGGTGTCCCGCTACGACGACCCGGTGGCCTGGGTACGCCGGGTCGCCTGGAACCTGGCCACCAGCCGCTGGCGGCGGCTGCGGACGGCCCAGTCCTGGCTGCACCGGCAGCGCGAGGAGCACGTGCCGGGTCCGGGGCCGGACCGGGTGGCGCTGACCGCCGCGCTGGCCCAGTTGCCCACCGTCCAGCGCCGCGCCGTGGTGCTGCACTACCTGGCCGATCTCAGCGTCGTGCAGATCGCGGAGCAGGAGGGGGTGCCGGAGGGCACGGTCAAGTCCTGGCTGCACCGGGGCCGGGCCGCACTGGCGGCCCAGCTCACCACCACGAACGAGGTGAACCACCATGAGTGAGTTCGACGACATCCTGGTCAGCGGCGAGTTCGCCGCGTTCCGCGAGGCGTACGCGCCAGCGGTGCACCCGGCCGGGACGACGGCGGTACGGGAGACCGTCCGCCGCCGGCGCCGGCGTACCGCGGTGGTCACCGCGGCGGCCGCGGTGCTCGCCGTGGCGATCCCGGTGGGCGCGAACGCCGCCCTGCACCGATCCGAGCCGCCGCCCGGGCCGGCGCAGACCGTCTCCCCGACGCCATCGGACACGTCCGCCTCGCCGTCCCCGCCCTCGCTCTCACCGACGCCGTCGCCGAGCACGGCCAGCCCGACCCGGCCCACGCCGGACGGCCGGATCACCCGGTCCCAGCTGCTCGCCGCCCGGATCGACCTGCCGGCCTGGTCGTACTACGTTCCGAAGACCTGCACGACGGCGAAGGTGCGACTCGGTCCCGGGGCGGGGACCACCAGGGACCCGGCGCCGGCGCTGCTGGGCGAACCGGGCTACGGCGACCTGGACGGCGACCGGGCCGTCGAGACGGTCGCCCTGGTCGGCTGTCGGTCCGGCGAGGCGCTGGTGAAGCAGGTGGTGGCCTTCAATCGGGACGCCGCCGGCCGGATCACCACGATCGGCCCGGTCGTCGGCACGTACGACGAACTCGGGGACATCACCGAGTTCTCGGTGCGTGCCGACGGGACAATCCGGGTACGGGTGGCCGACATCCAGCCGTGTTGCGGCGCCGCTGAGTGGTCGCCGCAGCGGCAGTGGCGGACGTACGCCTGGACCGGCGAGCGGTTCACCCAGACGGCCGGGCCGACGAGGTTCGGCGTGGACCCCCGGCTGACCGACCTCACCCTGACGGCCGGCGACCTCGTCATCGGCCCGGCGGACACGAAGGGCGACCGCACCGCCACGGTGACCGTCACGGTGGTGAACAAGGGACCGGTGGACGTGCCCCTGCTCGGCTTCTCCGATTTCTACACCATCGGCGAGCCGGCAGGCGGGGACCTGAGCCGGTGCCGGACCGTGCGGGCGGACGGGCCGGACGCCTGCGTCCTGGACGGTCTGCCGGCGGGGAAGCGGAAGACATACACCTTCACGTTCCGCTACGACCCGCCAGATGTCGACGAGCCGCCGACCCTGCGGGTCATCCACTACGACCCGCAGGAGCGGTGGTGGAACGACCTGAAGTCCGAGGACAACCAGGTCGAGCTGCGCACGGCCGGCTAGCGGGCCGCGTCGGGTTGGCGACAGCGCAGCGCGCAACCGGCCGTCCCATATGGACGTGTCACCAGCATCGGACGGGCGGAAGCGCCGCCCTCCAGCAACGGGGACTCACGGGAGGACCAGCATGACCACACGTACGACACGGCTCGCCACCGCGCTGCTCGGTGGGGCCGCCGCCCTGCTCACCTTGGCCGCGCCGGCCACCGCCGCACCGGCCGGGACCACCGGGGGCATCCGCGTCACGGCCCAGCGGCTCGTCCTGGAGCCGACCGACCAGGGGTACGAGGGGACCCTCACCGCCACCGTCACCAACCGCAAGCCGACCGCGACGTCGGTGAACCTGGTGATCACCGAGCCGGCCGGCGCCTCGTTCGCCACCATCGAGCCCGGCGGGGCCTGCCTCTACGAGCGGCTCGTGGAGAACCGGCTGGTCATCAGCTGCCTGGGCGACCGGATCGAGGCCGGGCGGAGCGCCACCTTCCGGCTCGGCTTCCACGTCTGGACCACCGTCCGCGACCACGCCCTGATCGCCGACGGCGGGCGGATCGAGGTGGTGCCGGACGGCGCCGCCCGGGCCGCCGACGCCACCGGCTTCACCACCCTCTTCCGCTCCACCACGGGCAGCCTGCGCAACCCGCGCCCGTACGTGCAGGCCACCGAGACCGACCTGAGCATCCGGGGCGGCGCGGTGACGCTCAACCGGCAGCCGGACGGCAGCCTGCTCGGGCGGATGCCGGTCACCGTGCGCTACGGCAACGATGCCCCGACCTTCGCGCTCTACGTCGAGGCCGCATTGCCGTCCGAGGTGCAGGTCCACCACATCGAGCCGCAGGACGAACCGAGTTTCCCGAACTGGTTCACCGTGCCGGGCGGCCGGTTCCTGCCGGGCGAGGAGCGGACCTTCGACGTGATCCTCAGCGCGCCCGCCGGCACGCCGGCCGGTGAGCTGGGCACCGGCACGTTCACCGTGGCCGGGAGCTACTTCTGGCAGGCGGCCGACCCGCAGGACGTGGACCCGGCCGACAACAGCACCTCCTTCGCGGTGACCGCGGTCGACGCGAGCTGACCGGCGACGACGGGCCCGGCGCGGTGGCGCCGGGCCCGTTTCGTCCGTTCGGGCCCCCGCCCGGGCACGTCGGTCGATATGGTGCCGGTCGATGCCGCCGGGAACGGCGGCACCGACCACGGGGAAGGAACGACCATGCCCATCACCCTGTCCGCCGGACGCCGGATCGCCGCCGGCCTGCTCGGCGCCGCGGTCGCGGTCACCGCGGCCGCCACGCCGGCCGCCGCCGCTCCGGCCGCGGCCACCGGCCCGCTGTCCGTCACCGCACAGACCCTGGTTCTCAACCCCACCTCGCAGGGGTACGAGGGCACACTGACCGCGACGGTCACCAACAACGGGACGACCGGGGACTACCCCTCGGTGTTCCTCACGGAGCCGGCCGGCGGCTCGTTCACGACCGTCGACCCCGGCTTCGGCTGCGTGATCCTGGGGCTGGTGGAGAACCGGATGCAGCACAGCTGCGCCAGCGTGGCGATCCAGCCCGGCGAGACGCAGACCTGGCGGCTGGGTTTCCACGTCTGGACCACGCCCCGGAAGTACGCCATGTCCGCCACCGGCGGCGAGTTCGGCGTGATGTCCAACGGCAGCAGCGAGATGTCGGACACCGTCGGCTTCACCACGCTGTTCCAGTCCACCAACGGCAGCCTCAAGAAGCCGCAGCCGTACGTGCAGGCGACCCGAAGCGACCTGTCCGTCACCGCCGGCGCGGTCAGCCTGAACCGGCAGGCCGACGGCAGCCTCCAGGGCCGGATGCCGGTCACCGTCCGGTACGGCAACGACGCGCCGTCGTTCGGCGTCGACCTGACCGCCGCCCTCCCGGCGGGCGTGGTCGTCGACCACACCGAGCCGCAGGACATGCCCAGCGGCGGGGACTGGTTCAGCGTCCCGGGCACCCGGTTCATGCCGGGTGAGCAGCGCACCTTCGACGTCGTGCTGACCGCTCCCGCCGGCACCCCGGCCGGCGCGCTGGGCACCGCCTCCTACACGGCGGCCGCGAACTACTGCTACTGCGCGCCGGTCGAGGACATCTCCCCGGCCGACAACACCGCGTCGTTCACGGTCACCGCGGTCGGCTGACCCTGGACCGGCCGAGGCCCGTCCGGCGACTCCGGACGGGCCTCGGATGCGTGCCCCGGTCAGGTGAAGGCGAGCCCGGTGGCGTGCGGCAGCCAGTAGCCGAGGTACGCCCCGGCGGTGACCTGGTAGCTGAGCCGGCCGTTCACCCACGCGGTCGCGCCGAGCGGCGCGATGGACGCCGACGAGAAGGTGAGCTTCTTGGAGCCGGTGACGGCGCCCTTGCTGTCGTACGCGTAGCCGGTGTAGGTGCCGGGCTGGAACGACAGGGTCCGGGTGGGCTGGTACCTGTGCTCGACCGCCTTGCCGAGCAGGATGCGCTGCCCGTACGCCTCGGGCACCAGGTAGCCGGCGAGCCCGCCGTTGGTGATCCGGTAGTAGATGCCGCGGCCCAGGACCCGGGTCCGCTGGTCGGCGAGGGCGCCGGAGGCCCGGGTCAGTTTCAGCGTCTTCTGACCGGTGATCGCCCCGGTGCTGGAGAACTTGTAGCCGACGTGGGTGCCGGCCGAGAACGAGACCGTGCCGTTCACCAGAGGCGCCGGGTAGTCCGAGCGGAGCAGGTAGGCGTACGTGGCGAAGGTGGCCGACCAGGTCATCTCGTAGAGCTTCAGGTTCTGCGCCGTGTGGACCTGGTGGTACTTGAGGTGCGGCTGGGCGCACCCCATCGAGTAGTTGCTCGCCCACCGGGTGACCCGGAAGTGGGTCGGCACGTAACGCCGGACGGTGCTGGCCGCCCCGTCGAAGACGGCCACGGCCCGGTCGTCGCCGGTGAGGCGCCAGTAGTCGTAGACGCCGTACAGGGCGAAGATGTGTCCGTTGAGGACCCGCTCGCCGGTGGTGCCGAAGGTCACCGGGTACTCCTCCAGCCAGAGGTACCCGTTCGGGTCCACCCAACTGCCCCAGGGCGCCGTGGCGCTGACCGGGAGGGTCAGGCTCAGGAACGTGTTGTCCGCCGCCGTCCGCCACTTCGCGTCGCCGGTGAGTTCGGCGAGGCCGACGAAGAGACTGAGCAACTGCCCCTGCGCCATCCCGCTGTACCAGGGCGCGCGGAGCACCGGCCGGCCGGCGCACCGGGTCAGGTCGAAGTCGTAGGGGTAGAACCACGCCCCCCGGGACTCGACCCGGCGGTCCAGGTTGCGCTGGGCGTTCGCGATCGCCCGGTCGAGGAACCGCTGGTCCCGGTTGATCCGGTAGGCGGCCAGGTTGCGCAGGCCCCACTGGGCCTGGGCGACGGGATGGTCCCAGACCTTGCCGAGGAAGCTGAACATCCGGACGCCCTGGGCGTCGTGCAGGCCGGGGTCCGCCAGCGGGGCGGGTTCGGTGTTGGTGGGCTGGGCCGCCAGGGGCAGGCTCTTCGGCAGGTGGCCGTCGCGGGCGTACCCGGCGACGACGTCGGCGGCGGTCGCGCCCGCCGACCGCTCCCGCCGCTGCTGCTCCTTGACCTTGCCGACGTCCCGCGACGGCGGGCGCGGCACGCCCTCGGCGACCGGGTCCGGCGTCCACCCGGGGTCGGGGACGGAGACGTCGGTGGACCGGTCCGGGCCGGCCGGGCCGGCCGGCGCGGCGGGTGCGGGGGCGGCGGGCGCGAGGCCGAGCAGCGCGCCGACGGTGAGGGCGGCCACGGCCCGGCGGGCCCCTGGTAACGCGTTGATCATCATCCGGATACTCCCCGTGTCATCGATGTACCCGGATGCTAGCCAGTGACCGGTGTGCCGCTCCGGCCCCGAAACGCCCGACCTTTCCGGCTGATCGGCCCAACCTGCCTCACCAGGTCGGACGCTGGAGCAACCCGACGAACTCCACCAGCAGGCGCTCCCGCAGCCGGAGCGGGGCCGCCTGGAGCAGGGTGTTCACGGCCGCCATCCGGTCCGCCGGCCCGGCGCCGAGCCCCAGGCCGGCGGCCAGCCCGGCGATCAGGTCGGGGGTGAGCGCCTCCGGGGTGAGGCTGCCGGCGAGCGCCAGCAGCTCCGGGGGGAGCACGACCGGCCCGGCCGCCCGGGCCGCCGCCACCGCCTCGGCGAGCGCCGGGCCGAATTCGGCCACCCGTGGGGCCACCGCCGCGGTCACCGTGAGGTGCACGCTGGCCGGCAGGCCGGCGTACGCGAGCTGCGGCTGGGTGTGCCAGCCCCGGGCGGTCAGCTCGTCCACCAGCACGAACAGGTCCAGCCCCGGGTCGTCGGAGGTGAAGCAGACCACTGTCGACTCCGGCTCGGCCAGCAGCCGCAGCCCGTCGACCGCGCGGACCGCGTCGGCCAGCCCGGTGACCGCGTCCCGGGTCAGGGCGGCCAGCCGCAGGTAGCCGTCCTCGCCGAGGTGCCGCAGGGTCGCGTACGCGGCGGCGATCGGCCCGCCCGACCGGGTCGAGGCGATCACGGGGTTGACCATCGTGTAGCCGGGCCAGTCCGCGTACGCGAAGAACTGCGGCGACCGCAGCGCCGGATCCCGGTGCAGCAGCACCGACACGCCCTTCGGTGCGTACGCGTACTTGTGCAGGTCGACCGAGATCGAGGTGACCCCGGGTACGGCGAAGTCGAACGGGGGCACCGGCGCGCCGAGCCGGCGCAGCCAGGGCAGCGTCCAGCCGCCGAAGCAGGCGTCCACGTGGCAGCGCACGCCGGCCGCCGCCGCCACGGCCGCGATCTCCGCCACCGGATCGACCACGCCGTGTGCGTACGACGGGGCGGAGGCGACCACCAGCACGGTCTCGGGCCGGATCGCGGCGGCCACGTCGGCGACGGCCGGGCGCAGGGTCACCGGGTCCACGGGCACCGGGTCGAGGGCCACCCGCAGGTAGTGGGCCGCCTTGGCGAAGGCGGCGTGCCCGCTGACCGGCACGACGATGCGCGGCTCGGCGAGGTCGGGCCGGGCGTCCCGGGCCGCCTTGACGGCCAGCATCAGCGACTCGGTGCCACCGCTGGTGACGCTGCCGACCACGTCCGGCGCGGACGTGCCGGGGCCGCCGCCGAGCAGCCGGGCGGCCGCCCCGACCAGCGCGTTCTCCATGGCCAGCAGGGACGGGAAGGCGGTCGGGTCGAGGCCGTTGACGTGGGCGCTCCCGGCATGGGCGGCCTGTGCCAGCTCGTCCAGCCCGGTCACGCCGGGGTCGTAGACGTAGGCGAACAGCCGCCCGCCGTGCGTCGGGCGGTCGGCCGCCCGCAGAGCTCGGACCTCGTCGAGCACCCGCGCGGCCGGCACCCCGTGGAGAGGCAGCGCCCCCGTCGTTTCGTCGATCATGGACCTGTGGTGCCCTTTCTGTGGCGTTCAGCGACTGTCGTCCGCGACCACAACTCCACGATCGCCGGAGCTGGGGGCGGGGGTGGGGCTCAGGTGGGCCGCGGTCAGGGTGTAGCCGCGTAGCAGCGCGATCGGAGCGGCGACCAGCAGGGCCGGCAGGACCGTGAAGCCGAGCAGCACGCCCAGCCGGGCGGTGGCGGACTGGGCGGCCGCGGAGCCGGTGGACGAGGAGACGTAGCCGGAGAGCTGGAGGACCAGGCCGTAGATGCCGGGGCCGAGGGCCAGGCCGAAGGTCTCCCCGGCGGTCCACAGCCCGGTGAACACCCCGGCCTGCCGTCGGCCGGTGCGCGCGGTGTCGTAGGCGATGCAGTCCGGCAGCATGGCCAGCGCGAAGACCTGCTGGCCGGCGTAGCCGACGCCGATCAGCGCGACCACGGCGTAGACCCCGACGGCCGGGAGCGCGGGGGCGGCGACCAGGGCCAGCGCGCCGGCCGCGAAGAGCAGGGACGCGGCCACCAGGGCGCCGCGCTTGCCCAGCCGGGCCCCGGCGCGGGTCCACAGCGGCATGACCAGCAGCGCCGGGCCGACGAAGCAGGCGAAGAGCAGGGTCGGCCCGCTGTCCGGCGCGCGGAGCACCTGGTCGGCGAAGTACTTGACCCCGGCCAGCACGGTGGCCACACCGGCGGACTGGATCACGAAGCAGATCAGCAGCACCCGGAACGGCCGGTTCCGGCCGGCGACCGTGAGCTGGGCGCGCAGGCTGGGCTCGCTCTCCCCCACCGTGCCGCTGGGCGCGGAGCGGGTGCCGAGGAACACGCCGACCGTGCCGACCACGATCAGCACCGCCACGAACAGGCCCATCCAGCGGTGCCCGGGCACGCCGTCGCCGCCGGCGGTCACCACGGCCGGGGCCACCGCGCCGGAGACCAGGATGGCCAGCGCCAGCACCGCGATCCGCCAGCTCATGAGCCGGGTACGTTCCGCCGGATCGCCGGTCAGCTCGGCGGGCATGGCCACGTAGGGCACCTGGAAGAAGGCGAACGCGGTAGCGGTGGCCAGGAACGCCACGGCCACGTACGTCCCGGCGGCCGGGCCGGCACCGAACGGCGCCGCGAAGATGGCGGCGAAGAGCACGGCCAGGGCCAGCCCGCCGCCGAGCAGCCAGGGCCGGCGCGCGCCCCAACGGGACCGGGTCCGGTCGGAGATCCGCCCGGCGACCGGGTTGACCAGCACGTCCCACGCCTTGGGCAGGAGCACCAGCAGGGCGGCCACTCCGGCCGCGACGCCCAGCGTGTCGGTGAGGTACGGCAGCAGGAGCAGCCCGGGCACCGTCCCGAAAGCGCCGGTGACCAGGGACCCCAGCGCGTATCGGGCGTGCACCCGGCGAGGCAGGCTCCCGCCCGTTTCCGTCATGGAGCCGAATGCTACTCACGTTATGTCAGCGGTCACATCCCCTCGTCGGGCGACCAGGCGGCCGCCGCCATGTCCACCCCGGCGGGGCGCAACGGGCAGCCCTCGGCGCGCAGCCGGGCCCGCGCCTCCACCTCGTGCCCCGGCGGCAGCCGACCGGCCGAGTTCACCACCCGGTGCCACGGCACCCCGCCACCGTGTCGCGCCATGATCGAGCCGACGAGCCGGGCCGAGGCCCGCCCCGACCGGTCGGCGAGGGCGTCGGCCACCGCCCCGTACGACATCACGCGGCCGGGCGGGATCCGCTCGACCAGGTCCAGCACCGCCTCGATGTACTCGTCAGGTGTCACGGGCTGCCACGATATGGGAACGCGCCGAGGTGCGGTGGACCGCAGCGCGCAGAATGGTCCGGTGCGCGAAGCAGTCACCTCGGCCCGCCGGATCGTCGTCAAGATCGGCTCGTCCTCGCTGACCACCCCGGCGGGCGGCCTGGACGACACCCGGGTCGACGCGCTGGTCGACACGCTCGGTGCGCTGGCCACCGCCGGGCGCGAGGTCGTGCTGGTCTCCTCCGGCGCGATCGCCGCCGGCCTGGCCCCGCTCGGGCTGCGCCGGCGCCCCCGCGACCTGGCCACCCAGCAGGCCGCCGCCAGCGTCGGGCAGGGCCTGCTCATCGGCCGCTACACGGCGGCCTTCGCCCGGCACCGGCTGACCGTCGGGCAGGTGCTGCTCACCGTCGACGACGTGACCCGGCGGGCGCACTACCGCAACGCGTACCGGACGCTGCGCAAGCTGCTCGACCTGCGGGCCGTGCCGATCGTCAACGAGAACGACACGGTGGCCACCGAGGAGATCCGCTTCGGCGACAACGACCGGCTCGCCGCGCTGGTCGCCGCCCTGGTCGACGCCGACCTGCTAGTCCTGCTGTCGGACGTGGACGCGCTCTGGACCGGCGACCCGGCCCGCGCCGGCAGCACCCGGATCACCGAGGTGCACGGCGAGGGCGACCTGGCCGGCGTGGACATCGGCGGCGCCGGGCGCGCCGGGGTGGGCACGGGGGGCATGGTCACCAAGGTCGAGGCGGCCCGGATCGCCACCGGCTTCGGCATCCCGGTGGTGCTCACCGCCGCGCCGCTGGCCGCGCCGGCGCTGGCCGGCGAGCCGGTCGGCACCTTCTTCCACCCGAGCAGCCGGCGCCCGGCGGCCCGGCTCTTCTGGCTGGCGCACGCCACCGCGCCGCGCGGCCGGCTGCACCTCGATCCGGGCGCGGTGCAGGCCGTGGTCGGTCGGCGCAAGTCCCTGCTCCCGGCCGGCATCACCGCGGTCGACGGCGCGTTCACCGCCGGGGACCCGGTGGACCTGGTCGACACCGAGGGCGCACCGGTCGCCCGTGGGCTGGTCAACTACGACGCGATCGAGCTGCCCGGGCTGCTCGGCCGCTCCACCTCGGAACTCGCCGCGGCGCTCGGCCCGGCGTACGAACGGGAGGTCGTCCACCGCGACGACCTCGTGCTGCTGTGAGGAGTGCTGGCATGAGCGTGGTCGAGCAGGCCCGGCGGGCCCGGGGCGCGGCGGAGGCCCTCGCGGTCGCCACCCGCACGGTCAAGGACGCCGCGCTGCACGCGATGGCCGGCGCGCTGGTGGCGCGTACCCCCGAGATCCTGACCGCGAACGCGGCAGACCTGGCGGCCGGGCGCGAGGCCGGGCTGAGCACGGCCGTCCTGGACCGGCTGACCCTCGACGAGGGCCGGGTGGCCGGCATCGCGGACGCGCTGCGGCAGATGGCCGCGCTGCCCGACCCGGTGGGCGAGGTGGTGCGCGGCGCGACCCTGCCCAACGGGCTCGAGCTGCGCCAGGTCCGGGTGCCCTTCGGGGTGGTCGGCATCATCTACGAGGGCCGCCCCAACGTGACCGTCGACGCGGCCGGGATCTGCCTGAAGTCCGGCAACGCCGCGCTCCTGCGCGGCTCCTCGTCGGCGGCGCACTCCAACGCCGCCCTGGTCGCGGTCCTCCGCGACGCGGTCGCCGGTGCCGGCCTGCCGGCCGACGCGGTGCAGCTCCTCGACGCCAGCACCCGCGACTCGGTCAAGGAGCTGATGCGCGCCCGGGGCCTGGTCGACGTGCTGATCCCGCGCGGCGGGGCGTCGCTCATCCGGACCGTGGTCGAGGAGTCGACCGTGCCGGTGATCGAGACCGGGGTGGGCAACTGCCACGTCTACGTGGACGCCGCCGCCGACCTGGCGAAGGCCGTGGCGGTCACGCTGAACTCCAAGACGCAGCGGCTGTCCACCTGCAACACGGCCGAGTCCCTGCTGGTGCACGCGGCCGTCGCGGACGCCTTCCTGCCGGCCGTGCTGGCCGCCCTCGCCGAGGCCGGGGTGACCGTGCACGGCGACGCCCGGGTGGCCGGCTACTCCGACGCCGTGGTGCCGGCCACCGAGGAGGACTTCGACACCGAATACCTCTCCGCCGACATCTCGGTGGCCGTGGTCGACTCGCTGGACGCGGCGGTCGCGCACATCCGGCGGCACGGCACCGGCCACACCGAGGCGATCGTCACCGACTCCCAGCCGGCGGCCCGCGAGTTCGTGGCCCGGGTGGACGCGGCGGCCGTGATGGTGAACGCCTCCACCCGCTTCACCGACGGAGGCGAGTTCGGCTTCGGCGCCGAGATCGGCATCTCCACGCAGAAGCTGCACGCCCGCGGCCCGATGGGGCTGCCCGAGCTGACCAGCACCAAGTACGTGGTCACCGGCGACGGCCACCTGCGCTGAGCGGCCCGGCCGCGCGGCCGCTCAGGCGGTGGGCGCGGCCGGCTCGGGCGGCGCCGACTCCGGTGGCGGCGCGGACGGCGGGGCCGGCCTCGGCAACGGGACGACGGGCGGCAGGACCAGCTCGCCCGGGGGCGCCGGGCGCGGGGCCGGCACCGGCGGCGACACGAACGGCGCACCGGAGACCGGGGCCTCGGGAGTGGTCGGACGGCAGGCCCGGATCGCCCGCAGCGTGGTGTGCACGTCGAACTGGTGGCCGTCGTCGCTGTCCCAGCCGCCGTCGCTGCGCTGGGTCTCGGCCAGCCGCCGCCGCGCCGAGACCAGCAGCCACTGCTCCTCGCCCACGTCGACCCGGCGCAGCGTCGCGGCGAGCCAGGCCACGTCGGCCGGGGACATCTGCGGGATGCGTTCGGCCAGGACGGCCTGGATCCGGGCGGACTCGTAGTACATCTGCTGGCGGTGCAGCACGGCTGCGGCCAGCCAGCCGGCCGGCAGGAAGGACGGCCAGCTGCCGTCCGGCGCGAGCTGCGCGGCGAGCGCCTGGGCCGCCGCCTGGACCACACCGGCGTACGCCCCGCCGACCCGGTGGTCGAGCGGGCCGGCGGCGCGGGCGTCCAGCCCGGCCACGGTGAGCCAGAACCCGGCGTTGGCGGTCAGGAAGAGCCGGGCCTCCGGGTCACCCGGCGTGGCCCACTCGGGGGCGAACCCGGCCAGCGACGGGTCCTCGTCCCAGCCGCCGTCGGGGAGCTGGCGGGCGGCCAGCCAGTCCAGGGCGTGCCGGGCGGCGGGGCGACCCAGCGCACCGAGGTCGTCCAGCTCGGCCAGGCGGTAACAGGTCGCGTCGACCGAGGCGACCTCGCCGTCGAGCACGGCCGGCCAGCCACCGCCGGACGCCTGCCCGGATTCGGCCGCGTCGAGCAGCTCGGGCGGCACCGGGGCGCCAGTGCGCAGCCGGGAGAGGCGGGCGCGGTCCACCGCGTCGCCGTGCGCCACGACGAAGCCGATCGCCGCGTCCAGATCCACCACGACAGTCACGCTACCGGCGCAAACGTGGTTACGCCTCGGTAGCTCGGCCAGGGGTGGCCCGGCCCACCGGCGGTACGCGAAGGGCCCTCCCGGCACACCCGGGAGGGCCCTTCGACAGCGACCTCAGTAGGCCGGCAGCGCCGGGTCGATCTGCTTGATCCAGGAGAGCACGCCGCCCTGGACGTGCACGGCGTCCCGGAAGCCGGCGGCCTTGAGCGCGGCGAGCGCCTCGGCGGAGCGGACGCCGGACTTGCAGTGCAGCACGATCTGCTTGTCCTGCGGGAGCTTCGCCAGCGCCTCGCCCGAGATGATCTCGCCCTTGGGGATGAGGGTGGCGCCGGGGATCCGGACGATCTCGTACTCGGCCGGCTCACGGACGTCGACCAGGAAGATGTCCTTGCCGGCGTCCTGCCACTCCTTCAGCTCCAGCGCGGTGATGGTCGAGTCGACCACCGCCTCCTGCGCCTCGTCGGAGACCGCGCCGCAGAAGTCCTCGTAGTCCTCCAGCAGGTCGGTGACCGTCGGGTTCTCGCCGCAGAGCACGCAGTTCGGGTCCTTCCGAACCTTGATCTTGCGGTAGCTCATCTCCAGGGCGTCGTAGACCATCAGCCGGCCGACCAGCGGCTCGCCGATGCCGGCGAGCAGCTTGATGGCCTCGTTGACCTGGATCGACCCGATGGACGCGCAGAGCACGCCGAGCACGCCGCCCTCGGCGCAGGACGGGACCATGCCGGGCGGCGGCGGCTCCGGATAGAGGCAGCGGTAGCAGGGACCGTGCTCGGCCCAGAACACCGACGCCTGGCCGTCGAACCGGTAGATCGAACCCCAGACGTACGGCTTGCCGAGCAGCACCGCCGCGTCGTTGACCATGTAGCGGGTGGCGAAGTTGTCGGTGCCGTCGACGATCAGGTCGTAGCCGGAGAAGATCTCCCGGACGTTGTCCCGGTCCAGCGCGGTGTTGTGGATCTCCACGTTGACCAGCGGGTTGATCTCGCGGATCGAGGCGGCGGCGGACTCGGCCTTGGACCGGCCGACGTCGGAGACGCCGTGGATGATCTGGCGCTGGAGGTTGGACTCGTCGACGGTGTCGAAGTCGATGATGCCGAGGGTGCCGACACCGGCGGCGGCGAGATACATGAGGGCCGGCGAGCCGAGGCCACCGGCGCCCACGCAGAGCACCCGGGCGTTCTTCAGCCGCTTCTGACCCTCGACGCCGACGTCGGGAATGATCAGGTGGCGGGAGTAGCGACGGATCTCGTCTACGGTCAGCTCGGCGGCGGGCTCGACGAGCGGGGGCAACGACACGGTGGACTCCCCGGGATCGGCGGTGGGACCGCGCCATTGTCGCTCGCCCCGGTAGGGATCGGCCATGATGAGGGCCACGTCGCCCGACATGCGGGAGCGGGAATAACTCAGAGCCCGTCGGTGGGCTCGCCGGAGTAGCGGGCCCCGTCGACGTACGGCCAGGCGTTCGCCACGCAGCCGGCCAGCCCGTACGTCTGCTGCTGCATCACCGGCGCCGGCGCGCCGGGCCCGGGGCAGGCCTGGTGCAGCTCGCCGAACTCGTGCCCGACCTCGTGGTTGATCACGTAGGTCCGGTAGACCTCCAGCGGGGCGCCGTAGTCGGGCACCGCCTCCATCCAGCGGGCCAGGTTGATGACGACCCGGCCGGGCAGCCGGCACGAGGTGTAGCGCTCGGTGCTGAGCCCGCCCTCGGCGCACATCCGCTCGGAGGTGGCGGGGGTGGCCAGGTAGACGGTGAAGTCGGCGGCCGCCGCCTCGGGCACCCGCTGCACCCGCAGCTCACCCGAGGCGATCCAGCTCCGGGCGTCGCCCAGTACCGCGTCCACGGTGGCGGCGAACTCGTCGACGTCCTGACCGGCGTCCTGCTCGACCTCGACCCGGTAGCGGCGCAGCGGGCCGTCGTGGCCGTGTACCGGCGAGCGGCCGTCGGCAGCGGCGAAGCTGCCGGGGCCCGCGGTGGGGTAGCCGCCCGGCTCGCTGCGGGGCCCGACGGCGGCGCCGTTGGCCAGGGACGGGTCGGCGGACAGCGGATGCCGGGCGGACAGGTGCACCGGACCGTCCGGACCGGCCAGCCGGGTCACCCCGGCCGCGCCGGCGCCCGCGACGAGCAGCACCGCCAGGAGCAGGACCGTGCGCCGCCGGCGACGCCGCATCCGGCGCCGGGCGGGGTTGACCGGTGGTGCGGTGCCGGGGTGGGCCGGCGGACGGTCGAAGTCGAGCCGGGGCGGGCCGGGGTCGGCAGGCGGGTCGTAAGGGGACGACGACGTCATGCCCTCAGCGTGCCATGTCAATTCGGGCGATTAGCCCACATCCACCACTTATCCCGCGAAATACTTCTCATTGCCAGGATCAGGTCGTTCACACCGACGGACCGGTGTACCGCTTCCCGCCCACGTACGGCCACGGGTTCGGCCGGCAGCCGTTCAGGAAGAGCGTCTGCTGCTGCATGACCGGGGCCGCCCGGCCCTTCCCGGGGCAGGCCTCGTGATGATGTCCCAGCTGGTGACCGACCTCGTGGTTGACGACGTAGAGCCGGTAGGTGTCCAGCGGGAGCTTCGCGGCGACCAGGTGGGGTGCCGAGGTCCGCCACCGGTCCAGGTTGATCACCACCTTGCCGGTCACCCGGCAGGACGTGTACGGCACACCGCCCACCCGGATGTCGATCCCCCCGGCACGGCAGAGCCGCCCCGCGGTGTCCCGGGTGGCCAGGTAGATCGTGAAGTCGGACCGGCTGCCGGCGCCCACCCGCTGCAACCGCAACTGGCCGCTGTCCACCCAGCTCCCCGGCCCGGCCAGCGCTCGTTGCACGGCGTCACCGAAGGCGTGCACGTCCTCACCGGAGCCGTTCTCCACCGCCACCCGGAACCGGCGCAGCACCCCGGCCCGGCCCAGCACCCCGCCGGCCCGGTCGTCGTAGCCGAAGCTCCCCCGGCCGTGCGCGGGCACCGGGCCGGGCAGTTGCAGCACCGGCGTGCTCGGCACCGGGTTGGGCGGCGCCGACGGTGACGGCGACGACGGCGGCGGCGCGCTCGACGGCGGCGGGCCGCCCGTGGGCAGGGGCGATTCGGCGGCCGAGTCGGCACTGACCAGCGCCTCGGCCCCGACCGACGGGTGTTGCAGCGCCACCCCGATGCCGACCGCGGCGGCGACGAGGAAGGCACCGACCACGACGGCGGAACGCCAGCGGCCGGCGGGCGGGGCGGTGGGCCGCGCGGCACGCGGACGGGCAGAGGTGGGCATCCGGCTCAGCCTGCCATGTCCCGGCGCAGGCCGCTCTCCCCCGTTTCGGTGATCAATGCTCTGGCCTGCGTGTCCGTCCACTCGCCGCCCGGCGGCGCCCCGACGGGGGACGCCTCGGCGAGCAGTGCCAGCACGGCCCGCGCCACCGTGCGGGGCACCTCCAGCTGGGCCACGTGACCGACACCGTCGAGCAGCAGCAGGCGGCTGTCCGGGATCACCCGGGCGGCCTGCGGCGCCACCCGCACGTCGACCAGGCGGTCCTGCCGCCCGCCCACCACGAGCGTCGGCACCCGCACCGTCCCCGTCAGCCGCCACAGCGAGCCGGACCCCGGCAGGTACGACCGCAGGAAGCTGGAGACCAGACCACGGAAGGTGCGGACGTATGCGGCGGCGTAGTGAACCGCCTCGTAGCGGATCCGGATCTCCTCGATCGCCTCCTGCCGGCGCTGGTCGCTGATCCGGGTGAGATCGGCGATGCACGCCTCCATCACCTGCTGGGCCATGACCTCGGGTGCGAGCTGGGCCAGCCGCCAGGCGGCCAGGCGCTCGCCCCGGGGGATCGCCAGCAGGGGCAGCATCCGCCCCTGCAACGAGCGCCGGAAGTCCAGGAACGGCAGGGCCGGGGAGATCAGGGTCAGCGTCCGGACCAGGTCCGGCCGCAGCGCCGCCACCCGTACCGAGATCGCGCCGCCGAGCGAGTTGCCGAACAGGTGCACCGGCCCCCGGCCGCTGTGCTCGATCCAGCGGACCACCCGATCGGCGAAGGCCGGCACCGTGTAGCGCCGGCCGGGTTCGCTGCGCCCGAAGCCGGGCAGGTCGATCGCCTGGCCGTCGAGCCGGTCGGCGAGCAGGCCCGCCAGATCCGTCCAGTTCTGTGACGAGCCGCCGAGGCCGTGCACGTAGAGCGCCGGCTCGGCGCCGGGAGCGGTGGCCGGCGTGTCCCGCACGTACGTGACCGTGCCGTCGAGCCGGACCTGCCGGCCGGGCCAGGGCGGCGGGACGTGGTGCGCGGGCAGGAGATCATCCGGCCAGAGGGTGGCGGGCTTCATGACTTCAGTCTTCCCGCGGCAGCGGGCCCCGACACCGGCTCAGGCGAGCAGCGCCTCCAGGCGGCGGTTCACCGCGGCCAGCGTGGCCCGCACCACGGCCTGCCGGGGATCCCCGGCGACCAGGGCCGACCCGGCGAGCTGTTCCACCCAGCCGTCGCACACCAGCAGCACCACCACGGTCGCCACCTCGCAGTTTCCGAACGGCACCACGGCGGCGTGCTCGACGAAGCACCGCCCCCGCTCGCCGGCCGGCGCGGCCCGGCCGAGCAGTTCGTCCACCGCGGCGGCCGCGGCCACCGCGCAGAGCCGCAGCACGTAACCGTCGACGGCCGGCCCGGTGGAGTGGCCCTCCGCCGTCCGGTCACCGGCGATCAGGCGGACCTCCACGGTGGCGTCCAGGCCGAAGGTGCTCACCTGGACGTGGTCGATCACCACCCGGGGACCCGGCAGGCCGCCGGTGTCCAGCGGTCGCGACGGCGCGGTCTCCGTCGTGCTCATCTGCCCGCCGGAGTACGAGGTGCCGAGCGTGGCCGGGCTGCCGGTGGCCGTGCCGGCCGGGGCCGCGGCCAGCGACGACTCCTCCACCGCGGCCCGGCCCCGGTGGGTGCTGGCCGGCCGGCGGCGGCGCGGCGGCTCGCCGTCGCCGCTCTCGACCGGCGCCTCGGTGAGCCGGCCGGCGCGCGCCTCGGGCGCGGCGAACCGGCCCTCCCCGGACCGGTTCTCGGCCGGGCGGTTCGGGCCGGGCCGCGGGGCGGCCGGTTCCTCGGCCGCGCGGAACTGCGGGCCGGTCAGCCCTTCGGCCCCCCGGGACGGCGGGCCGGCGACACCCTCGACCGGGTGGGACGGCGAACCGGCCAGCCCCTCGACCGCCCGGGACCGCGGTTCCTCCGCCGGTTCGGAGCGTGGGCCGCCAGGATCCTCCGCCACCGGGGCCTGCGGGGCGGACCAGGCCGGACGGGACGGGTCCTCCGCCGGACGGACGCCGGATCGCGCCGGTGCGGGCCGGTCCTCGGCGGGGCGGGGCTCGGCGGGGCGGTCGGCGCGCGGCTGGGCCGACCGGCGGCGGACCGGGGGCGGCGGGGCCGCCGGCGCGCCGGGCAGGTTCTGCGGGGCGGCGGCCAGCCCCATCCGCTCCTGGAGCAGGCGGGCCACCATCCGGCTCACCTCGGCCGGGTCCGCGCCGTCGGCGAGGTCCAGCCGGAGGCTGTGCGCCCCGGCCGGGGTGCGGCGCAGCGCCGCGTCGCGGACGCCGGCCACCTCCCGGACGGCGTCGAGGATGGCGTTGACGTCGAAGCCCTCCGGCCGCTCGCGCAGCGGCGCGGGTTCGTCATCGCGGCGCAGGTGGGTGGCGATGCGGGCGAGTTCCGGGGTCTCGGCGGACGGTTCCACGGCGGGCGGCTCCGGCACGACGGGCACATCCGGCTCGGCAGGGACACGCTGCGGCAGCACCGGCGTGGGGTCGCCGGCGACCGCCTCGGCGGCCGGCGGCGGTTCCGGGGCGGACCGGCGGGCGGCGTAGGGGGGCGCGCTCGTCGGGGTGGGCGCGGGGAGGCGGTCGGCGGGGGCGGGCGGCCGCTCCGCCCCGCCCGACAGCCGGTACGGCGTGCCCTCCCGCTCACCGGCAGCGTGGACGGCCGGCGCGGGCGGGTAGCCGGTGGGCGCCTCACGGGGCACCGGTGGCGCGCTGGTCGGGGTGGTGTGCGGGGGCGCGCTGAACGGGGTCACCGGCACGGGCGGCCCGGCCCAGCTCGGCCGCTCGGGGGCCTCCCGGGCGGCCGGCTCGGGTGCCGGACGGGATTCGGGCGCCTCGTACGGCCGGGACGCCTCGGTGCGCGGCGCCTCGTAGCCCTCGGGCGACTCGGCCCGGACCGGTTCGTAGGGGCGGACCGGCTCCGGCCGGGGTGGTTCGTAGCCGGCGGGCGGCTCGACCCGGGCGGGCTCGTAGGGCCGGGTCGGCTCGGGCGCCCACTCCTCGCGGCCGGCGGCCCGGCGGGCGACCGGCTCGTCGTCGCGAGCCACCCGGCGGGCGCCGGGCTCCTCGTCGCGGGCAGCCCGGCGGGCGACCGGCTCGTCCTCACGGGCGGCGCGGCGGCCGGCGAGCTCCTCCTCGCCGGCCCGGGGGCCGGTCGGCTCGTCCTCGCGCGCCCAGGGCGGCGCCCAGCCCCCGCCCCAGCTCGGGCGGTTCCAGGCCGGGCCGGGCCACGCCGGTTCCTCGGCCGGCCCGGCGCCCCGGTCGTCGGCCACCGCGCGCGGCGGCTCGGCGGCCGGCCGGTGCTCGCCCGCGGCACCGGCGTCCGGGCCGGCGGGCGGGGCCGAGGTGGGCGGGTCGGCCCAGCCCCGGGAGAGCGACGGCGCCGCGGCCGGCGGCTGTTCCGGCGGGAAGCGGTCGGAACGGCCCGCGTAGGGCGGCGCCTCGGCCGGGAACTGTTCCGGCGGGAGACGGTCGGGACGGCCCGGCGACGGTGTGGCCTCGGCCGGCGGCTCCTCCGGCGGCAGGCGGTCGGCCCAGCCTCGGGAAAGCGACGTTGGTTCGGACCGCTCGGCGGTCGGGGCATGGAAGCCGGGGGGCACCTCGAAGCCGGAGGCGGCGGCGCCGACCGGCGGCACCTGGAGGGCCGGCGGCGCGGACGTCGGGCCGCTCTCCGCCCAGCGCGCGGCGCGCCCCGCCGGCGGGTCGTCGGAGGCGTGCCGGGACCGGTTGGGATCCGCCTCGGCGGCCGGCTGCTCGACCGCCGGGGCCGGGCGCTGGGCCGGCACGATGAGCCGGTCGCCGCCGGTCTCCCGGCGCGGCTCGTCCGCGGGCGGGGCGCTCACCGGCGCCTGGCGGGTCACGGGCGGTTCCTCCCCGGTGTGCACGCCGTTGACGTGGCGGCCGTTGACCCGGCCCGGCGGCTCCTCGGCGGTCAGGCCGGGCAGCGGGGCCGGCAGGTCGCCGTGCCGGGGGGACGAGGCGCCCCAGCCGCTGGTGAGGTCGGCGCGGGGCCAGCCGCCGGGCGCCGGCGCCTGCCGGGCCCAGCCGGTCGCCGGGGGCGCCCACCCGCTGCCGGCGTGGGCCAGGTCGTCCTGCTGACCCGTGCCGTCGCCGTGCTCTCCCGGGGTGGCGGCTCCGGGTTGCCCTGATTCACTCACCGCGCGCTCCTTGGTCGCCCCCGCTGAGGCTACCGTGTGGTGACAGTGGCGATAAGTTACAGCGGCGGGCCAATTCCGCGACGGGTTCACGGACCCGGAACGGTTCGGGTGATAAGTGCCGGCTCGTACAGAGAAACTCGGAGGTTCCCATGACCGCTGTGGGGAACGGTGCGCAGACCGCCGGCCGGCCCACCCGACTGCCCCGCTCGGCGCGCCGCAAGCAGCTGCTCGCGGCCGCCCAGGAGGTGTTCGTCGCGCAGGGCTACCACGCCGCCGCGATGGACGACATCGCCGAGCGGGCGGGAGTCTCCAAGCCCGTGCTCTACCAGCACTTCCCCGGCAAGATGGAGCTCTACCTGGCGCTCCTGGACACGCACTGCGACGCCATCGTGGCGAAGGTGCACGACGCGATGCGCGGCACCAACGACAACAAGGAGCGGGTCGGCGCCTCGGTGCGCGCGTACTTCGACTTCGTCGACCACGAGAGCGAGGCGTTCCGGCTCGTCTTCGAGTCGGACCTGCGCAACGACCCGGCCGTGCGGCAGCGGGTGGAGCGGGTCGAGCAGGGCTGCATCGCCGCGATCACCGACACGATCATCTCGGACACCGGCGTGAGCCGGGCCCACGCCGAGCTGCTCGCCTCGGGTCTCGTCGGCGCCGCCGAGACCGCCGCCCAGTTCTGGCTGGCCGGCGGCCGCCAGGTGCCCAAGGCGGAGGCCGAGGCGCTGGTCGCGGCCCTGTCCTGGCGGGGCATCGCCAGCTTCCCGCTGCAAGGTGAGTCAGCCTGAACATCGGGCCGCCAGATCGGATAGCCTTCCCACGGTGGCTTTTTCGCCCCAGTTGAGGAGGCACAGTGGAGGTCAAGATCGGCGTGCAGTACGCGCCGCGGGAGCTGGTCCTGGAGAGCGCGCAGTCGCCGGCCGAGATCGAGCAGATCGTGACCGACGCCGTCGCCAAGGGTGAGGGCACCCTCTCCCTGACCGACGAGAAGGGCCGGCGGGTCATCGTGCCGGTCTCGAAGGTCGCCTACGTCGAGATCGCGGAGGCCTCGCCCCGCGCGGTCGGGTTCACCGTCCGCTGATCCCGGCCGGCCCGCCGTCGCGGGCTGTCATCCCGGGCTGGCCCGCTCTCGCGGGCTGTCATCCGGGTCGGCCCGCCGTCGCGGGCCGTCATCCCTTGCCGGCCCGCCGTGGCGGGGAAGCCCGTCACGGCGGTGCCCGGCGTCAGTTGTTCAGGCCCGCGGCGGTCATCCGCGCGGTGTGCGCCTCGGTCAGCCGGCGGAACAGCGCCGGCACGTCCACGCCCTCCCGGGAGATCAGCGCGGTGAGCGCGCCCCGGTCGGCGGCGGCGACCCGTCCGGCCTGGGAGAGCGCCTCGCCGACCAGGCGCCGGGCCCACATGGAGAGCCGGTTGGCCACCCGGGGGTCGGCCTCGATGGCGGCCCGGATCTCGTCGGCGGCGAACTCGGCGTACCGGGAGTCGTGCAGCACGTCGAGGATCAGTCGCCGGTCCGGCCCGTCGAGGCCGTCCGCGATCCCCCGCAGGAAGTCGTCGCTGATGGCGTCGCCCACGTACGCCTTGGTCACCGCTTCCAGCCAGTCCTTCGGCTCGGTCGAGTCGTGGTACGCCTGCAACGCCGCGACGTAGGGGGCCATCGCCCGGTCGGGCGTGACGCCGAGCGCGGTGAGCCGGTCGGCGATCCACCGGTAGTGGGCGATCTCGGCGGCGGCCATCTCGCTCAGCGCGGCCCGTCGGCGCAGGTCGGGGGCAAGGCGGGCGTCGGCGGCCAGCCGGTCGAAGGCCAGCAGCTCGCCGTAGGCGACGAGGCCGAGCAGATCGACGAGCGCGGGGTCGGGGGCGGACACGAGCGCAGGCTACCGCCCGCGCGCAATGACCTCGATCAAGTGACCCAGGTCACACTCGTCGCCCCCGCGCATGCCCCGGCCATCGGAATCAGGACCGCCTCGATCCGGTTCAGGTAAGATAAGACAGTTGCCGTGGGCACCGATTCGGTCAGCTCAGCTGATCAGCACCGGTCCCCGGCGCGCGTGCGGCCCGGTCCGGCTCGGCGTCACCGCCCCCGACCGTGTGGCCCGCGCCATACCGTTCGCGCCCTGAGGACATGACGGGGCGCACCACGAGAGGGCACCCCCAAATCCATATGAGCGAGCAGATTCAAGGCCAGGAACTGGCCCCCACCGCTCCGGTCCGTCCGGAGGCTCCCACTTTCGCCGAGCTCGGCGCCCGCCAGGAGACCGTCGAGGCCCTGGCCGCCGCCGGCATCACCCGCGCCTTCGCCATCCAGGAATACGCGCTGCCGATCGGGCTGCGCGGCGTCGACCTGATCGGCCAGGCGCCGACCGGCACCGGCAAGACCCTCGGCTTCGGCATCCCGCTGCTGGAGCGCGTCTTCGCGCCCTCCGAGGGCAGCGACGGCGTGCCGCAGGCGCTGGTCGTCGTCCCCACCCGCGAGCTGGGCCTCCAGGTCGCCAAGGACCTGGACGCCGCGGGTCGCACCCGGGGCGTCCGCGTGCTGCCGATCTACGGCGGTGTCGCCTACGAGCCGCAGATCGACGCGCTGCGCAAGGGCGTCGAGATCCTGGTCGGCACCCCCGGCCGCCTGCTCGACCTGGCCAAGCAGAAGCACCTCCGGCTCGACCGGGTGCACGCGCTGGTGCTCGACGAGGCCGACCGCATGCTCGACCTGGGCTTCCTGGACGACGTCGAGAAGATCCTGGCGATGCTGCCGGAGGACCGGCAGACCATGCTCTTCTCGGCGACCATGCCGGACCCGATCGTCGCGCTGTCCCGGCGCTTCCTGCGCCGTCCGGTGACCATCCACGCCGGGCACACCGCCGAGACCGGCCCGTCGCCGCAGACCCAGCAGCTGGTCTACCGCACCCACTCGATGAACAAGGTCGAGATCGTGGCGCGCATCCTCCAGGCCGAGGGCCGCGGACTGACCATGATCTTCACCCGCACCAAGCGGGCCGCCGACCGGGTGGCCGAGGACCTGGACTTCCGCGGTTTCGCGGTCGCCGCCGTCCACGGCGACCTGGGTCAGGGCGCGCGGGAGCGGGCGCTGCGGGCGTTCCGCGCCGGCAAGATCGACATCCTGGTCGCCACCGATGTGGCGGCGCGCGGCCTCGACGTCACCGGCGTCACCCACGTCATCAACTACGACTGCCCCGAGGACCAGGACACCTACACCCACCGGATCGGCCGCACCGGCCGCGCCGGGGCATCCGGTGTCGCGGTGACCTTCGTCGACTGGGACGACATGCCCCGGTGGCGGATCATCGACAAGACCCTCGGGCTCGACATGCCCGAGCCGCCGGAGACCTACCACACCTCCGCGCACCTCTACACCGACCTGGCCATCTCCCGGGACGTCAGCGGCACCCTGCCGACCGCCGAGCGCACCCGCGCCGGCCTGTCGGCAGAGGCCGAGGAGGACCTGGGCGGCGGCCGGGCGCGGCGCGGCGAGCGCGGCGAGCGCGGCTCGCGACGCGGTGACGGCCGGGGCCGGGAGCGCCGCCGGGGTCGCGGCGACGGCGACGCCGCCGGTGAGGCGGCGCCCAGCGAGGCGTCCGCCGAGGAGGGCACCCGCAGCCCGCGCCGCCGCCGGCGCCGCCGGGCCGGCGAGACGGTCGCCGGCGAGCCCACCGCGGTGATCTCCAACGAGGGTGGTGCCGAGCCGGTCGCCGCGGCCGCCGAGGGCGAGTCGGCCGCCAAGCCGCGCCGCCGCCGGCGCCGCCGTGGCGGCGGGGGCACCGGCACGCCGGCCGAGGCGACCGCCGACTGACCCGCGAGACATCCGACGTCCCCCGCACCGGTTGACCGGTGCGGGGGACGTCCCCGTTCCACCCCGGCCGCCGGGCCGAGCCGTCGAGGAAGAGGAAGCCATGCCGGAACCGCTGGACGCCGCGCTGAGCGAGGTGCGGGCGCTGCTGCTCGACCCCGCCCTGACCCGGGCGGTCGCCGCCGGCCGTCGCCGCGGGCAGCGTCCCTCGGTGGTCCGCGCCGAGCTGCGCCCGGTCACCCTCAAGGGCGGCCCCCGGCTCCAGATCGCCACCTCCGACGGGGCCCGGCCATACACCCGGAACGTGGCCCCGGGCGCGGAGGCCGACGGCGCGGTCGACGCGCTGCTGGCCGAGCCCTTCGGCAACTGGCACGTGGAGACCGCCGACAGCACGCTCCAGCTCCGGGTGACCAAGTCGGGCGAGGCGCAGGTGCACCGGGCGGCGGCGAGCCGGCCGGCGCCGGAGCCGGGCGGCCACGACCGGGCCAAGGACTGGCTGCTCGACCCGGGCGACCCGATCTTCGCCGAGATCGGCGGCTCGGCGGCGAAGCGCCGCCAGGTGGACGCGTTCCTCCGGGCGCTGGCGGCCACCCTGCCCGACGACCTCACCGGGCCGCTGCGCGTGGTGGACCTGGGCTGCGGCAACGCCTACCTGACCTTCGCGGCGCACCGCTACCTGACGCAGCGAGGGCTGGACGTGACCCTGGTCGGGGTCGACGTCCGGGAGGACCAGCGCCGGCGCAACACCGAGCTGGCCGAGCGGCTGGGCTGGGCCGACCGGGTGAGCTTCGTGGCCGGCACCATCGCCGACGCGCAGGTGGAGCCGGCCCCGGACCTGGTGCTGGCGCTGCACGCCTGCGACACGGCGACCGACGAGGCGCTGGCCCGCGCGGTGCGCTGGGAGGCCCGCTGGGTGCTCGCCGCGCCCTGCTGCCACCACGATCTGGCCACCCAGCTCCGGGCCCGGCCCGCGCCGCAGCCGTACGAGCTGCTCACCCGGCAGGGCATCCTGCGCGAGCGGTTCGCCGACGTGCTGACCGACGCGCTGCGCGCCGGCCTGCTCCGGCTGCACGGCTACCGCGCCGAGGTGGTGGAGTTCGTCGACTCCCGGCACACACCCCGCAACCTGCTGATCCGGGCCCGGCGCACCGGTAGCGGGCCGACCGACGACCAGCGCGCCGAATATCGCGAGCTGGTCGACCGGTGGAGCGTCACGCCCCGGCTGGAGACGCTTCTCGCCGACCGCCCCTAGCGGCGGCGGTCGCCCCGGTTGCGCTCCCCCCGCTCGAACGCGGACGCCCGCTCTCCGGGCCTCCGGTTGGTGGACCGGTCGGACTCCGGCGACGTGGTCGGGAACGGCACCACCTTCGCCGGCTCGTCGGCGTTGCCGGCGGCGGCGAACGCGTTCCACGAGATGTCGACCAGCAGCCGCTTCAGCTCGGCGTGCCGGACGGCCGCGTTGCGCTGGAGCGCCATCCGGGCGCCCAGGACGACGCCGACCAGCGTGGTGGTGACCGCCCCGGTCGCGGCGATCAGGTGCACCCCGGTCGCCGGACCGCCGAGCACCGCCAGCACCAGGAGCCAGATCCAGAAGCCGAGAGCGAAGACGCCGGCCTTGACCACGAAGAAGAGGCTGATCGCGCCCGGGCGGTGGGGCACGGGACGGTCCGGCTCGGCCATGCTGCTCCTTCGATTTCCTGCTCAGGGGGTCCGTCGAGTTTAGTTGACGCATCACAACTGTCGATGCCCTCTCGGCGGTCCCGCCCACGGGACCTTCCGACCGATCAGTCAGTTACTAATCCCAGCGGGCGTACTAGGCTCGGTGCCCAGAGTCGGGTGCTCCGGCGGAAAGGGACAGACCCCGGGGATGGGCTCCGCAGAGGTATCGCCGCAGATGGCCTTCGCGCGCTTCGTGCGACGTGCGATCGATGACGCCCGTGAGGAGCGTGGCTGGACGGTGACCGACCTCGCCACGCACACCGGCGTGGGCCGGTCCACGGTGTTCCGCTGGCTCGCCGGCGACTGGCAGGACTACCCCGAACTGGCCAAGGTGCGTGGCTTCTGCGCCGCCCTCGACCTGCCGGTGGCCGCCGCGTTCCGCGCGCTGGGCCTGCCCGACGCCGGCGCGGTGCCCCGCCGGCGCGGCGCCGAGGACGGCCCGGTGGAGGCCGACGTCCGGGTGATCCTGGAGCGGCTGGCCGACCCGAACGTGCCCGCCGAGGAGAAGCACCACATCCGCGACCTGCTGCGCTACCTGGCCCGCCGCCCGGTGCGCCGGGCCGGCTGACCGGCCGATCAGGCCACGGTCACGCTGAACGCGGCCGTGCGCACCACGCCGCCGACCTGGAAGTCCAGGAACATCCGGTAGCGGCCCGGCCCCGGCGCGGTCAGCCAGAAGGTCACCGCGTCGCCGTCCCGCAACGGCTCGGGGTGCACATGCAGGTAGCCGAGGTCGCCCTCGCGGAGCGCGACCAGGTGGCCGTACGCGCCGAGGTAGGGCTCCAGCGGCGCGGCCGCGCCGTCGGCTCCGGTGACCGTGAACCGCAGCGGCACCGACTGGCCCACCGCCGGGGTGCCCGCGTAGCCGACGGTGAACCCGTCGACCGCGGCCGAGGTGGCCGGAGCGGGCAGCGGCCGGGGCGCGTACCCGCCCGGCGCGGTCAGGTCGGCGCCGAGGATCACGGCGGTCTGCCGGCCGTCGTCGGCGACGGCGGTGAAGTCCGCGTACATCCGCCAGGCGCCCGGCTCGGCCAGGGTCAGCGGCACCGACCAGGTGCCGTCGGCGGCCATGGTCGGGTGCAGGTGCTGGAAACCGGTGAGGTCCCGGCGCACCACGATGAGGTGCATGGGCTTGTCGTGCACGACGGCGAACCGGGTGACCGCCCGCCGCCGCTCGTCCTTGATCTGGAATCGCAGCTCACCGGCCCGGCCGGAGGTGAACTCCACGGTCGACGGGGCGAGCGTGTAGCCGGCCGAGCTGATCGACAGGCCGGCGGCCTCGGCGTCGCCGCCCTGGGTGACGGTGGCCCCGCCGTGCGAGTGCGCCCCGGTGCCGGGGGCGTGGGTGTGGCCCGCGGCCACCGCCGCGGCACCGGTGCGGGCCGGGTTCGGCGGCGGGTTCAGCCTGCCGAGGCCGAAGCCGAGCAGCACGGCCAGCACCAGCCCACCCACGGTGAGAGCGAGCCGCAGCGTCGCCCGGTCCACCTCGACGGGCCCGCTCGTGGCGGGCACGCCGGTGCCGGCGGCAGGGCCCGGCCGGCCGGCGTGGGACTTCACCACGTCGGGCGGCGACGCCTCCAGCCCGGACCCGGGGAGGTCCGGGCCGGGCAGCGGCGCGTCGGTGCCGGCGAGGGACGGTGACTCAGCCAACGCCGGAGGCCAGCTCGTAGCCCGCCTCGTCGACGGCGGCGCGGACGGACTCGACGGGCAGCGGGGCGGCACTGGTGACCGTGGCCGTGCCGGCGGTGAGGTCGATGCGGACCTCCTCGACGCCCGGCAGGGCGGACAGCTCCTCGGTGACCGCCCGGACGCAGTGTTCGCAGGTCATCCCGGTGACGCTGTACGTCTGGACGGCGGATCGCTGCTCGGTCATGCGCCCACGGTACCGCCGGTCGGGGGCCGGCCCGCCGACGGTCCACCGACGGTGGCGACGCTCGCATTCGGGGCAGGCCGGGAACTTTCCGTCCCCGGGGAGCGACGGTTCAACCGGCCACCGCGAGGGCCAGCGGCAGCACGTCGGGCGCGCCGGCCCGGCGCAGGAGCCGGGCCACCATGCTCATGGTCCAGCCCGAGTCGACCAGGTCGTCGACGAGCAGCACGGGCCCGTCCAGCCCGGGCAGCGCGTCGGCCAGGTCGGCGGGCACCGCGAAGGCGTCGTGCAGCGCGCGTACCCGCTGGGCGCTGTTGCCGCGCGGCCCGCCCGCGCCGGACGGGCCGGTCGGGACGACCCGGCCGAGCAGTGGCAGCCGGCCCACCGCGGCGATCCGCTCGGCGAGCGAGCCGACCAGCAGCGGCCGGGTGCGGGAGCCGACCGCGACCACGCCGACCGGACGGCGCGGCCACGGGTCGTCGCCGTGCGCCCACGCCTTCAGCACCTCGACCACCGCCGCCGCCACGTCGTCGGGGACGGGGCCGTCCGCCGCGTCCGGCCCGACCAGGCCGCGCAGCCGCCCGCCCCAGCCCAGGTCGGACAGGCGGCCCACGGCCCGCCCGGGCAGCGCCTGCTCCGCCGGGGGGATGCGCCCCTTCAGGGGTACGCCGACCGCCTCCAGCCCGGTCGGCCAGAGCTTCTTCGGCGGCACCGCCACGCCGGGGCGGCCCAGGAACGTCTGCGCGGCCGTGAGCGCGGCGTCGGAGACCTCCGGGCCGAACAGCGGGGCGGCGCAGTTGTCGCACCGGCCGCAGTCCCCCGCCCCGGCGTCGTCCAGGCACTCCCGCAGGTAGCGCATCCGGCAGCCGGGCGTGGCCGCGTACTCCCGCATGGCCTGCTGCTCGGCGGTGCGCGCCTGGGCGACGCGGCGCAACCGGGCCTCGTCGTAGACCCAGGGCTCGCCGGTGGCGAGCCAGCCACCGCGCACCCGGCGGACGGCGCCGTCCACGTCGAGCACCTTGAGCATCAGCTCCAGGCGGGCCCGGCGCAGGTCGACCACCGGTTCGAGGGCCTGGGTGGAGATCGGCCGGTCGGTGGACAGGGCGGCGAGCACGGCCCGGACCTGTTCCTCGGGCGGGAAGGCGAGCGAGGCGAAGTACCGCCAGATCGCCGCGTCCTCGACGCCAGGGAGCAGCAGCACCTCGGCGTGCTCGACGGCCCGGCCGGCCCGGCCGACCTGCTGGTAGTAGGCGATCGGCGAGGGCGGCGCGCCCAGGTGCACCACGAAGCCGAGGTCCGGCTTGTCGAAGCCCATGCCGAGCGCGCTGGTGGCCACCAGCGCCTTGATCTTGTTGTCCAGCAGGTCCTGCTCGGCGGCCCGCCGGTCGGCGTCCTCGGCCTGCCCCGTGTAGGCGGCCACCGACCAGCCCCGGGCGCGCAGGAACTCGGCGGTCTCGCCGGCCGCCGCCACCGTCAGCGTGTAGATGATCCCCGAGCCGGGGAGCCGGTCCAGGTGGTCGGCGAGCCAGGCCAGCCGGTGCGCCGGGCTGGGCAGATCCAGTACGCCGAGCCGCAGCGACTCCCGGTCGAGGGTGCCGCGCAGCACCAGAGCGTCGCCCAGCTGCTCCGCCACGTCCTGGGTGACCCGGGCGTTGGCGGTGGCCGTCGTGGCGAGCACCGGGGTCCGCTCGGGCAGGTTGGCGAGGAAGGTGCGCAGCCGGCGGTAGTCGGGACGGAAGTCGTGCCCCCAGTCGGAGACGCAGTGCGCCTCGTCGACCACGAGCAGCCCGGTGGTGGCGGCAAGCTTGGGCAGCACCCCGTCCCGGAAGTCGGGGTTGTTGAGGCGTTCCGGGCTGATCAGCAGCACGTCCACCGCCCCGGCGTGGATCTCGGCGGTGATCTCGTCCCACTCGTCCAGGTTCGCCGAGTTGATGGTGCGGGCCCGGATGCCGGCCCGCGCCGCCGACTCGACCTGGTTGCGCATGAGTGCCAGCAACGGCGAGACGATCACCGTGGGACCGTGGTCGCCACCCTCGCGGAGCAGCGCGGTCGCCACGAAGTAGACGGCCGACTTGCCCCAGCCGGTGCGCTGCACGCAGAGCACCCGCCGCCGGTCGACCACCAGCGCCTCGATGGCCCGCCACTGGTCCTCGCGGAGCCGGGCGTGCTCACCCGCCAGCCGCCGCAGCACCGCCTCGGCGCGCTCCCGGACGGCCATCCGATCCTGACCCATCCGGCATTTCTACCAGGCGACCCGGGGCGGGGCCGACTCACGACGGCCGGGCGGGCGGCCGTTCGGGGGGCAGGAAGAGCAGCACGTCCCGGAGCGGTTCGGTCGCCGCGGGCGGCAGGTGGCACCGCGCGGCCAGCTCCTCCAGCGAGCCGTACGGGCCGCGCAGCCAGCGGTCGACCGCGATCTGGCGGCGCTGGTCGACGGCCAGCCCGGGCAGCGTCGCCAGCACCGGGTCGGGCACCGCGTTGACGTCGACAAGGCCGCCGTCGTCGTAACCGCGAAGCAGGTCCGGGCGGCCGATGCGCAGGTCGATCCGGGCGGCCGGGTAGTGGTGCAGCAGGTAGCGGGCCTGCTCCCGGCGCAGCCGCCGCTGCTCGTCGGTGCGCTGCCGGCCGGTCCAGAACAGGCCGCCGATGGCGGCCCAGAGCGTGGGGTTGAGCAGCACCACGTGTACGGCGCCGAGCAGCCAGCAGATGCCCAGCGCCACGATGAAGTACAGCGCCTCACCGTCGGTCGGCTCCTCGTTCTCCGGAGCGCTGACCGCGATGACGAAGACGCTGAGGACGAGCAGGAAGTAGCCGACGCCGGCCAGCGCGAGCCGCCAGCTCCGCCGCCACAGCGCGTACCCGAGCACAACGGCCCAGGTGAGCGAGCCGAACGACAGCAGCGCGGCGCCGGTGCCGGCGACCGTTGCGGCGAGCCGGACCCACCCGGGCGGCCGGCGTTCGGCCGCTGCCTCGGCCGGCTGGTTCATGGCTACCAGAAGGGCGTGCGGGACCGGGACCGCCGACTCGACCGGCCCGGCGCCCCAGCCCGGCGGGGTCGGTGGGGTCGGCGCGGACGCAGCGGCCGAGCCGGTGGCGTCCGGGACGGGTGCTGGAGCGGGGGCCGAGGTGGCGGCGGCAGTGGTGACCGGTCCGGTGGCGCTCGGCGGCCGGGCGGGGGTTGACCGGACGGCGAACGCTTCCGGCGCGGTGGACGCCGACCCGTCCGGCAGGCCCGTGTCGTCGGGGATGCCGCCCGCTCCAGGCGCAGGCACGGCCGCCGGCGCGGGCGGCGCGGGCGGGAGCAGGGTCGGGTCGGCGCGGAGGATGCGCTGGTGCAGGTCCTGGAGCGGCTCGCCGGGCTCGATGCCGTACTCCTCGCGGAGCAGGTCGGCGAAGTCCCGGTAGGCGGCCAGCGCCTCGGCCTGCCGGCCGCTGCGGTGCAGCGTCAGCATGAGCTGGTGGCGCAGCCGCTCCCGGACCGGGAACTCGGCCACCAGCTCGACCAGCCGGCCGACCAGCTCGCCGTGCCGGCCGCTGGCCAGCTCCAGCTCGGTACGCGTCTCCAGGGCGACGGCCCGCAGCTCCACGAGCCGGTGCCGGGCCGCGTCGAAGTACGGGCCGGCGAACCCGGTGAACGGCTCCCCCTGCCACCGCTCCAGGGCGGCGGTCACCTCGGTCAGCGCGTCCTCGGTACGCCCCGCCGCGTGCCACTGCCGGGCCCGCCGCACCTCCCGCTCGAAGCGGACCGCGTCCACCGCCTCGGGCGGCACCCGCAGCAGGTACCCGGCGTCGGTGAGGGTGAGCACCTGCGCGGGCGTACGCGGCGACCGGTCGGGCTCGAGCACCCGGCGCAGCCCGGCCACGTACTTCTGCACCACGTTCGGGCCGTTCGCCGGGGGTTCCTCGGGCCAGACCGCGTCGACGATCTGCCCGGTCGGCACGGGACGGCCCGCGGCGAGCAGCAGCACGGCCAGCACGGCACGTTGCTTACCGGGCCCCAGGTCGAGCGGGCGCCCCGCGTACCAGGCCCGTTGCGGGCCGAGAATCTCGAAGCGCAACGCCTCTGACATGCGAGTTTCCGCTCCTGTGCCCCCGGCCGCCGGCCGCGGCGGCCCACGGCAGTCGGACGGCAGCATAACGGCAGCGGGACGGCCGTGGCGGCCGACAGAGTCCCGGGTGCAACAGTCACCTGGGAAAGTGAGTCAAACGAGATGACGCAGCGTACCGGCACCGCCGTGACGTTCCGGCGGGTCGCGGCCCTCGCGACCGCCGTGCTGGCCACCACCGTCCTGTCCGCGGGGTGCGGCGCGGGCGGGAGCGCCGGATCCGAACCCACCGCGGCCCCGTCGGCCGACCCGAAGGCGGTGCTGCTGGCCGCCGTGCCGAACGACAAGGACCCGGCCTTCCGGTTCTCCACGCTGGACGGCACCGACACGTTCGTCGGCGTGGTGGACCCGGCCGCGCACGCCATGGACCTGGGGATCACCCAGAAGAACGACGACCCCGAGTTCACCATGGCCATGACGTTCCGGGTGATCGACGAGGACCTCTGGATGCGGGTCAAGCTGACCGGCATGCCGGGCCTGCACGACGCGATGAAGCTGCCGAAGCGCTGGATGGCGCTGGACCGGACGAAGCTCGACGACGAGTCGGAGGCGCCGGTCTACCAGAACGCCGATCCGGCGAACACCGCTGCGATCATCCGGACCGCAGACACGGTGGAGGACGAGGGCAGCGGGACGTACACCGGCGTCGCCGACCTGACCGCCAACGCCGACGTGCAGAGCGCCTTCGACGGGATCGACGTGACCGCGCTCGGTGAGGCGGCGAAGAAGGTGCCGTTCACCGCGGTGGTCGGCCCGGACGGCAACCTCACCACGCTGACGCTGGAGATCCCGGCCGCCGGCAAGCAGAAGGCCATGAAGCTGGTCACCCGCTACTACGACTTCGGCAAGGCGCCGAAGCTCACGGCGCCGAGCGGCGACCAGGTGCAGAAGGCGCCCGCGTCGGCGTACGAGCTGCTGAACGGCTGAGCCACGACGCGCAGGAGGGGCGGCGGCCACACGGGGGGCCGCCGCCCCTCCTCACGTGTCGTTCAGCGGCCGAGGACGGAGCCGCCGTTGACGCCGAGCACCTGCCCGGTGACGTAGCCGGCGGACGGGCCGACCAGGTAGCGGACGGCCGCCGCGATGTCGTCCGGCACGCCGGCCCGGCCGACCAGGGTGGCGGCCACCCGCTTGGCGTGCCCCTCCGGCGTCATCCGGTCGCCGAAGAACTCGGTCTCGGCGACGTAGCCGGGGCTGACCACGTTGACCGTGATCTGTTCCGAACCGAGCTGGGCGGCCAGGTCGTACGCCCAGCCGTGCAGCGCGGCCTTCGCCGCCGAGTACGGCCCGGCACCGCCCCGCTGGGCGGCGATCGAACTGAGCAGCACCACCCGGCCGCCTGGGCGGCGCAGGGCGGGCAGCAGCGCCTCGGTGAGCAGCACCGCGGTGAGTACGTTGGCGTCCAGGTTGGCCCGCCACCAGGCCGCCACGTCGCATAGGGTGTCGGTCGGTCCGCCCAGGTAACCACCTGCGTTGTTGACGACCGCGTCGACGGTCCGCTCCCCGACCGCCTCGACCACCGCCGAGACCTGCACCGGATCGGTCAGGTCAGCAGCGACCGCGGTAACAGCGCCCACCCGCCCGCACTCGGCGGAGATCCGCTCGGCGGCACCCCGCAGCACATCCCCGCGCCGCCCCACGATCAGCACGTCGAACCCGTCAGAAACGAGCCCGGAGGCCACCGCGGCCCCGATCCCGGTCCCACCCCCACTGACAACGGCAAGCCCGCGCTCCCCCATGACCCCTCCCCAGTTGATCAAGAAGTTTGCGTCATCCTACGGCGGGTTCCCGACGCGAACTTCTTGATCAACGCGGAGGTCGGGCGGGGAGGCTGAAGGCCGCGGAGGGTCAGCGGCGGCGGAGGGCTGTCAGGACGGGGGTCAGGCGGGTGCGGAGGCTGGCCAGGCCGCCGGGGAAGAAGTACACCGCCAGGATGAACACCGTGCCCAGGACGAACAGGGGCTGGCTCAGCGGGTGGCTGAGGAACGCCGGGAGGCTGTTCACCGCGTCGCTGGTGCCGAAGGCCGTGAGGCGGTGGTCCAGGTACATGTAGAGGATGCCGCCGAGCACCGGGCCCCAACGGGTGCCGGGGCCGCCGAGGACCACCATGACCAGCAGCGACAGCGTCAGCTCCGACGACGTGACGTGTGGGCTGGCGCCGCCGACGATCAGGCAGTAGACCGCACCGCCGGCCGTGGCCAGGCCGCCGGCCAGGGTGAACGCGACCAGCTTGAACCGGTACGGGTCGAGCCCGAGCACGCCGATCCGTCGCTCGTCGTCGCGCAGCCCGGCCAGCACCCGCCCGGTCGGCGAGCCGCTCACCCGGTGCACCACGAGGACCACCAGGGCCAGGTACGCCAGCGCCAGCCAGTAGAGGTTCACCGTGTTGGTGACCCCGACCAGCGCGTCCGGCAGCCCGGAGACGTCCAGCGGCAGGCCCTCCTCGCCGCCGGTCAGCCCGCCGAAGTCCCGGGCCACGAGGATCGCCCCGACCTGGGCGAAGGCGAGCGTCACCATGGCGAACGCGATGCCGACCGTGCGCAGCGCCACGGCGCCGAGCAGCGCGGCGAGGATCGTCCCGCCCGTGACGGTCAGCAGCGCGGCCTGCCAGAGCGGCAGCCCGGCCCGGGTGACCAGCACGTCGGTGCCGTAGACGCCGGCGGCGAAGTAGAGGGCGTGCCCGAAGGAGAGCATCCCGGTCCGCCCGAAGAGCAGGTCGTAACCGGCCGCCAGGCCGCCGAAGACCAGGCAGATGGCGAGCAGTTGCAGGGTGCCCGGAGAGTTGAGCGGCCCCTCGAAGACGCCCGGCAGGTTGACCGTGGAGTAGGGCAGGACCGCCGCCACGACCAGGGCGACCAGCGGCACGTACGGACGCAGGCCGTGCCAGCGGGAGCGGCCGGGGGTCAGCTCGTCGGGCACCGCCGCGGGCGGCGCGGGCACCTCGGGACTCTTGACCTCGGTCATGCGTGAGCCACCTTTCCGGCCAGGCCCTGCGGACGCAGCAGCAGCACCACGGCGAGCAGGCCGACCACGCAGAGGTCACCCAGCCCGGACGTGCCGTAGTAGTTGACGAACTGTTGCAGCAGCCCCACCGCGACCGCCGCGTACGCGGACCCGACCACCGAGCCCATGCCGCCGATCACCACCACGATGAACGCGAAGATCAGGAGCGAGCCACCCTGGCCGGGCGAGACGGTGCCGAAGTAGACCGAGCCGAGGGCGCCCGCCAGCGCGGCGGCCGCCCCGCCGATCGCGAAGACCAGGGTGAACGCCTTGCGCACGTCGATGCCGAGCGCGGTCACCATCTCCCGGTTCTCCACGCCGGCCCGGATGATCAGGCCGTACCGGGTGAACCGCAGGAACGCGAGCAGCGCGCCGAGCACCACCGCGGCCGCGACGATCAGCAGGAGCCCGGCGTTCGGCACCTGGGCGCCGAGGACCGAGGTCACGTCCCGGGTCCACGAGGGGCGCGGGAACGGCCGCGCGTCAGCCCCCCAGGTGGCCTGGAGCAGCGCCACCCCGGCCAGCGACAGGCCGACGGTGACCAGCACCTGCTCGATGGTGCGGGAGTAGAGCGGCCGGATCAGCACCAGCTCGACCAGCACCGCCACGGCCGACCCGGCGAGCACGCCGAAGGCGACGGCCACCACGAACCCGAGTCCGTCGGAGCCCGCCCCGGGCAGGTTGCCCGCCGCCCACCAGGTCGCGTACGCCCCGACGCCCAGGAAGAGGCCGTGCGCGAAGTTGAGCACGTCGGCCAGGCCGAAGACCAGGGAGAGGCCGGAAGCGACGAGGAAGTAGAGCGCCGCCAGGCCCAGCCCGGTCAGCGTCAACAGGATCACCGTGCTCACGCGTGCACCTCCCCGGAACCCACGCCCAGCAGCGACTTGGTCAGCGCGGTCTCCAGCAGCAGGTCCTGCGCGTTGCCGGTCCAGGCGACCCGGCCGGCGGAGAGCACCACGGCGTCGCGCGCCAGCCGCCGGACCACGGCCAGGTTCTGCTCGACCAGCAGCACCGGCACGGATTCCGCGACCCGTTCCAGCACCTCGGCCACCTCGGTCACCACCTTCGGCGCCAACCCCTTGGTCGGCTCGTCGACCAGCAGCAGCCGGTTGTCGTTGAGCAGCACCCGGCCGATCGCGAGCATCTGCTGCTGCCCGCCCGAGAGTGAACCGGCCCGTTGCCGTCCGCGCCGGTCCAGCTCCGGGAAGAGGGCATAGACCTTGTCGTACGCCGGCGTCGTGCCCCGCCGTTCCGCCAGCCGCAGGTTCTCCGCGACGGTGAGTGCGGCGAAGACGCAGCGGTCCTCCGGCACGTAGCCGAGCCCGCCGCGGACCAGCCGGTGGGTGGGGCGGGCCAACAGGCTCTGCGCGCCCATCCGGACGGTGCCGCGCACCTCGCCGTTGCGCGGGGTCAGCCCGACGATCGCGCGCAGCGTGGTGGTCTTGCCGACGCCGTTGCGGCCGAGCAGCACGGTCACCCCGGTGGGCGCCACCTCGAACGACACACCCTGGAGGATGTGCAGCCCGGCGATCCGCACCGACAGGTTCTCGACGCTCAGGACTGGTTCGGTCACAGCGCCTCCCCCAGGTACGCCTCCTGCACGGTGGCGTTGGCCATCACCGTGTCCGGGGTGTCGCAGGCCAGCAGCGCACCGTGGTGCATCACGGCGATGCGGTCGGCCAGCTCCAGGATCACGTCCATGTGGTGTTCCACCATGAGCACCGACCGGCCGCTGTCGCCGGTCAGCGACTTGATCACGCTGACCAGCTCGGGCACGTCCTCGGCGCTCACCCCGGCCATCGGCTCGTCGAGCAGCATGACGCGCGGCTCGCCGGCGAGCAGCAGGGCGATCTCCAGCTTGCGCTTCTCGCCGTGGGCGAGGGTGCCGGCCAGCGCCGCACCCCGGTGGGCCAGGCCCACCCGGTCGAGCGCCGCGTCGGCGGCGGCGGCCACCTCCCGGTCGGCCGCCGCCCGCCGCCACAGCTTCATCGAGCCACCCCGGTGCGCCTGTACGGCGAGCCGGACGTTCTCCCGCACCGTCAGCGACCCGAAGACCGAGGACGCCTGGAAGGTACGCCCCAGCCCGAGGCGCGCCCGCCGGTGCGGGGGCAGGTCGGTGACGTCCGCCCCGTCCAGCAGGATCCGCCCCTCGGTGGGCCGGCGCAGGCCGGTGATCAGGTTGAACAGGGAGGTCTTGCCGGCGCCGTTGGGCCCGATCACGCCGAGGAACTCCCCGGGCGCGAGGTCGAGGTAGACGGAGTCGACGATGGCGACCTCACCGATCCGCCAGGTCAGACCGCGGGTGGCGAGCACTTGGTCAGCCCTTCATCTGCGCGACCGGCGGCGCGGACTCGTCACCGGTCAGGGTCTTCTGCGCGGTCGCCGTGAAGGCGGTGCCGCTGCCGGAGAGCTTCGCCTGGTACATCGGCTGGAGCAGCGCGTGGTCCTCGGCGCGGATGGTCATCTTGCCCTTCACGCCGTCGAACTGCCAGCCCTCCAGCGCCTTGACCATCTTGTCCACGTCGTCGCCGCCCTCCTGCACGGCGCGGACGACCATCTGGGCGGCGGCGAAGCCGTCCGGGTGGAACAGGTCGAGCGTGCCGCCCGGGATCTTCGCCTTGGCGGCCTTGGCGGCCTCGGTGTCGCTGGCCCCGTCGAAGTAGTGCGACAGGAAGGAGATCTTGCTGCCGGCCGCGCCGAAGGTGGGCCAGGAGGCGCGGATGTCCAGGCCGGTGACGACCGTGGTGGAGGCGAGCACGCCCTGCTGGTCGAGGGTCTGCCACATGGCCGGGGCGGTGGTGCCGGCCCAGGCGACGAAGAGCAGGTCCGGCTTGGCGGCCTTGATCTGGCTGGCGAACGGGGTGAACTCGGTCGCGCTGGCGGGGGCCCGGACGCTGCTCACGGTGGCGCCGGCGCCGCCGATGACGGCCTTGACGGCGGCCTCGTTCGCGTCACCGAAGGCGCCGTCCTGGGCGAAGACGACCACCTTCTTGCCGGCGGCGTCGCCGATGAACGACTTGGCGGTCACCACGTCCTGGTACGACTGCCGGCCGGAGCGGAACGTGTACTTGTTCGCGCCGGTCACCGCGTCGGTGGCGGCCGGACCGGAGATGAACAGCACCTTGTTCTGCGCCGCGATGGGGGCGACCTGGAGGGCCACGCCGGACGAGGTGGAGCCGGCGATGATCTTCGTGCCCTTGCCGATGAGGTCCTTGGCCGCGGAGACCGCCTTCGCGGGGTCGCCCGCGTCGTCGACCTCGGTCACCTCGATCTTCCGGTCGCCGACCTTGCCGGTTCCCTTGGTGGCGAAGTCGAGGCCGGCCTTGAAGCCCTCGATGTACTGCTTGCCGTAGCTGGCCAGCGGGCCGGACTGGGAATACACGAGGCCGACCTTGACCGGTGCGGCGTCGCCGCCGCCGGAGGCGGTGTCCTGCGGGCTGCCACAGGCCGTGGCCGCGAGCGCGGCCGCCATCACCGTGGCGGCGGAAAGGAACACCCGTCGCGTGTGCCGGATCGTCATTGCGACTCCAGGTGGGGACAGGGGGAAGTGTCAGTTGTCGGCTCACGCTAGAAGTGACGTCACGCACGGGCTATGTGGCCGAAACACACAAGTAACCAGGGTGGGGTGGCCGACCGTTACAACCGCCCCCGGCCGGTGGGTCGCCGCTCCGCGCCCGGTGGCCGCCGGCACCACCGGGCGGGACGCCGCTGTGTCGCGCCCCGCCATCGATCACGGACGCGGGGGCGGGCCGGCGAGGGCGGCCGCGCCGGCGCCCGCCCACCGCTGGGGGGGCACCAAGAGCAACGCGAGAGGCACACCCGCGAAAACCAGAA
>NZ_JBEXLM010000014.1:0-180547 GCF_040609975.1 Micromonospora sp. NPDC004551 | reverse complement strand
TCGCGGTCGTCGCGGAGTTTGCCGACGAGTTCGGCGGTGAGGTGCTGGGCCTCGGCGGCGCTGCCGCCGTTGCCGGCCACCAGCAGCCGCCCGCCCCGCGCCAGCGTCCAGGCCAGCTCGGTGCCCCAGCTCGCCAGCCGCTCGGCCTCCCGCCGGTAGGGCAGCAGCGCCGCGGCCAGCCCGGAGAGGTGGGCGTCGAGCGTGTCGTGATGGGTCATCAGACCACCGCCGGCGCGGGCCGCGACACCGTGGTCAGCGCTGAGTAGACCGCGCCGAGCTGCTCGGCGCAGCGCTTCCAGGAGTACCGGCTGCGGATTCGGTCCAGCGCCGCCGTGGCGTACGCGAAACGGCGGACCTTGTCGGCCAGGAGCCGGCGCAGCGCGGTGCCGAGCGCGCGGGGGTCGCGCGGCGGCACCAGGTCGCCGGTGAGCCCGTCCACGATGGTGTCCGCGATGCCGCCGACGTTGGTGCCGACCACCGGCACGCCGCAGGCCATCCCCTCCAGGGGAGTCAGCCCGAACGGCTCGTACCAGGGGGCCGCCACCAGCACGTCCGCCGACCGGTACCAGGCGCCCATCTCCTCGCGCGGCACCGCGCCGACCAGCTTCACCCGGTCGGCCACGCCGCACGCCTCGGCCAGCGCGGACAGCCGCCGGGCGAACGTGTCGGCGGGGAGCAGGTCGGCGGGCGGGCCGCCGACCACCACGCACTCGGCGTCCGGCACCGCGGGCAGCGCCCGGACCACCTCCAGGAAGCCCTTGCGCTCGACCATCCGGCCGACGGTGAGGATGCGGGGGCGGGCCGGGTCGCGCGGGGCGGCCGGGCCGTCGGGGCGGAAGACGGCCTGGTTGACGCCGGACGGCACCAGCGCCATCCGGGACCGGGGCACGCCCATCCGGACCAGCTCGGCGACCTCGTCCTCGCACTGCACGATCACCCGGTCCACGGCCCGGCCGAGCGTCCGCTCGTAGCCGATCCGCCCTGGTGGGCTGGTGTCCTTCGCGCCCTGGTGCCGGCGCTTGACCGTGCCCAGCGCGTGGTACGTGAGCACCGTCGGCACCCCGGTCCGGCGGCCGGCGTGCACGGTGGCCAGCCCGCTCATCCAGAAGTGCGCGTGCGCCACGTCCGGGGTCCAGCCGCCGCGCCGCCAGGTGTCCGCCAGCCAGCTGCCGAACTCGCCCATGTACGGCAGCAGCTCGTCCTTCGGCACCCGCTGCGGCGGGCCGGCCGGCACGTGGCACACCTGGTAGCCGTCCGGGGTGGACACCGCGTCGGGCAGGGCGGTGGAGTCGCGGCGGGTGTAGACACGGACGTCGTGCCCCTCGCCGACCAGCGCGGCCGCGAGTTCCGCCACGTGGGTGTTCTGGCCGCCGGCGTCCTCCTCGCCGAGGACGGCGAGCGGGCTGGCGTGCTCCGAAATCATCGCGATGCGCATGTCTCCTCCTCCATGATCCGGTCCCAGTCGGCGAGGAACCGGTCGAGCCCGAAGCGTTCCTTCGTCACCTCGCGTGCCCGCGCCCCCAGCCGGTACGCGGCGTCCCGGTCCTCGGCGAGCCAGCGGGCCGCCTCGACCAGCGTGTCCACCCGGGTGGAGAGCACACCGGCGTCGGGCGGTACGGCGTCCACGGCCTCGGTGGTGGCCAGCGCGACCACCGGCATGCCGATGGTCATGGCCTCGATGAGGCTCAGCCCGAGCGAGGTCCACCGGCACAGGTGCAGGTAGGCCCGCCGCCGGGCCACCTCGGCGTGCATCCGGTCCTGCGGCACGTCGTCGTGGACGGCCAGCCGGTCCGCCGGCAGGCCGAGCCGCTCGGGCAGCCCGGCCACCCCCATGCCGAAGACGTCCAGGGGGGCGACCGCGGCGAAGCGCGGCATCAGGTCGGTGCCGGTGACCCGCCCGCGGCGGACCGGCTCGTTGGTGACCACCGCGAGGCGGTCCAGCTCGCCGGTCCACTCCACCCTCGGCGGCACGATGCCGTGCTCGACGACCGCGGTGCGGGTGCCGCCGTTGTCCCAGAACAGCTCGTTGAAGTGGGTGACGTGGGTGAGCAGCAGGTCGTCGCGGTCGGCCATCGGGTGCCGGGTGTTCGGCACGTCGCCCTTCGGGGTGTTGTGCTCGACGTAGACGGCCGGCACGTCCCGGCCGGGCCGGCGGCCCAGCCACCGTTCGGCCAGTTCCAGTTCCTCGGGCCGTTGCAGGATCACCAGGTCGACCTCGATCCGCCCCAGCTCCTCCGGGGTCACCTCGACGGCGTTCCCCGGCCAGGCGTAGGTCCGCGCCCGTCCCAGCCCGTACGGGCCGCGGTCGGGCGTGACCGGCACCAGATACCGGTGTCTCCCGTGCACGAACGACGTCGTCCAGGAGCCGTGCACGTGCCACAGCAGAACGTTCATCTCTCTCCTCGTGGGCGACGGTGCGGGCGCGGGGCGGACGGCGGGCTCAACCCGGGGGCGAGGCGGCGGACGGCCGCGACCACCCCGGCCGGGTCGACGCCGCCCAGGCAGGGGTGCCCGGCGACCGGGCAGACGGCCGCCCGGGTGTCCCGGCAGGCCGCTCCCGCATCGCCGAGCCGGACCGTCGGCACCCGGTAGGGCCCCCACTGTCCGAACGGCACGGTCGGGGCGAAGAGGCTGACCACCGGGGTCCCGACGGCCGCGGCCAGGTGGGCCGGCCCGGTATTGCCGACCACCAGGCAGCGGGCCCCGGCGATGATCCGGGCGAGCCCGGCCAGGTCGGTCGCTCCGCCGAGGTCGGCACCGCCGGCGGCGGCGACCCGGGCGGTCAGCTCCCGTTCGCCGGGCCCGCCGGTGACCAGCACCCGGTGCCCGTCGGCCGCGAGGGCGGCCACGATCTCGGCGCAGCGCTCCGGCGGGCAGGCCCGGGCCGGGACCGACGAGCCGGGGTGCACCACCACGTACTCCCCGGCGGGCAGGTCCACGGCCGGCGCGGGCCGGTCGGCGCGGAGCCGCAACACCGGCTCGTCGCCCGCGGGCAGGGCGAAACCGGCCGCGGCGGCCAGGGAGAGCGCCCGCTCCGGTTCGGGCACCCCGACCGGCACCCGGTGCCGGACGTCGAGCAGGGACCCCGGGTAGTCGTCGCTGATCGCGCTGATCCTCGCGACGCCGGCCATCCGCAGCAGCAGGGCCAAGGGGAGCGGTGACTGGTGGAACGAGGTGAAGACGACCGCCTCGTCGGCGCCCACCGCGGCGAGCCGGGCGGTGAGCCGGCGCAGGTCCTCGGGGTCGACCGGCTCGGGGGAGCCGTCGATCCAGGGCAGCCGCCACTCGATCAGCTCGTCGACGCCGGGCAGCAGCTCCGCCGCCGCCCGGCCGCGTGGCCCGCAGAGCAGGACCACCCGTTCCGCCCCGGCCGCCACCGCGCGGATGCCGGGGCCGGTGACCAGCACGTCGCCGGCCGAGTCGCTGCGCACCACGAGCACCGTGCCGGCCCGCCCGGCGCGCGGCACCACCGGTCGCACCGCCCGGTCCCGGCGCAGGATCTCGGCCACCGCGCCGGGCAGGTCCCGAACGACGGCCGGCGCCTCGGCGACCTCCTCGGTGCGGGTGACCGGGGTGGGCACCAGGATCCCGGTGGCCCCGGCGGCGAGCGCGGCGGCCATGTCACGGCCGATGTCGCCGACCAGCACGCAGCGCCGGGGCACCGTGCCGAGCGCCCGGGCCGCCTCGTGCACCAGTCCGGGCGCCGGCTTGCGGCAGGCGCAGCCGTCGGTGTCGTCGTGCGGGCAGATCGCCCAGTGGTCGAAGGGGCCGAGCAGCTCCTCGATCCGGGCGTGCACGGCGTGCATCTGCCGCTCGGTGAAGTAGCCCCGGGCCAGCCCGGACTGGTTGGTCACCACGGCCAGCCGGAGCCCGGCCGCGCGCAGCCGGTCCAGCGACTCCCGCGCGCCGGGCAGCGGCCGGACCTTCTCCGGGTCGCCGTTGTAGGGCACGTCCTCGACCAGCGTGCTATCGCGGTCGAGCAGCACCGCGTCGTACAGGGGGCTCAGCACCGTTCCGCTCCGGCTGCCGGCGCCGTGACCACGGACCCGGCCGGGACGGCGCGGGCATGCCACCAGCCGCGTACCCAGTGGACGACGGCGAGGGGCGGGATGAGCGCGCTGGTCACCAGCATGGTGGCGACCTCGTCGGCTGTGCGCGGGCCGGGCGCGACGCGGGTCCGGGTGAACTCGGCGGTGCCGGCCGCCCAGGCGAGCGCGGCGAGGCCGCCGGCCACGCCCAGCGCCCGCCGGGCGCGGCTGGACCGCAGGGGAGCGGCGCGCAGCGTCGCGGCGGTCAGCGCCGCCGCGCCGGCCGCGGCGACCGCCACGTGCCGGGGCCGCCGGCCCGGGGGAAGGTCGAGGTCGGCGCGCCAGGCCGGTCCGTAGAGCCGGCGCAGCAGGGCGTCGTCGGCGTTGCCGCGCTGGGTGCGCAGGCTGACCCAGCGGCTCTCCGGCCGGACCGGGTGGGTCACCCGGCGCCGGCCGCGGGTCAGGTTCCAGCCGGCGCGGCGGACCCGGTGGGCCAGCTCGGCGTCCTCCCGGTAGGCGCGCGGGAAGCGCTCGTCGAACCCGCCGACGGCGGCCAGGGCCGTCCGGCGGTAGGCCATGTCCGCGGTGATCCACCGTCCCTCGGCCAGGCCCGCGGTGCCGCGTTCCCAGTCGGTGGGGCGCCGGTGCGCGGGCAGCGGCACGTCCACCGCGCCCTGCACGCCGCCGGTCCCGCCCGCCGCCGCGAGGTCGGCGCGCAGCCGCCGGGCCCAGTCCGGCGCCGGCACCACGTCGTCGTCGAGGAAGACCACCCACTCGCCGCGGGCGGCCCGCCAGCCCAGGTTGCGGGCCGCCGCCGGGCCCGCGCCGCGCCCGGTCAGCACCTTCGTGTACGCCGCGAGCGCCCCCGGCACGGCCAGCTCGCCGGTGTCGTCGCGCCGGTCGTCGACCAGCAGCAGCTCGACCTCGGGCAGCTCGTGGAACTGACCGGCGAGGGCGTTCAGCAGGGTGGCCAGGCTCGGCCGCCCCAGCGTGGGCACCACGACGCTGATCACCGGTCACCAGCCAGGGCGCGGCGGTGCACCGCGAACGGGCCGAGGGCGAGCAGGTCCACCGGGGCGGAACCGAACAGCTCCATGGCCTCGCGCGGGGTGTCCACCATGGGCCGCCCGGCGGTGTTCAGCGACGTGTTGACGACCACCGGCAGCCCGGTGCGCCGCTCGAACTCGGCCAGCAGCTCGGCCACCACCGGCTCGGTCTCCGGGTGCACGGTCTGCACCCGGGCGGTCCCGTCGACGTGGGTGACCGCCGGGATCCGGTCCCGCCACTCCGGCTTCACCCGGTGCACGAAGAGCATGTACGGGCTGGGGTAGACCCCCTCGAACAGCTCCGCGAAGCGTTCGGCGCGGACCATCGGGGCGATGGGGCGGAACTGCTCGCGGCCCTTCACGTCGTTCATCCGGCGGGTGGTGTCCGGGTCGCCGGGGTGGGCCAGCAGCGACCGGTGGCCGAGCGCCCGCGGGCCGTACTCGCTGCGCCCCTGGTACCAGGCGACGATGCCGTTGTCGGCCAGCACCCGGGCGGCCTCGGCGGCGATCGACGCGGGCCGGGTGTACGGCAGCGCCGCCCGCCGCAGCTCCGCCTCCAGCTCCTCGTCCGACCAGCCCCGGCCCAGGTCCGCGCCGGCCATCGGGGTGGACCGGTCGCCCAGCTCGCCGGCCAGGTGCAGCGCCGCGCCGAGCGCCGTGCCCGCGTCGCCGGCCGCCGGCTGCACCCAGACGTCCCGGTAGGGGCCCTCGGCCGCGATCCGCGCGTTGGCCACGCAGTTCAGCGCCACCCCACCGGCCATGGCGAGGGTGGTGGCGCCGCCGGAGGCGTCGTGCAGCCAGCGGGACAGGTCGAGGATGACCTCCTCCAGCCGCACCTGGACGCTGGACGCGAGGTCGGCGTGCTCCTCGCCGAGCTCACCACCGGCGGCGACGGCCTTGGCCATGCTCGTCCAGTCGATCCGCTCGACCTGGAAGCCGCCGTTGTCGGTGACCCGGACCAGGTCGCGGAGCAGGCCCAGGTGCTTCGGCCGGCCGTAGGAGGCCAGCGCCATCACCTTGTACTCGTCGCTGGAGTGCAGGAAGCCCAGATGCCGGGTGAGGTCCTCGTACATGAGGCCGAGCGAGTGGGGGAGCTGCTGGGAGTGCAGCGGCGAGAGCCGGCCGTCCCGGTAGACGCCGGCCAGGTGGCTGGCCACCTCGCCGCGGCCGTCGAGCACCAGCACCGCGGTGTCGTCGCCGGCCGGCGGTGCGGCCAGGCCGGCGGAGGCCGCGTGCGCCACGTGGTGCGGCACGAACCGCACCTTGTCCGGGTCCAGTCCGGGCAGCGCGGCGGCGAGGAACTGCGGCGCCCGCCGGGCGTAGTCGACCCGCAGCCAGTCCCACGGGTCGCCGAGGCCCAGCTCCGCCGCGTCGCGGCAGAGGCCGGGGTCGAACGAGTACGCCACCGCGTCGAGGCTGTCCACGTCGATTCCCGCGCTGCTCAGGCACCACGCGGCGGACAGCTCGGGCAGCTCCCAGGCGGAGAAGGGGACGGGCCGCTTGCCGTGCTTGCGGCGGCTGAACCGCTCCTCCTCGGCGGCGGCCACGACCCGGCCGTCGACCACCAGGGCAGCCGCCGGGTCGTGGAAGATCGCATTGATTCCCAGGACGCGCATGAGTGGTCCCTACCCTGGCGACCACGCCCTAACCGGTAGATCATCGACTTCTCTGAGAAGTCGAGTCTCCGCTGTGGAGCTTCGGAGTCGGGACCAAAGGCCCTGGTCGGCGCGGCAGGAAGTGGCGAAGCTGGGCAAAGTGGCGCAATTGGCTCCGGCTCCGGCGCCCGTCGCGTCCGCACCGATCCGGCCGGGAGGTTCTTCCGTTGCGGTGGTGCTGCTCACGGTCGCCCGCGGATGAGCACCGCCCGGCCGCTGCGCGCCACCGGCGCCCGGCCCGCCACCGCACCCACCTCCGGGCCCGCCTCCGGCCGGCCCGAAGCGCGGCCCGGTCGACCGGCCCGCGGCCGCCGGCACCGCTGGCTGCCGCCGCAGCACGGCGCCTGGCCCATGCTGCTCCTGCCGTACGCCGCGGCGGTCGGCGTGACCGGCCTGCGCTGGCCGCACCTGTTCGTTCTCGGCATCGGACTGTCCGGGTACCTGTTCTCCTACTACGCCCTGCTCGCGGTGAAGACCGGCCGCGCCGACCGGGTACGCCCGCAGCTCCTGGTGTACGGCGGCGCGACCGCGCTGCTCGGGGCGCCGGTGCTGCTCGCCCGCCCCGCCGTCCTCGGCTACCTGCCGCTCTACGCCGTCCTGCTCGCGGTCAACGCCGGCCACGCCCGCCGTCGCCGCGAACGCGCCCTGCTCAACGACCTCGCCTCCGTGGCGCAGAGCCTGCTCATGGTGTTCCTGGTGGCCACCGTCGCCGAGGTCCCGCCGGCCGACGTGATCGGAGTCGCGGCGGCGGTCGGCGCGTACCTGGGCGGCGCCGTGCTGTACGTCAAGACGATGATCCGGGAGCGGGGAAGCGCCCGGTACCGGTGGGCCTCGCTGGCGTACCACCTGGTGGCGCTGGCGGTGGCGGTGGTCGCCGGGTGGGGGCCGGCGGTGGCGGCGGTCTTCGCGCTGCTGCTGCTCCGGGCGGCGGTGCTGCCCGGACGGCGGCTCACCCCGCTGCGGGTCGGGCTGATCGAGATGGCCGGCACCCTGCTGGTGCTCACCGCGGTGCTCGCCCGCTGGGCCTGACGGGCGGTCAGGACTCGCCGACCCCGGACCACCCTCCTCCGCCTTTGCTCTGCAGCCGTGTACGCACCGGCAACCCTCCGTGAGTGCTGCCTATGCGGCTGCAGAGCAAAGCGGGTCCGGCGTGGGTGTCGTGGTGGGGGAGGCCCTCACGCAGGGTGGCCGTGATGAGCGTGCAGCCGGGCCGTGTCGCCGCGTGCGCCGGGTAGCGGTGCGAACAGGACCGGCTCGCGGAGACGGCGCGGGGCCGGCGCCGGGGGCTGCCCGGCACCGGCCCCGGTCGGCCCTCAGCGCAGCATGCCCGGACCGAACACCTCGTACGCGATCCGCTCGGACGGTACGCCCCGGCGCAGCAGGCCGCCCCGGACGAGGGTCATGAACGGCACCGGCCCGCACAGGTGCACGTACGCGCCGGGGGCCAGCGGGACCAGCGCCGGGTCGACGAGCCCCTCGGCGATCTCCGCCTTGACCCCGGGCAGCTCGCCGCCGGCGGCGTCCTCGTACCAGAGGCGCACCGACAGGTTCGGCAGCCGCTCCTGGAGCGCGGGCAGTTCGTGGCGCAGCGCGTGCGCGGCGCCGGTCCGGTCGGCGTGCACCAGCGTCACCGGCCGCTCGGGGGCGGTGGCCGCCAGGTGCGCCAGCGCCGACATGGCCGGGGTCAGCCCGATGCCGGCGCTGACCAGCAGCAGCGGCTCCTCGCCGCCGACCGCGCTGACCTCGCCGAACGGAGGGCTGAGGCGGAGGGTGTCGCCGACGGCCACCCGCTCGTGCAGGAAGCCGGAGACCATGCCGTCGGGCGCGCCAGCTGCGCCGCGTACCCGCTTCACGGTGATCCGCCAGTGGTCGGCGCCCGGCCGGCCGGAGAGGCTGTACTGCCGGATCTGCTGGCCACGACCGCCGCCCAGGTCGACCGCCACGGAGGTGTACTGGCCGGCGATGAAGCCGGGCACCGGACCGCCGTCGGCGGGGACCAGGGTGAACGACGCCACGTCCGGGGTCTCCGCGGTCTTCTCCCTGACCCGCCACTCGCGCCACACCGAGCCGTTTTCCGGCACCCCGGCGCCGGTGTAGAGGCGCGCCTCCCGGGCGATCAGCTCGCAGGCCAGCAGCCAGTACACCTCGTCCCAGGCCGCCGCGACCTCGGGGGTGACCGCCTCGCCGAGCACCTCGGCCACCGCGGCCGTCAGGTGCCGGCCGACGATGGTGTACTGGGTGGCGGTGATCCCCAGGGAGACGTGCTTGTGCGCGATCCGGTCCAGGATGGGCCCCCACGGCGCCGCGCCGCCCCCGGTCAGGTGCTCGGCGTACGCGACCACCGCGCCGGCCAGCGCCGCCTTCTGCGTACCGGTGGCCTGGTTGCTCCGGTTGAAGATGTTCAGCAGCTCCGGGTGGGCGGCGAACATGCGCTGGTAGAACCGGCCGGTGATCGCCTCGCCGTTGGCCTGCACGGCCGGCAGGGTCGCCGTCACCACCGCTGCTGCGGATTCCGAAAGCACGATTACTCCTCGTGGTGTCGAACGAGTCGATCTTCACTGAACAGGAATGCTCGATTCCCCTTCAGGGTCGAAGGTCCCGGGGTCGCGGTAGCGCTCGTCACACCCCGATACGGGCGGTTCGGCCCGTGCCGGAACGTGCGACCGCTGGCTAGGGTCGAGGCGTGAAGCTCAACCGGTCGACCGACATGGCCCTGCGGATCGCGATGCTGACCGCCGCGTCCCCGGCCCGGAAGACCGTGGACGAACTCGCCACCCAGCTCGCGCTGCCGCGCAGCCACGTGGCCAAGGTGGTGCAGCGGTTGCAGCGGCTGGGTGTGCTGGTGACCATCCGGGGCCGCGCCGGTGGGGTGGCCTTCGCCGAGCACGCGGGGGAGCTGACCGTCGGCCACGTGGTGCGGGCCTTCGAGGGCGACGCCGAGGTGGTCAACTGCGAGCAACCGGCCTGCCCGCTGGTCGCCGGCTGCCGCCTGCGCGGCGAGCTGCGCCGCGCCCAGGCCGCCTTCCTCGCCGTGCTCGACGGGGTACGCCTCGGTGAGCTGGCCGAGGGGGCGGCCGGTCCGCTGCTGCTCACCCTTGGCGCCTCGCCGGAACGCCCCTGATGGCGGTCTCGCATCCGATCTTCGCCCGGGTCTTCGCCCGGGCCAGCGTCACCATGGACCGGGCCGGCGCGGCCGCGCACCGGCGCCGCCTGGTCGCCGGGCTGCGTGGCCGGGTGGTCGAGGTGGGGGCCGGCAACGGGCGGAACCTCCCGCACTATCCGCCGGGCGTGACCGGGGTGCTCGCCGTGGAGCCGGAACCCCGGCTGCGCGCCCTCGTCCGGTCCGCCGCGCCCGGGGCGCCCGTGCCGGTGACCGTGGTCGCCGGCCTCGCCGAGGCGCTGCCCGTCGCCGACGGCAGCGCCGACGCGGTGGTGCTGTCGCTGGTGCTGTGCTCGGTGCCGGACCAGGCGGTCGCGCTGCGTGAGGCCCGCCGGGTGCTCCGTCCGGGCGGGCAGCTCCGCTTCTACGAGCACGTCGTCGCGGAGATCCCCGGGCTGCGCCGGGCCCAGCGACTGGCGGACGCCACGCTCTGGCCGCTGTGCTGTGCCGGCTGCCACACCGCACGGGACACGGTGGCGGCGATCCGGGCCGCGGGCTTCACCGTGGTCGAGCTGGACCGGTTCCGCTTCCCGCCGTCGGGGCTCCCGGCGCCGGCGTCGCCGCACGTGCTCGGCACGGCCGTCCGCGACTGACCCACCGCGAGGCGTCCCCGGCCGGGGACGCCTCGCGGCCGGGACGGATCAGCTCACCGTGACCGTGCCGTCCGGGGCGCGGACGCAGGAGACCGCCCGGGCGCCCGTCGCGGCGGCGCCGGTGAGGCACCGGCCGAGCACCCGGTGGCCGGCGGCGCTCGGGTGCCAGGACTCCTGGCAGGTCTGGAAGTAGGTCCCGCAGGCGTTCGCGATCCGCTGGATGTCGAGCTTGTCGTAGCCGGAGAGGCTGGTCACGAAGACGCCGGTCGGGCCGTCCATCAGCCGGATCGGGGTGGCCAGGGCGTTGCCCGGGCTGCCCGCCGACTCGCAGAGCCGGGCGCCGTCGAAGGCGCGCTGCACGTTGAGGTAGACCAGGTCGTCCTGCGGGAACTCGGCGGCCACGGTGGTCCGGACCGTGTTGACCAGGGTGCCGAGGCCCTGCGAGAAGCGCTGCCCCGGCGCGAGACTGCCGCGGTGGATCGGGCAGCCGGCCGCGTACCGCTCGGCGCCCAGGGCGCGGAACTTGTCCCGGGTGTCGTCCCGGTCGTCCTCGGTCCAGTAGCCGGAGGCCAGTTCGGCGGGGAGCGGGTTGGTGTAGTCCTGGAACACCACCCGGTGCTGGCCGTCGGCGTCGATCTGGTCGAGGGTGGTGAGCAGTTGGCGCACCGCCGCCGTGGTCTCCGCCGTCGCGGCGCTGACCTGTGCCGGGGTGGCCGGGTCGGCGTCCGTGCAGGGTTCCTGCTCGACCGGCCCGCCGAGGTACGCCCAGAACTCCCACCAGCCCGTCCAGGCGTCGGCGATGAACCGGTTGGCGCACTTCTCCGCCACGCTGCCGAAGGTGAACGAGCTGTTGTTCGAGCCGAGGCCGACCAGCACCAGGTCGATGTCGTGGGTCCGCGCCACCGCCCGGAGCTGATCGAGCTGGGCACTGACCTGCCGGCCCTTCGTCCGGCTGGCCGAGGCGGCGGCGATGTCGTAGGGCTGACCGCCCGAGCAGGCCAGGTTGAACCGGGCGGCGATGCCCGGCAGGTCCGCCTGGAACAGTGAGGCGTTCGGCGAGCGGTGGCAGAAGTAGGCGTTGCTGTTCGGGGCCGACCAGCCGGGGAAACCCTGGGCCACCCCGTTGACGTCGACCACCGGCGCGTACGCCCCGGCGCCCTCGCCGCTGATGAAGCTGTCGCCCAGCGCCACGGCGGCGGTGGGCAGGGCGGCCGCGGCGGGCCCGGCGGGCGCCACGGCGGCCGGCAGCGCCACCGAGGCGACGGCCAGCGCCGCCGCGAGCGCGGCACGTCGGAACAGGGACATGACCCGACCCCCTCACACATCGAAATGTGAAAGATTCTCCAAGGAGGCGATCAGACCACGACCGTGTGACGCCCGTCAATGGATGGAGATCCGGGCGGGCGATCGCCGCCCGGGTTCGGGAAGACACCGGCCGGGCATGTCGTTGTCGTGCACGGACGCCTCCTCGCCTCCGGGCGTGCGGCACGAGACGCCGCACCGCACCGGGTGCCACGGCTCTGTCGGAGTGCCGGGCTAGGCTCGCTCCGGCGCGCCGCGCCTGGCGATCGACGTGGGGGATCGCACGGTGAACGGCACCACACCGCCCGAGACCTGGGAGTACGACCAGTTGACCGCACAGCCTGAGACCCTGTACGGGGCCGACGACCTGACGCACCTGGAGGGCCTCGATGCCGTCCGGAAGCGCCCCGGCATGTACATCGGCTCGACCGACAGCCGTGGCGTGGGTCACCTCGTCAACGAGATCCTCGACAACTCGACCGACGAGGGTGTCGGGGGTCACGCCAAGAAGGTCGACGTGATCCTGCACGCCGACGGCTCGGTGCAGGTCGACGACGACGGCCGCGGCATCCCGACCGACGTGCACGCCAAGTCCGGCATCTCGGGCGTCGAGCTGGTGCTGACGCGGCTGCACGCGGGCGGCAAGTTCGGCGGATCGGGCTACAAGACCTCCGGCGGCCTGCACGGCGTGGGCGCCTCGGCGGTGAACGCGCTCTCCCGGCGGTTCGACGTCACCGTCCGCCGCGGCGGCAAGATCCACTCGATGTCGTTCCGGCACGGCGTCCCCGGCATCTTCGACGGCGACGGCCCGGACGCGCCCTTCACCCCCGGCCCCGGCCTCCAGATCGTCGGCGCCATGAAGCGCGGCCAGCGCACCGGCACCTCCATCCGCTGGTGGCACGACCCGCGCTACTTCGAGACCGGCGCGGCGCTCGACACCGAGGCGGTCCGGCTCAAGCTGCGCAACACCGCCTTCCTGGTCCCCGGCGTGGCCTACCGGCTGTGCGACGAGACCGGCGAGAAGCCCGTCGAGGAGAGCTTCCACTTCCCCAACGGCCTCACCGACATGGTGGACTACCTCGCCCCGGCCGGCGACCGCCCCGTCTCGGGCACCCTGCTGGTCGCCGGCGAGGGCACCTACCGGGAGAACGCCGCCGACGCCAACGGCGTCATGCAGTCCAACGTGCAGCGCCGGGCCGAGGTCGAGGTGGCGTTCCGCTGGGGCACCGGCTACGAGCGCACCGTCGAGTGCTTCACCAACACCATCCGCAACGCCCACGGCGGCACCCACCGCAAGGGCTTCGAGCGGGCCCTGGCCCGCACCCTGGCCGAGGCCGCCCGCAACACCCGCGGCCTGCTCAAGCCCAAGGAGGACGCGCCCACCCTGGACGACGTCCTGGAGGGCATGACCGCCGTGGTGCACGTGCGGATCCCGGAGCCGCAGTTCACCTCGCAGACCAAGGACGAGCTCTCCACCGCCGGCATCACGAAGGTGCTCCAGGGCCTGGTCGAGGCGCACCTCAAGGCGTGGCTGGAGGACCGGAGGACCAAGGCCGAGGCCCGCACGGTGCTCCAGAAGATCGTCGACGCGGCCCGGGTCCGGCTGACCCAGAAGCAGCAGAAGGACGCCGCCCGCCGCAAGACCGCCCTGGAGGGCGCGTCGATGCCGGCCAAGCTGGTCGACTGCCGCGCCACCGGGGTGGACCGCAGCGAGCTGTTCATCGTGGAGGGCGACAGCGCCCTGGGCACCAGCCGGATGGCCCGCTCGTCGGAATACCAGGCCCTGCTGCCGATCCGCGGCAAGATCCTCAACGTGCAGAAGGCGAACCTCCAGCAGGTGCTCGACAACGCCGAGTGCGCGGCGATCGTGCAGGTGCTCGGCGCCGGCTCGGGGCGCACCTTCGACCTCTCCGCACTGCGTTACGGCCGGGTGCTCATCATGGCCGACGCGGACGTGGACGGCGCGCACATCCGCACCCTGCTCATCACGCTCTTCGCCCGCTACATGCGGCCGCTGATCGAGGCGGGCCGGCTCTACGCGGCCATGCCGCCCCTGCACAAGATCACCACCAAGGGGCGCAACCCGCAGACCGTCTACACCTACACCCAGGCCGAGATGGAGGCGACGGTTCGCAAGCTGGAGAAGGCCGGCAAGCAGATCGTCACGCCCATCCCGCGGTTCAAGGGTCTCGGTGAGATGGACGCCGACGAGCTGTGGGAGACGACCATGAACCCGGCGACCCGGGCGGTCCGCCGGATCACCCTCGACGACGTCGAGGCCGCCGAGCGGATCCTCGAACTGCTGATGGGCGAGAAGGTCGAGCCCCGCCGCAACTGGCTCATCGAGTCGGCCGACCTGGTCGACCGCGACGCCATCGACGCCTGACCACCGGGTTCTTCGAAGGGAAAGCTGAACCATGGCACGCCGCAAGGACGACCGCGCCAAGGCGGATCTCTCCGCCTTCGACCAGGCCGGCGCCCGGGTCTTCGACAACCCGCTGGTCAACGAGGTGTCGGACTCCTACCTGGAGTACGCGTTCTCGGTCATCCACTCCCGCGCCCTGCCCGACGCCCGGGACGGGCTCAAGCCGGTGCACCGGCGCATCCTCTGGTCGATGCACGAGCAGGGTCACCGCCCCGACCGGGGCCACGTGAAGTCGGCCCGGATCGTCGGCGACGTGATGGGCAAGTACCACCCGCACGGCGACGCGGCGATCTACGACGCGATGGTCCGGCTCGCTCAGGACTTCTCGCTCAACGTGCCGCTGATCGACGGGCACGGCAACTTCGGCTCGCCCGACGACGGCCCGGCCGCCGCGCGCTACACCGAGGCCCGGATGTCCCGGGAGGCCATGCTGCTCGTCGGCGAGCTGGGCGAGGACACGGTCGACGTCGAGCCCAACTACGACGGCTCGCTGACCCAGCCCACCGTGCTGCCGGCCGCCTTCCCCAACCTGCTCGTCAACGGCGCGTCCGGGATCGCGGTCGGCATGGCCACCAACATGATCCCGCACAACCTGGCCGAGGTGGTCCAGGCGGCCCGCTGGCTGATCAACCACCCGGACGCCACGCTGGACAAGCTCATGGAGTTCGTGCCCGGCCCCGACCTGCCCACCGGTGGGCTGCTGCTCGGCCTCGACGAGGTGCGCCGCGCCTACGAGACCGGGCGCGGCGTGGTGCGGATGCGCGCCCGGGTGCAGACCGGCCCCCTGGAGGGCAGCCGCGGCCGGCAGGCCATCACGGTCACCGAACTGCCCTACGGGGTGGGCGCGGAGAAGGTCATCGCCGCCATCACCAACGAGGTCAACAAGACCAAGCGGCTGACCGGCATCGCCGACGTCAAGGACCTCACCGACCGGGAGAACGGCACCCGGCTGGTCATCGAGTGCAAGGTCGGGGTCAACCCGCAGGCGCTCCTGGCCGACCTCTACCGGCTCACCCCGCTGGAGCAGTCGTTCGGCGTCAACAACCTGGTCCTGGTCGACGGCCAGCCGCAGACCCTCGGCCTCAAGGAGCTGCTGGAGGTCTTCCTGGATCACCGCTACGAGGTGGTGACCCGGCGCAGCGCGTACCGCAAGCGCAAGCGCGAGGAGCGGCTGCACCTGGTCGACGGCCTGCTGATCGCCCTGCTCGACATCGACAAGGTGGTCCGGCTGATCCGGGCCAGCGAGGACGCCCAGGCCGCCAAGGACGGCCTCATGCAGAAGTTCAAGCTCTCGGAGATCCAGGCCACCTACATCCTGGACACCCCGCTGCGCCGGCTCACGAAGTACGACCGGCTGGAGCTGGAGGCCGAGCAGGAGAAGCTGCGCGGCGAGATCGCCGAGCTGTCGAGGATCCTCGACGACCCGAAGGTGCTGCGGAAGCTGGTCTCCGACGAGCTGGCCGCCGTGGTGAAGCAGTTCGCCGCCGACCGCCGCACCACCCTGGTCGACGGCGACCTCAAGGAGGTCCTGGCGGCCTCGGTGCCGGCGGGCCCGCTGGAGGTCGCCGACGACCCCTGCCAGGTGATCCTGTCGGCCACCGGGCTGGTCGCCCGCACCGCCGCCGAGTCGGAGGAGGCCGCCGAGGCGCGCCGGCGCAGCGGCCGGATCAAGCACGACGCCGTCCGTGCGGTGGTGCACTCCACGGCCCGCGGCCGGGTGCTTCTGGTGACCAGCGCCGGCCGGGCCTTCAAGATCGACGTGCTGCCGCTGCCGGTGCTGCCCGAGCAGTCCGGCACGGTGTCACTGCGTGGCGGCATGTCCGCCGCCGAGCTGGTGCCGCTGGAGCCGGGGGAGACGGTGGTCGGGCTGGCCCCGCTGGGGCCGCCCGCGGAGGGCTCGCCCGGGCTGGCGCTCGGCACCCGGCAGGGCGTGGTGAAGGTCTGCGCCCCCGACTGGCCGGTCCGCTCGGACGAGTTCGAGGTGATCTCGCTGCGCGACGGCGACGAGGTGGTCGGGGCGACCTGGCTCACCGACGGGGCGGAGACCCTGGCGTTCGTCTCCTCGGAGGCGTCGTTGCTGCGCTTCGCGGCGTCCGCGGTCCGGCCGCAGGGCATCAAGGGCGGCGGCATGGCCGGCATCAACCTGCCCGCCGGTGCACGGGTGGTCTTCTTCGGCGCGATCCGCACCGACGACCCGGGCCACGGTGAGCCGATGGTGGTCACCTCGACAGGCGCGACGGTCAAGGTGACGCCGTTCAAGGCGTACCCGGCGAAGGGGCGCGCGACCGGCGGCGTGCGCGCCCAGCGGTTCCTCAAGGGCGAGGTGGACCTGGCCGTGGCCTGGATCGGCCCGCGCCCGGTCGGCGCCACCGCCACCGGCGACCCGGTCGAGCTGCCCCCGGCCGACCCCCGCCGCGACGGCTCCGGCTTCGCCGTGATGCTGGGCCCCACGGTGATCGGCCACCAGATCGACCGCGACTGACCCGACGCGCGGAGGCCCGGCGGTGCTCACCGCCGGGCCTCCGCCGGACCGCTACCGGGTCAGAGTTCCGGTTCGGGCCCGCGGCGCGAGGCGGGCGTGGTGCCGCGGAGGTGCGCGATCAGTCGCATGCCGTGGTAGACGACCAGGGCGGCGGCGGTGCCCAGGGCGATGCCGTTGAAGGACAGGTCGCCGGCGGTCAGGGTGTAGTTGGCGGCGCCGACGATCACGGCGACCGCGGCGGTCATGAGGTTGACCGGGTCGTGGAAGTCCACCCGGTTCTCGATCCAGATGCGGGCGCCCAGCACGGCGATCAGCCCGTACAGGGCCGTGGTGGCGCCGCCCAGCACCCCGGCCGGCACGGTGAGGATCAGCGCGCCGAACTTCGGGCACAGACCGAGCAGCACCGCCGCGAACCCGGCCACCCAATACGCGGCCGTCGAGTAGACGCGGGTCGCCGCCATCACGCCGATGTTCTCCGCGTACGTGGTGGTGCCCGAGCCGCCCCCGGAGCCGGCCAGCACGGTGGCCACACCGTCACCGAGGAACGCCCGGCCCATGTCCCGGTCCAGGTTCCGGCCGGTCATGGCGGCGACCGCCTTGACGTGCCCGGCGTTCTCCGCGATCAGCACGAGGATCACCGGGATGACCAGCACGACGGCGCGCAGGCTGAAGCTCGGCGCGTGGAACTGCGGCAGGCCCACCCAGGCGGCCTCCTTCAGCGTGGTGACCGCCGTCTGGTCGAGCTGGCCGAGCAACGCCGCCAGCACCCAGCCGACCACCACGCCGAGCAGGATCGACAGCCGGGCCAGGAAGCCGCGGAACAGCACCGTGGTGACCAGGATCGCGACCAGGGTGATCAGCGCGATGAGCGGCTGGGCCTTGAACCCGGTGCCGCTGCCGCCGCCGTCCCAGGCCACCGGGGCCAGGTTGAGCCCGATCAGCGCCACGATGGCGCCGGTCACCACCGGCGGCATGAGGGCGTCGATCCAGCGCGCCCCGGCCAGCTGCACCACCACGCCGACCAGCGCGAGCGCCGCGCCGGCCACCACGATGCCGCCGAGCGCCGCGCCGATGCCGCCGTCGGTCTTGGCGGCCAGCACCGGTGCGATGAAGGCGAACGACGACCCCAGGTACGAGGGCAGCCGGTTGCCGGTGATCAGCAGGAACAGCAGCGTGCCGAGCCCGGAGAAGAAGAGCGTGGTGGCCGGCGGGAAGCCGGTGATCAGCGGCACCGTGAAGGTGGCGCCGAACATGGCCACCACGTGCTGCACGCCGACCCCGACCGTGCGCGGCCAGGAGAGCCGCTCGTCGGGGTGGACCACGTCGCCGGGGGTGACGGAGCGTCCGTCACCGTGCAGGGTCCAGGGGGACCAGCGGGAGGTGGTGGACTGGGTCATGGGCCGCCCTTCGCGTCGTCAGGTGACGGGGGCGTGATCGACCCTGAGAGTTGTTTCTAGCACGGCGCCGGCCGGGGCCCGGTGCCGGTCCGGTGTCACGCCACCCCGGCGGGGCGGAACTGGACGCTGACCCGGGGGCCGACCGGCCGGGCGGTCTTCGGGATCGCGTGCTCCCAGGTGCGCTGGCAGGACCCGCCCATCACCACCAGGTCGCCGTGGCCGAGCGGGAAGCGCAGGCTGGTCCCTCCGCCGCCCCGGGGCCGCAGCAGCAGCGGCCGGGGCGATCCGAACGAGACGATGGCCACCATCGTGTCGGTGTGGGCGGAGCGGCCGAGGGTGTCGCCGTGCCAGGCCACGCTGTCCCGGCCGTCCCGGTAGAGGCACATGCCGGCGGTGACGAAAGGCTCGCCCAGCTCGGCCGCGTAGTGGCCGGTGAGCGTGTCGCGCGCCGCCGTGAGCACCGGGTGCGGCAGCGGGCGGCCGGCCGCGAACCAGCAGAGCAGGCGGGGGACGTCGACCTCGGCGTCGTACATGGTGCGGCGCTCGGCCCGCCACGGCACCTCGTGCAGCAGCGTGTCGAGCACCGCGTCGGAGCCCGCCACCCAGCCGGGCAGGTGGTCGACCCAGGCGCCCCGGCTCAGCTCGTGCCGGCGCAGCCGGCCGGCGAGCGGGCCCAGCGTGGGTCCCTGCGCGGCGAAGTCGAGCATCGAGGGCTGGTACACGACGTCGGACACGCCGCCGATCGTACCCCCTGATCGAACAGGCGTACGAGGGATCGGCGCCGATCGGCGTCCGGGCATACCACCCGGTAGGGTGCCCCGGGTGACAAGCTCCCCGGCCGCCACCCGCGCCACCCGGCTGCCGTCGCTGACCGGGCTGCGTTGGATCGCCGCCCTGCTGGTCTTCGGTTTCCACGTCGGCACCATGGGGATCGTCGCCGAGCCCGACCTCCGGACGGTGGTGAACAAGGCGTTCAGCCTCGGCCTCTCCGGGGTGGAGTTCTTCTTCATCCTCAGTGGGTTCGTGCTGGTCTGGTCGTACCGCGACGGCGAGCCGCGACGCACCTTCCTGCGCCGCCGGGTCGCCAAGATCTACCCGAACCACCTGGTGACCTTCGTGGCGGCGCTGGCCGTCGCGTTCTGGTTCGCCGACCCGGTCGCACCGTGGGCCGCGATCGGCAACCTCTTCCTGGTGCAGGCCTGGATCCCGCTCGACGGCTACTTCTACAGCGTCAACAACGTGAGCTGGTCGCTCTCCTGCGAGCTGGCCTTCTACCTGTGCCTGCCGCTGGTGCTCCCGTGGCTGCGGCGGGCCCGCACCGGAGCGCTGTGGGCCGTGGTGGTCGCCGTGCCGCTGTTCATCCTGGCACTCTGGCCCGCCCAGCTCCTGGTGCCCGAGGAGAGCCGCTGGTGGTTCACCCAGATCTTCCCGGTCACCCGCTCCGCCGAGTTCTGGATGGGCGTGGCCGCGGCCGAGCTGCTGCGCCGGGGCCGCTGGCGGGGGCCGAACCTGACCGTGGCCAGCCTGCTCTTCGTCGCCACCTGGGTCGTCGCCGCGCTGTGGATCCGCGCCGAGTTCTGGGCGGCGTTGCTCGCGGCGGCGTACCTGCTGGTCATCGCCGCGGCGGCGGACGCCGACGTGCGGGGCCGGCGCACGCCGTGGCGGTCCCGCCCGATGGTCTGGCTCGGTGAGGTCTCCTTCGCCTTCTACCTGGTCCACGTGCTCGTCATGAAGACGCTGCTGCGGCTCACCGGTGACTGGGGGACCGGCCTGCCCGGGTGGTGGGGGCCGCTCGTGGTGCTCGTCTTCCTGCTGCTCAACCTCCTGCTCGCCGCGGCGCTGCACCGCTGGGTGGAGATGCCCCTGATGCGCCGCCTCGGCCCGGCGCGCCGGGCCCGTCCGGCGCCGGCCACCGCAGCACCGGCGCCCTCCGTCCCCGCCCCCCGCGCGGCCCCGGAAACGGCTGCCAGACCCGTCGAGTACGCCGGCCGGCGCGACCCCGGCTGAGCCGCGCACCCGCCTCCCGGCTTCGCCGCGTCCGCCGACCGTCCACCCTGGTCGGTGCCGCGTTTCCGGGTGGCGCGACACGCCCGGCGACCGGTGCGGTGTGGCGGCAGCGGCGCTAGTTTGTACCCGTGCTGCCGATCGCGCTCACCTGTCCCGTGTGGTGGGTGGCGCGCTGGACCGCCCGGACGCTGGCCACCCTGGCCGTGCTGGTCGCCTGCTCGTTCGGCGCGGCGACCCTGCCGCTCGGCGGGGCCGCGGCCCCGCCGGCGGCGCCCGCCGTGGTGGCCTCCGTCGAGGGTCCGGCCCTCCGGGCCGACGCCGGTCAGCACCTCCCGGCCGGAGCGGACGGGCGCGCCGCCGACGCGGTGCGCGGGGCGGCCCTCCGGGGCGGGGCCGTTGCCCCGGCCCTGCGGGACGACGCCGCCGACGGGCCGGCCCGGTCGGCCGGCGAGCCCGGGCCGGTGGCGGTGTTCATAGCCGTCACCCGGGAGGCGGACCGGGCCGTGTCCGGCACCGGCGCGGCCGGACGGCCTCTCGTCCTGGCGGGGCTGGTTCCCGCAACCGTCGGCTCCCGGGCACCGCCCGCCCGCTGACCCCCTCGCCCTCCCCACGCACCGAACCTCACCCCCGCACCCGCCCGTGAGCGGCCCGGCGGGACGCGTCGCCGCTGCGCCCGCCGCTCCCACGGGCCGTGCGGACACCTCTCCACCACGATCTCTCCCGTGAGGTGCGCCATGCCGCAGACCGTTCTCTACCGCTTCCTGACCGAGGTTCCCGAGGCCGCCGCGATCTGGTCGGCCCTGCTCCTGCTCGCCCTCGGCGTGCTCGCCGTGCTGGTCGCCCGCCCCGAGCGGGACGGGGCACCCGAGCCGGCCCCCGACCCGGCCGCCGACGAGGCCGCCCGCCGGGCCGACCTGCGCCGCTACGCCGACGAGGTGGCGGTGGCCGCCGCCGGGGCCCGGCAGACCGCCCGGCGGCGCCGGGAGCAGTGGCTCGCCGCCCACGACGAGGCCGACCGGGCCTGGCGGGCGTACGACGAGGCCGACACGGCCGCCCGCCGGCTCGCCGGCGCCGCCGCCCTGCCCGCCCCGCACACCCCGCGCACCCCCGCCGAGTACGCGGCCCGGGAGCGCTGGCTGCACCACACCGCCATGACGGCCCACTGGCGGGGCGACCTGAGCGCCCGCCAGCTCGCCGACGTCCTGGCCCACCGCAACGGGTGGGACCCGCGCCGGCACCCGGCCGAGCAGGAGATCGTCCTGGCCCGGGCGGTACGTGAGGGCCGCCGGGCCGGTTGGACGGCGGCCGCCGAGCGGGAGCGGCGGGCGTGGCGGGACGCCGAGCTGGCCGCCGAGGCGGCCCGCACCCTGGCCTCCGAGGCGTACGCGGCCACCGGCGCCCTCCGCCGCACCCCTGCGAACGACGGCACGGCGGCGCGCACGCCGGTCACCGCCACCGCCGTGGCCGGTGCACGCTGGCGCCCGGCCCGCGCCGGCTGAACCCGGGTCGACTCCCGGCTCGCGGGCGGGAATCGGCCGAATCGTTATCCGAAATCGGTGAGCCCGGTCACCCGGACCCCGGAAACGGTCATCGGGGGCAGGCGGTGCGATCGACCCCCGCAATTCCGGGTGGGCCGCCACCGGATGTCCGCTTTTCGCCGGACCGTGCCGCCGTAACTGCTCGTCCCATTGAGTGAAGTCAGTGACCGACTGTTCCGATATCCGTAGTGGTGCACGAGGTTTAAGCAGGTGAGAGCGCTTGGCAGGCGGCATACCCACCGGTAGTGTCGGCGCGTCCGGAGCGGTTTCCGATCGCAAGTGGCGACGCCGCGCCGACCCGCCTAATCGTGCTCTCACGAACCGGGGACCCACAGCAACACCGGGGTGAATCCGCGGGCCACGGCCCGGGGTAGGGCGAACTTCCCGCCCGAATCCGTCAGCTAACCCGGTCGGCGGTCATGGAAGGAGTGCCATTCCTCGTGCTCACCAGCCCCCGCTCGTCCCCCCGCCTCCGCGGCATCGTGGTGCCGGCGCTCGCCTGACGGCGACCGGATCCGGCAACCGTCCCGACCGCCCGGCCCCCCGGGCGATCCCCTTCCGCGGCGACCCGCCCCGCCAGCGCGCGTGAGTTCCTCCGCGCGTGGGGCCGGTGTGTGCCGCACGCTCCGTGGAGGAACCCGTGAAGCACCACCTGAAGCGTCAGTTGCGCCGCATCGTGACCGAACGTCCGTACCAGATCATCGCCGGCTCGGCCGCGGCGCTCGTCCTGGCCGGCGGCACCAGTGCCGCCCTCGCCGCCACCGACGACGCCCCGGTCCGCCAGGAGAACACCGCCGCGGTGGCCGAGCTGGGCTCCCGGCTCGGCGAGGTCGCGACCCGCGGTGAGGCCCGGGCCGCCGCCCCCTCGCCGTCCGTCTCCCCGAGCGCGTCGCCGTCGGCCGCGAAGGCCGCGGCCAAGGCCACCACCGACCCGGACACCACCCGGAAGGCCAAGCCGAAGCCGCCATCGACCAAGGTGCTCGACTACACCTACGAGGCGCAGACCGCCTACTGGAACTGCGGCCCGGCCGCGGTGCGCAACGCGCTCAGCGCGAGCGGCGTCGAGACCACCCAGGACGCGATGATCGCCCCGCTGAACGCCGGCGAGAACGGCACCAACTCCGCCGAGGACACCACCCGGGGTCTGAACCAGATGGTCAAGGGCAGCCCGTACCGGACCCACATGTTCGACGGCTCGGCGAGCCCGGCGGAGATGGACCAGCTCCAGGCGGACGTGGTCAAGGCGATCACCGACGGCCGGGGCGTGGTGGTCAACATCGCCGGCGACGCCACCGACACCGACGGTGGCTGGCACTCGTTCCCGGGCGGCCACTACATCGCCGTGGTCGGCTACAAGGACGACGGCCGCACCGTCCGGATCGCCGACTCGGCGAACGCGGCGCTGCCCGCGTACTGGATCAGCACCATCGACCTGGCGAACTGGGCCGCCACCCGCGGCTACTCCGCCTGATCGCACCTACCGTCGGGCACCGGCTCCACCGAGCCGGTGCCCGACGTCGTCCGCGCCGGTGTCCGCTCTCGCGCCCGGTGTCCGTCCGGTGGCACACTGCGCCGTATGGGCGACGAGACGGGTACCCGCCATCTGCTGCTGCTGCACGGCATGGGCGCCACCGGTGAGGTGTGGCTGCCCTGGGCGCCGCTGCTGGAGCGCTCCTGGGCGGGGCGCTGGCTCGCCCCCGACCTGGCCGGTCACGGCTGGTCGCCCCCGCTGCCCGGCTACTCCTTCGAGGCCCTGGCCCGGCGGGTCGTCGAGGGCCTCGGCCCGGTGGCCGACCGGCTCGGCCCCCGCGACCGGCTCGTGCTGCTCGGCCACTCGCTCGGCGGGGTGGTGGCGCTGGCGCTGGCCGCGCGGTCGCGGCGCCTGCCCGTCGACGCGGTGGTCGGGCTCGGCATCAAGGCCGTCTGGTCCCCGGCCGAGCTGGCGAAGGCCCGCGAGCTGGCCGACCGTCCGGTGACCTGGTTCGCCACCCGGGACGAGGCGGCCCGCCGCTACCTGCGGGTCTCCGGGCTGGCCGGGCTGTTCGCCCCCGACCATCCGGTCGTGGAGGCGGGGTTGCGCCGTGAGGACGGCCGCTGGCGCCTGGCCATGGACCCGGCCGCGTTCGCGGTGGGGGAGCCGCGGCTGCCCGCGCTGCTCGCCGCCACCGACGTCCCGGTGCTGCTGGCCCGCGGTGAGCAGGACCCGATGGTCAGCGACGCGCAGCTCAAGGAGCTGGGCGTTCCCGTGGCGACCCTGCCCGGCCTCGGCCACAACGCGCACGTCGAGGACCCGGCGGCGGTGCTCGCCCTCCTCGACGACTACCTCTGACCGCCCGTCAGGCGGTGGGGGAGGGCAGCGGCGCGTCGTCCCGCGGCGCGGGCACGGTCCGCTCCGGCGCGAGTTCCCGGCGGGCGGCGTCGAGGAAGACCTCGGCGTACGACTCGGCGGGGAAGTCGCCCAGGTAGCGGGATCGGGTGGCCCAGCGGGCCGCCGCCTTCGGGTCGGTCTCCAGCAGCTCGGTCAGCACCTCGTCCACGTTGGACATGTCCCGGCGCAGCACGTAGCCGGAGCCGGCCAGCGGGAACCGCTCGACGAAGTGCGCACCGTCGACGCCCATGTCGGTGACCGCGTACGGCTTGCCCGAGTAGAGCCAGTCGGAGATCACCCCGGAGACGTCCGAGACCAGCGCGTCGGCGCGGTTGACGCACTCGGTGAGGGTCAGCTCGCGGCCGGCCGCCGCGCCCCACAGGTGGGCCCGGCCGGTCCGGGCCCGGTCGGCGGCGAGCAGCTCGGTGAGGCGCGCGAGCTGCCGCGCCGAGGCCGGGTTCTGCGTGGTGTAAGGGTGCGCCCGCAGGATCACCGTCGCACCCCGGTCGAGCAGCCGGCGGATCACCGTCTCGGCCACCGGCAGCGAGCAGTAGTCGGCGTCGGCGTGGTGGCCCGTCCAGGTGGGGGTGTAGAGCACGGTCGGGTGGGCCGGGCCGGTGACGGGCTCCCGGCGTACCTCGATGGCCTCCACCTGGGGGCGGCCGACCACGACGAACTTCTCGGCGGGGATCTCCACGCCGGCCCGGGCGTACCGTTCGATGGCGGCCGGTCCGGCCACGAAGATCTTGTCGAAGATCGCTGAGACCGGGTTGGCGCTGGGCGCCTTGTCGCTGTCGCCATGGTGCAGCTGCACGTGGGTGAGCTGCGAGAAGCGGATGCAGTGGCTGTTCTTCGCCCCGTGGTTCACGTAGAAGGCCGCCCGCAGGCTCGGCACCAGCGCCTCGTCCATGGTCTTCAGCGTGGGGCAGAAGACCACCGGGGCGCGGGTCGCGGCGGCCACGGCGGGCAGGAACTCGGGCTCGCGCAGCAGCACCAGGAACGGCCGGCCGATCCGTTCCAGGTAGGGCAGCCACATGGTGACCTGGTACTCGGAGCCGGGCGGGGCGGAGAAGTAGAGCACGAACTCGGGCTGGTGGCGGCGCAGCGCCCGGCCGACCGGCCCACCACCGGCCGGGGGCCGGAACCGCCGCCGGGCAAGGTCGAGGCCGACCGCGCCGCAGCCCGCCCCGACCAGCAGCGCGACGGCCAGGGCCACCCAGGCGGGCAGGGCCAGGCCGGCGGCGAGGGCCACCAGGGCGAGCAGCACCAGCAGCGCGTCGCCGAGCCGGGCGGCGACCAGCGGGGTCCAGGACCGGACCGGCAGGTTGGCCGCCCGGATCTCCAGGGCGCCGGCATCGCGCAGCGGCCCGACCAGCAGCACCAGGCCGAGCAGGACGAGCGCGGTGGCCGCCAGCGCCGGGTCGAAGCCGGCGTCCAGCCGGCGGGCGTAGCCGACGAGGATGCCGGCCGCGACCAGCACCGACTCGGCGAGGCCGTCGGCGGTCGGCCGGACCCGGCGCTCCCAGGCGGCGGCGGCGAGGGCGGTGACCGCGACCGCCAACCCCCAGCCGGTCGCCCCGGTGAGCGCCACGACGAGGAAGGCCAGCACCGCCAGCCCGGTGGTCAGCACCCGGGCGAGCAGCTTCCGGACCAGGTCACCACGCATCTGGCTCGTCCCGTCCCGCGGCTCAGGCGTCGATGCCGGTGGGCAGCTGCTCGGCAGGATCCGGGCCGGGCTGGGCGGGCACCGCCACGACCGGCTCGCCCGGCGCCCGGCGGACGTCGATCACCTGACCGGTCAGCTCGGAGATCAGCACGTCCAGGGAGGCCTGGGCGACCGCCTCGGCGGAGAGCAGGGTGTGCTCCGGCTCCTCGCCGAACGCCTTGGTGCGCATCGGGGTGGCCGTGCGCTCCGGGTTGACGCAGTTGACCCGTACGCCGAACTCGGCCCACTCGTCGGCGAGCGCCTGGGTCAGGTTGACCAGCGCGGCCTTGGTGGCCGAGTAGAGGGCGTAGCGCGCCCGGCCCCGGGTGTAGGAGCTGGAGGTGTAGAGCAGCAGCTGGCCCTTGGTCTGCTGGAGGTAGGGCAGCGACTGCCGGGCGATGGTGACCGGGCCGACGAAGTTGACGTGCAGGAGGCGGTCCATCGTCTCCTCGTCCATCTCCGCCAGGGCACCCTTCTCCAGGATCCCGGCGGTGACCACCACGTGGTCGATCCGGCCGGTCGCCTCGAAGGCGGTCTTCAGCGCGGCGGCCACGTCCTCGGCCCGCTCGACGTGGGTGCCGGTGGTGGAGCGGCTGAACGGGAAGACCTGGGCCCCGTAGCGGCGGGCCAGCTCGGTGAGGTCGTGGCCGATGCCGTAGCTGCCGCCGAAGACCACGATGGTCCGACCGGCCAGCTCCTCGGTGTAGCTGCGGTGGTCGCTGACCCTGGGCACCTGCGCGGCGGCGAGCTGGAAGAGCTTGTCCGCCAGGTGCACGTCGACCGGGTGGGTGACCTTGATGTTCTCGTCCGAACCGTCGATCACCTTGATCGGCGTGCCGGGCAGGTAGCGCAGGACCACGCCGCAGTCGTCGGTGGCGGCGAAGTCCGGGTCGCCCTCGGCCCGCCGGTACGCCTCACGGATGGTGCCGGAGCGGAACGCCTGCGGGGTCTGGCCGCGGCGCAGGGTGGCGCGGACCGGGATGTCGGTGATGCAGTCGTCCTGGTCGACCTGGATGATCGTGTCGGCGGACGGGATGGCCACGTCCACCGCCGCGTACGTCCAGAGGGCGTTCACGCACTCGCGCACGATCCGGGCGCTGACCAGCGGGCGCACGGCATCGTGGAAGAGGATGTTGACGTCACCGTCGCCGACGGCGTCCAGCGCGATCCGGGTGGTGTCGTTGCGGGTGTCGCCGCCCTCGATCACCTTGCTGACCTTGCGGAAGCCCGCGTTGGCGACGATCCGCTCGGCGTCCGGCACGTGACCGCCGGCCATCAGCACGATGATCTCGTCGATCTCCGGCGCGGCCTCGAACACCGCCAGGGTGTGCTCGATGATCGGCTTACCGGCGATCTTCAGCAGCTGCTTCGGGATGCCCAGCCCGAGACGCGTCCCGGTCCCCCCGGCGAGGATCACGGCCACCGTCCGCGAGGGCCGCCAGGGCGCCGGGCTCGCCGGCTGGGCGTCCGGTGCGGGGGTGCGGTCCTGCGTCATTGCCGTTCCTCACTTCTGCGGTGGATGGGGGTTTTGCGCGTCGGTGACCGGGTGGTGAACTTTGGTCGGCGCCGAGGTGAACCTTAACGCGTACGACGGAGCGCACCGACCCGGGCGAGCCCGGAACCGGTGCGCTCCGGTCGACTACTTCTGGTTCTCGTAGGCGTCGCAGACCTCCTGGGTGGGGCCGTCCATCTTCAGGACGCCGCTCTCCAGCCAGATGGTCCGCTCACAGGTGTCCCGGATCGAGCCGATGGAGTGGCTGACCAGGAAGACGGTGCCGGCGCTGTCGCGCAGCTCGCGCACCCGCTGCTCGCTGCGGGCGCGGAACTTGCGGTCACCCGTGGCCAGCGCCTCGTCGATGAGCAGCACGTCGTGCTTCTTCGCCGAGGAGATGGCGAAGCGCAACCGCGCGCCCATGCCCGAGGAGTAGGTGCGCATCGGCAGCGAGGCGAAGTCGCCGCGCTCGTTGATCCCGGAGAACTCGATGATCTCCGGCGCGAGCCGCTTGACCTCCTCCGGCGGCATGCCCATGGCCAGGCACCCGAGCACCACGTTGCGCTCGCCGGACAGGTCGTTGAGCAGGGCCGCGTTCACACCGAGCAGGGACGGCTGGCCCTGCGTGTAGACCGCGCCCCGGGCCGGCGGGAGCAGGCCGGCGATGGCCCGCAGCAGGGTCGACTTGCCGGAGCCGTTGCTGCCGATCAGGCCGATGGCCTCACCCTCGTACGCGGTGAAGCTGACGCCCTTGACCGCGTGCACCTCGCGGATGCTCGGCGCCTTGGTCCGGGACACGATCCGCTTGAGCGCCGAGACCGGCGTGGTGCCGCCGGTGGCGCCCTTGTGGATCCGGTAGATCACGTGCACGTCGTCCACCACGACGGTGGGGACGCGCCCCGAGTCCACCACGGCGGCGTTGCCCGCCGGCTGTGTGAGGTCAGCCACGGCCGTACTCCTCTTCTCCGCGCCAGAAGTAGACGAACCCGCCGATGCCCATGACGACCGCCCAGAACAGGCCGAGCGCCCAGAGCCGCAGGGGGGAGCTGACCAGGTTCGCCTGGTGCGAGTCGAGCAGCGAGTACCGGGCCAGCTCGATGAAGACCAGCGGCGGGTTCCATTCCAGGACGGCCGCCGCCCAGTTCGGCAGGTGCTCCCGGAACAGGGCGACCGGGTAGAGCACGCCGGAGGCGTACAGCCAGGTCCGCATCACGAAGGGCATGACCTGCTTGAGGTCGGTGACCTTGGAGCCGAGCCGGGCCATCACCATGGTCAGCCCGACGTTGAAGATGGTCTGCAGGAGCAGCATGGGGGCGATCAGCAGCCAGCGGAAGGTGATCGGCTCGCCGGTCAGCAGCACGATGGCGGCCAGCACGATCATCGACATGAGCAGCTGCTGGAGCTGCACCAGGGTGACGGTGATCGGCAGCGCGGCCCGGGGGAACTGCAGGGCCCGGATCAGCCCGAGGTTGCCGGTGATCGCGCTCGTGCCGTTCTGCACCGCGGTCTGGGTGAACATGAAGATGAACACGCCGGTGCACAGGTAGGCGATGAAGTTCGACACGCTCCGGTGCTGGGACAGGATCACGCCGAAGATCAGGTAGTAGACCGCCGCGTTGGTGAGCGGTGTCAGCACCTGCCAGAGCTGGCCGAGCTGGGTGTTGCTCAGCGAGGAGGCGACCTTCGCCCGCGAGTACGCGGTCATGAAGTGTCGGTACGCCCACAGTCGGCGGGCGTACTCGGCCAGGGGTGGGCGTTCCCCGGCGACCCGCAGCCCGTACCGCTGGGCGAGCTGGGCCTGGGTCAGCCCGGAATCGGGGTCGGCCACCGCGGTGTTGGCCATGGTCAGGCGCTCCGATCTTTTGTGCCGATGGGGAGCAGGAGATGTGTCGCGGCGTGGAAATCTAGCGCGGCCGGGCGGGGAGGGTGCCTCGCTGCTGCCGGAAAGGTAGTCCAAAACACGTCGGGACGCAACCGTACCGTCGTTGCGCTACATTGTCCCACGTGACGACCGAGAAGAGGCGTGCCCCGGCCGGCGCGGCGGTGCTGCGCGGGGAGATCACCAGTGCCATCCGCACCGCCGTGATGCAGGAGTTGGCCGAGGTCGGCTACGGCCGCCTCTCCATCGAGGCGGTGGCCCGCCGGGCCGGGGTCAGCAAGACGGCGATCTACCGTCGCTGGCGCTCGAAGCTCGACCTCGTGCTGGACATGGTCTCCGCCGTGGCCGGCCGCAACCTGCCGCTGCTGGACACCGGGAGCCTCCTGGGCGACCTGGAGATCCTGCTCCACGTGATGGCCCGTGCGCTCCGTCACCGGCTGGCCTCGCAGATCATCCCGGACCTGCTGGCCGAGGCGGCCCGCAACCCGCAGATCGCGGAGAAGCTCCAGGCCGCCCTGGACGACTACCAGCAGGCCGTCGGCCGGATCCTGATCGGCCGGGCCGTCGAGCGGGGGGAGCTCTCCCCGGACACCGACCGGCGCGCCGCGGTGGACCTGATCGTCGGTCCGGTCTACTGGCGCATGGCCATCTCCCGGGCGCCCCTGGAGATGGCGGAGGTGCCCCGACTGGCCTCCGCGATCGTCGCGGCCCTGCGGGTAGCATGCTTGGGGCCTGTCCGCGACGAGGTGGAAGTCTGACCCCCGGTGCCGTCGTCGACGGCCGGCCCGTCGATCATGAACAGCAGGACACAACTGGTCGGACAATGAGTGCGATCAGGTTGTTTTCGCCACAAACCGCTACCATCCCCAGAACGTTCCCCCCCAAGAGCAACGTGTCGACAGGAGGAAGCCCCATGGTCGGGCCGCATCCAGAGTTCATTCCCCCAGCACGACCGATCATCGGTGAGGCCGAGATCGAGGCGGCTGTCCGGGTGCTGCGGAGCGGCCGGGTCGTGCAGGGCCCCGAGGTCGCGGCATTCGAGGAGGAGTTCGGCGACCTGGTCGCCGGCCGGCACTGCGTCGCCGTCAACTCCGGCACGTCCGCCCTCCAGCTCACCCTGATGGCGCTCGGCTTCGGCCCGGGCGACGAGGTCATCGTGCCCTCGTTCTCCTTCGCGGCCAGCGCCAACGCCGTCCGGCTGGTCGGCGCCGAGCCGGTCTTCGTCGACATCGAGCCGGGGAGCTTCTGCGTCGACCCGGAGGCGGTCGCCGCGGCGGTCACCCCGCGCACCGTCGCCATCATGCCGGTGCACCTCTACGGCCACCCGGCCGCCATGGACCAGATCATGGCCATCGCCGAGCGGCACGGCCTCGCCGTGGTGGAGGACGCCGCCCAGGCGCACGGGGCCAGCCTGCACGGCACCCCGGTCGGCGCGTTCGGCACCGCCGGCTGCTTCAGCTTCTACCCCACGAAGAACATGCACGCCCTGGAGGGCGGCATGGTCACCACCGCCGACGCCGAGCTGGCCCGCACCCTGCGGCTGCTGCGCAACCAGGGCATGGAGCAGCGGTACGCCAACGAGATCGTCGGCGCCAACATGCGGATGACCGACGTGGCCGCCGCCATCGGCCGGGTGCAGCTCACCCAGCTCGCCGAGTGGACCGAGCAGCGCCGGGCGAACGCCAAGTTCCTCGACTCGAAGATCACCGGGATGGTCACCCCGCCCGTGGCGGACGCCGCCAAGCACGTCTACCACCAGTACACCGTGCGGGTGCAGGGCGACCGGGACGCGGCGATGGCCCGCCTCACCGAGCTGGGCATCGGCAACGCGGTCTACTACCCGACCCCGATCCACCGCCTCAAGCCCTACCTCGACGCCGACGGCAAGCCGGGCCCGTGGGACCTGCCGGAGACCGAGCGGGCCGCCGCCGAGGTCGTGTCGCTGCCGGTGCACCCGTCGCTGAGCCCGGCCGACCTGGAGCGGATCGCCGAGGGCGCGAACCTGGCCGGAGGTGCCCGGTGAGCCAGAGCCGCAAGCTGCGCGCCGGCCTCATCGGCCTCGGCGCCATGGGCCGCAACCACGCCCGCGTGCTGTCCGGCCTGGACGGCGTCGAGCTGGTCGGCGTGGTCGACCCGGCCGGCGACGTCACCGGCACGCTCCGCGCCCCGGTCGTTCCCGAGCTGGCCGATCTGCTGGCCATGGGCATCGACTACGCGGTCGTCGCCTGCCCGACCGCCCTGCACGAGCGGGTCGGCCTGGAGCTGGCCGCCAACGGGGTCTGCGCGCTGATCGAGAAGCCGCTCGCCCAGTCCGTCGAGGCCGCCACCAAGCTGGTCGAGGCGTTCGAGAACGCCGGCCTGGTCGCCGGCGTCGGGCACATCGAGCGCTACAACCCGGCGCTGCAGAGCCTGCGTACCCGGCTGGAGGCCGGCGAGCTGGGCGAGGTCTTCCAGGTGGTCACCCGGCGCCAGGGCCCGTTCCCGCACCGGATCGCCGACGTCGGCGTGGTCATGGACCTGGCCACCCACGACATCGACCTGACCGCCTGGGTGACCGGCCGCGAATACACGTCGGTGTCGGCCCGGACGGTCTCCCGCAGCGGCCGGCTGCACGAGGACATGGTCGCCGTGGTCGGCCAGCTGTCCGACGGCACGATGGTCAACCACCTGGTCAACTGGCTGAGCCCGCTCAAGGAGCGGTCCACCGTGGTCACCGGCGACAAGGGCTGCTTCGTCGCCGACACGCTCACCGCCGACCTGACCTTCTACGCCAACGCCGCCATCGACACCGAGTGGGAGGCGCTGCGCGCGTTCCGCGGGGTGGCCGAGGGCGACATGGTCCGCTACGCGATCCCGAAGCGGGAGCCCCTGCTGGTGGAGCACGAGCGCTTCCGCGACGCCGTCGAGGGCAAGCAGAGCGACATCGTGACGCTGCGGCAGGGCCTGCGGACCGTACAGGTGGCGGCCGGGCTCCTCGAGTCCGCGTCCGACGGCAAGGTCGTCTCCGTCGCGCCCGCCGGGAGCGACGCGGAGCCGGCACTGCGATGAGCCCGGCGCCGGTTCGGCGGACGGTCTCCGCGGTGAAGCGGCGGCTCCCCCGGCGGTGGCGCATCGCGCTCCGCCGGGCCGCCGCCGGCGACCGGCCCTGGGAGACCCCTTCGGTGCGGGAGCTCTGCGAGCTCCCCGCCACCACGCCGCTGCTCGTGCACGCGGGCGGCATCGCGGACGACCGGGCGCTCGGCGGCATCCTCGCCGCCCTGGTCCGGTTGCCGGAGTTCCACCTGGCCCTCGTTCGCACCGACGCGGACGGGGCGGCCGTGGGGGAGCTGATCCGCCGTGCCGGCAAGGCGCGCCGGCGGGTGCACGAGGTGCCCCGCCCGCGCCGGCTGACGCCGGCGTTCCTCGCCTCGGCGGACCTGGCCGTGCTCGGGTTCGCCCCGGCGGGGGACCCGGCCGCGACGGTGCCGGCGGTGCTCGACGCCTACCGGGCCGCCGGGCTGCGGATCGTGGCCGGCAACGCCCGGCCGGTCCGCGAGTACCTGGCCCGGCACCGGACCGGCGAACTGTTCGTCCCCGGCTCGGTGCCGTCCTTCGTGAAGGCCGTCGAGCGGGCGTGGGACGGCACCGCGGAGGCGCCGGAGGCGGCGGAGCCGATCGTCGCGCCGGTCGAGGCCGGCACACCGGGTTCGTGGCGGGCCCTGGGCGCCGGGCCCGTGCGGCTCGGCCTGGGCACCGCCAACTATGCCGGTCAGCTCTCCGCGCTGGCCGCCGCGATCAGCGCCGCCCGCCCGGACGTGGGCGTGGAGCTGGTCGTGGCCAAGCCGCCGGCGACCTACCGGTACCCGGCGGACCGCTACCTGCACTTCCCGGCCGAACACCAGCTCGACGTGCAGCTGGAACAGATCCGGCGGGTGCTCGGCGCGTACACCCACCTGATCGTCGACGCCTTCCGCCCGGTGCTCGGCCGGCTCAACGGCGACGACGTGGCGGCCGACCTCCCCGCCCTGCGCCGGGCCCGGATCAAGGTGGCGCTGCTGGCGCACGGCAGCGAGATCCGTCACCCGGGCGCGCACCTGGAGCGGCACGCCGAGTCCGCGTTCCGGGACGCCCCGGAGGACCTGCGGGAGCGGCTCACCGTGGTGGCCGAGCGGAACCGGCGCACCGCCGAGGAGAGTGGCCTCCCGCTGTTCGTCACCACCCCCGACCTGCTGGACGACGTGCCCTTCGCCACCTGGGCCCCGCTGGTGGTCGACGTCGACGGCTGGACGTGCGACCGTCCGGTGCTGGAACGGGCCCGGCCGGTGGTGCTGCACGCCCCGTCCAACCGCTGGACCAAGGGCACCGACCGGCTCCTGCCCCAGTTGCAGGAGCTGCACGACCGGCGGATCATCGAGTTGCGGCTGGTGGAACGATTGCCGTACAGCGAGATGCGCCGCCTGGTGCAGGACGCCGACATCGTCGTCGACCAGCTCGTGATCGGCAGCTACGGCACGTTCTCCTGCGAGGGGATGGCCGCCGGCAAGGTGGTGGTGGCCTACCTCAGCGAGGCCGCCCACCGCGCGGTCGGCGTCCAACCGCCCATCGTGAACGCGACGCCCACCACGCTGGTGAAGGCGATCGAGTCGCTGCTCGACGACCGTGCCGCCGCGACGGCGCTCGCCGCCGAGGGGCCCGGGTACGTCCGTGACCAGCACGACGGTCGGCGGACCGCCGAGGTCTTCGACGCTTTCCTCCGGTGACCCGCGCCGGTCGTCCCCGGACGACCGGCGCGGGGGAGCCGGACCGACCGTGCCAGACCCGTCAACGAGGAGAAGCACCCGATGCCTGCTGTCCCGTCCACCGACGCCCGACCGACCCGGGGGAGGGTGGTGATGCTGGTCGACAACGGGGTCCACGGCGACTCCCGGGTGCAGAAGGCCGCCCGGTCGGCCGCCGAGGCCGGCTGGGAGGTGATCCTGGTCGGCATCCTGAAGAGCGCCACGGCGGAGGAGACGTGGCGGCTCGGTGACGCCGAGGTGCGTCTCATCCGGGTGCCCCGACGGCTCCCGCACCCGGTCACCTATCGTCGCGCCCTGCTGCGCCGGCCGCTGGCCTACAAGCCGGGGCCCGAGCCGAAGCGGAAGCTGAACAAGCTCAAGGCCCGGCGGGACGACCTCAACTTCCGGCTCTCCGAGATCAAGGTGGCGCGGCGCGGTGGTGGGGCGCGCTGGGCCGAGCTGGCCGGCAAGGCCCGGCTGGCGTCGCCGTACTTCCTCAACAAGATCATGTTCCAGTGGGTCAAGCTCCGCTCGCGGGAGCTGAAGCGGCTGCAGGAGCACCAGCAGGACCCGAACTCCCGGCTGGACCGGGCGGCCCTGCGGTTCTGGCAGGGCCTGCAGGGTGACCGCGCCTGGCGCCGGCTGGATCCGGAGCTGTGGGACTTCGAGCTGGCCTTCGCCCCGGTCGTCGACGAGCTGGAGCCGGACCTCATCCACGCGCACGACTTCCGGATGCTCGGCGTCGGGGCGCGGGCCGCCATGCGGGCCCGGGCCGGCGGCCGCGACGTCAAGCTGGTCTGGGACGCCCACGAGTTCGTCCCGGGCATCATCGGCCGGCCCACCAACCTGCGCTGGCTGCCGGCCCAGATCGCGTACGTGCGGGAGCACGCGCCCTACGCCGACGCCGTCATCACCGTCTCCTCGACGCTGGCCGACCTGCTCCGGGAGACCCACGACCTGCCCGAGCAGCCGGCCGTCGTGTTGAACGCTCCGCCCGCCGCGCTGACCCCGGAGCAGCGGGCCGTGCCGGTGCCGGACATCCGGGCGCTCTGCGGCATCGACGCGACCACCCCGTTGCTGGTCTACTGCGGCGGCATCAACCCGTCGCGCGGGGTGGACATCATGATCCGCGGTTTGACCCGGATGCCGGACGCGCACGTCGCGCTGGTGTCGGTGCATCCGAACGGCCGGGTGCCGATCATGTACGAGCTGGAGGAGCTCGCCGCCGAACTCGGCGTGGCCGACCGGGTGCACCTGTTGCCGTACGTGCCGCACTGGCAGGTGTCGGCCTTCGTGGCCCCGGCCGACCTCGGCGTCATCCCGATCCACCACAAGCCGAACCACGAGATCGCGCTGATCACCAAGTTCTTCGAGTACGCCCACGGCCGGCTGCCCATGGTGGTGAGCGACGTCAGGACCATGGCCGAGGCGACCCGGGCGACCGGCCAGGGTGAGGTGTTCCGGGCCGAGGACCTTGACGACTACCTGCGCGCGGTGCGGGCGGTGCTGGACGATCCCGAGCGGTACCGCGCCGCCTACGACCGGCCGGGCGTGCTGGAGCAGTGGACCTGGGAGGCGCAGGCCCGGGTGATGGACGAGGTCTACACCCGCCTGCTGCCCGACCACCCGAAGGCGGTCACCGCGGACCCCGCCACCCCGTCGCTGCCGACGCAGCGGTCGGCGGTGCCGGTGCGCTGACCCGCGCTCACGCGAAAGGGGCCCGGCCGATCGGCCGGGCCCCTTTGCCGTTCGCGTGCGCGCCGCCGCCGGGCGGCTCAGTCGTCCAGCAGCAGCCGGTCGTAGTCGGACTGGGTCACGGTCCAGTCCCACGTCTTCAGAACATGCTCGGACGCGGCCCGCCCGGCCTCCGCCCACCGCTCCTCGGTGGCCGTGGCGTCGAGGATCCGCTCCGCGGCCTCCTCGGGGGTCGCGGCCATCCAGTCGGTGGGGAAGAGGGTACGGGCGCCGTGCGGCTTCCCGGCGAAGAACGGCCAGTCGCGGACCACCGGCACGGCCCCGCTGGCCGCGCCCTCCACCAGGCCGCAGTGGAAGCTCTCCCGCACCGAGGTGCTGAGGATGACCCCCACCTCCTGGAGCGCGGCGGGAACGTCATCGGTCTGCCCGTAGCGCCGGATCGCGCCGAGCGGCTCCAGCTCCGCCAGGTCCTGGCTGAACAGCTTGCCGTAGTCCTTGGCCGGCTTGCTGGTCCGGTTGTTGAAGTCGCTGCCGATGAGCGTGAGCCGGTAGCGCTCGTCCCGCTCGCGCAGCCTCCGCAGCACCTCGACCGCCCAGCGCGGATCCTTGGCCACCGAGCTGAACCCGACCATGCCGAGGGTGAACCGGGCGTCCGCCGGCTTCGCGCGGGGGTAACGCTGGAGGTCCATCGCGTTGTCGATGACCCGGAGCCGGGGGCCGTCCGCCTCGGTGAGCTGGGGCAGCACCGCGGTGGACAGGTCCTTGAGGTGCTCGGAGACGAAGACGACGTCGTCGACCCGGGAGAAGTCCACCAGGTGCGGCCAGAAGTTGAAGGCTTCGAAGCTGTGCAGCCGCACGATGATCCGGGCGGTGCCCGGGTCGTGCAGCGTGAACAGCGCCGCGGTGGCCTGGCACCAGTCGACGAAGACGGTGTCGGCCCAGTCCAGGTGCGGCCGCAGCCACTCCTCGATCTTGGCGCCGTACGACGACTCGCCGGCCAGCAGGTGCTCCATGACGGTGCTGCCGCTCAGGGCCAGCGGGCGGGTCGCCGGGTCGTCGTAGAGGTCGAGGAACCGGACCTCCACGTTCGGCATCGCCCGGTAGCGCTCCAGGATCTCCTGGAGGAAGTTGTCGTTGATGAGCGTGGTGACCAGGAGGCGCAGCGGCCGGTCGGTGGGGGCCGGGGCGGCCGGGGCGAGCCGGCCACGCTTCGCGGACAGCTTCCGGGCCGCGGTGCTCTCCCGGAACGGCGCCAGGAAGGCGCCCGGGTCCTCGCTCATGGGCGAGGAGAGCCGGTCGAAGTGCAGCACCCGGTTGGAGGCCAGGCTCCACGCCCTGGACACGGCCGCGGCGGCCTTCTTGCTGTCCCGGGGCAGCAGGTTGTCCGCCAGCGCCAGCTGGGCCCGGATCGCCTCGTGCAGGCCGGTCGGCACCCGGCCGAGGGCCAGCTCGGCCTGCGCGGCCTTGGTCAGCACATCCGCACGGGTGCCGGCGCTGCTGATCCGGCTCACCGCGGCGGAGGCGGCCCGGGCGGCGACGGCCGGGCGGCCGGCCTTCACCGCGCTGTCGTGCAGCCGGACGGCGAGCTTGCTGCGGAACCGGTCCGGCACGCGGGGAGCCGCCACCGCGCGGGTCCAGAACCAGGCCCCCGCCGGGTTGCTCATGACCGTCTGGCCGGTGGCCTTGCGCAGCGTGGTCCGGACGGTCTGCGCCGCCGCCCGGCGCGCGCCCCGGGCGCCGATGCCCGCCGCCGCGGCGACCTGACGCTCCAGCCGCCGGCTCACGGACTCGGTCCGCCGGGCATCGAGCGCCCGCTGCGCCGGCACGAGCCCGTAGTAGGCGCCGGCCCGGGTGTTGCGCTGGGCCATCTCCCACACCGTGTGCACGGCGCGGGCGTCGAGGGCGACCAGCAGGTCCGCCTTCCGGTAGAGCTGCCGCAGCCACGGGTTGCGCCGGGCGTGCAACCACACCTTCCGGTTGGCCGGCGCCCGGCCGAGCGCCTTGCGGAGCCGGGCGTCCCGCTTCTCCCCGGGTACGGCGAAGGTGCGCACCTCCGCCAGCGCCGGGTCGACCGGCAGGTCCGCGCTGTTGAAGAAGCACGCCACGGTGACGGTGGCGCCCCGGGCACGGAAGCGCTCCAGCGCCTCGATCAGGACGGCCGGCTGCTTCGGCGCGGTGGCGGCCACGATGAGCACGGTGGTCACAGCTGGACATCCTCCGTCGAAGCGGCCGGGGCGGAATCGCCGGCCGTGGTGGGCCGGACGAGTTCGGTGAGGTGTCGCACGGCGGGGCCGAGCACCGCCGGCCGGGCGAACCGGCGGGCGAGCTGGCGCGCGGCGGTCCGGTCGGCGTCGGTCGCCTTCAGGGCCATCCGGGCGGCCTCGCTGAAGGAGTTGGCGAGACGGTGCGGGTCCAGGCCGACGGCCCCGGTCCACAGCGGGTGCCCGGCCAGGATGTTCGTCGCGTCGTGGTCGACATCGTGGGCGGAGAGCACCGGCAGGCCGGTGGCCATGAACTCGTACACCTTGCCGGAGGTGACGAAGCGGCCGCCGACCAGCATCAGGACGAGGGCGTCCCAGGAGCCGTAGGTGGCGGCCAGGTCGGCCTTCGGCACCGGGCCGCCGAAGCTGACCCCGTCGACGGCGGCCTCCTTGAGCAGGTCCATGTGACGGTTGGCCTCGCGGGCCGGACCGGCGCCGATGTGGCCGCGCACCTCGAACCGGGAGCCGGCCACCACCGGGTCGTCCCGCCGGGCGATCCGCCACCCATCGAGGACCGACTCGAGGAAGGCCGGCGTGAAGTTGACCGAGCCGAGGTAGCCGAAGGTCAACCCGGCGGCCGGGTCCGGCGACCGGCCGCTGACGTCGGGCAGGCTGTCCTCGTCGTAGCCGTTGCGCACGACGTGCACCCGGTCGGCGAGGTGCGGGTACCGCTCGCGGTAGAAGCCGGCGATCGGGTCGTTGACGCACCAGACCGCGACAGCGTGCTCCAGCACCTTGGACTCCCAGCGGCCGGAGACCGAGTCCCGGGTGAACGCCTCGCCGCCGCCGATGACGTCCAGCGACCAGCCGTCGCGGAAGTCGACCGCGTAGGGGACCTTGTGCTCCTCCCACAGCTTCCACGTGGCGGCCAGGTTCACGTACGGGGCGCAGGAGGCGAGCAGCAGGTCGGCGGGGCGCTCGCGGTGCACCCGCAGCACCGCCTGCTCGAGGTCGTGCCGCCATCCGCCGAAGACCGGCTCGGGGAAGACCTTCTGCTCGCGCTGGCGCAGTCGCTTGATCCACCCCGCGGGGTCGAGCGAGCGCTCCTCGGAGAAGGCCCGGATGTCGGTCTCCAGGTCCTCGCGGATCAGCGGCAGCTCCACCACCCGGACCCGCGGGTCGACCTTCTCGGAGAGGGTGTGGTCCAGGCCGTACTCCCGCTCCCAGGCCTCCTGGCAGATGGTGATGACGGTGATGTCCCAGCCCAGGGCGACGAACTGGTTCGCCGTCTCGCGCAGCCGGTAGGCGCTGCTCTTCGCCGCGGGCGGGAAGCCGATCGCCAGGTAGATGGCGTGCGGTCGCTTGTCGCCGCCGGACCGGGGGAGGGGGAGGACTCGGTTGCTCATCGCAGGTAGCCGATCGTGAAGAGGGGACGCGCGGTCATGCCAGGTGCCGGCGCAGCGTCTCGGCGACGCGGTGGGCCGCCCGGCCGTCGCCGTAGGGGGTGCCGCGGGAGGCCGCCGGCGCGGGCCGGGTCGCCGTCGTCGCCCACTGGGCGCCCAGCTCGCGCGGGTCCGGGACCAGCACGTTCCAGCCGTCCGCGAGCGTCTCCACCCACTCCGTCTCGGTCCGCAGCGTGGTGCACGGGCGGTCCAGCAGGTAGGCCTCCTTCTGGAGGCCGCCGGAGTCGGTGACCACGCCGACCGAGCCGAGCACCGCCGCCACCATGGCGGCGTAAGGCAGTGGCCGGCCGGCGTGCAGCGAGCCCCGGGACAGCTTCAGGCCGTGCTCCTCGACCCGGGCGACCAGCCGCGGGTGGGCCAGCAGCGCCACCGGCACGGGCAGGTCGGCCAGTGCGTCGAGCAGCGCGGCGAGCCGCTGCGGGTCGTCGGTGTTCTCCGCGCGGTGCAGGGTCGCCAGCAGGTACGGGGCGTCCGGGTCGATCCCCTCGGGCAGGGCCGGCCGGGGCTGCCCGCCGCGCACCACGTCGTCGCGGACCCGCAGGCAGACGTCCACCATGACGTCGCCGACCAGCTCCGAGCGCGACGCCAGGCCCTCCGCCGCCAGGTGCCGCACGGCCTCCTCGGTGGGGGCGAGCAGCAGGTCGGCGGCGTGGTCGGTGAGCACCCGGTTGTGCTCCTCCGGCATGCGCCGGTTGAACGACCGCAGCCCGGCCTCCAGGTGAGCCACCCGCAGGTGCTGCTTCACGGCCGACAGCGTGCCGGCCAGGGTCGAGTTGGTGTCGCCGTAGACCAGCACCCAGTCCGGCCGTTCGGCGGCGAGCACCGGGTCCAGCGCCGCCAGGGTGTTGCCGGTCTGCACGCCGTGGCTGCCGGAGCCGATGCCGAGGTGCACGTCCGGGTCCGGGATGCCGAGGCCGGAGAAGAACACGTCGGACAGATCCGCGTCGTAGTGCTGGCCGGTGTGCACGATCACGTGCTCGCACCCGTCCGCGGCGAACGCCGCGGCGATGGGCGCCAGCTTCACCAACTGCGGCCGGGCGCCGACAATGCTGACGACCTTCACTGCGTGACTCCTCGTGATCTGCGACGGGGACTGCGGGTGGCTCGGGCGCGCCGGTCGCGGAGGCCCGGGTCGTGGGCGGGCGGCCCTAGGAATAGTAGTGCCCCGGCCGGTGAGGGACGACGGACGCGGTGGCGGCCGGCGGCGAATCGTGCCGAGCGCCACCGGGCGGATCCGGTCATCGCCGCCGGAGCCGGGCGGATGGCGACGAGTGGCGCGGCGTGGGACACAGCGCACCACCCTAACCGACCGTGGCCGGTCGTCCGCGCCTCACCGGCGCCGTGGCGGCCCGTGGGGTCGGCCGGAGTCGCCGGACCCGCCCAGGTGGGCCTGGTGGGCGTCGCGTCCCGTTCGCCACACCGACGGCGGATCTTCGAGGACAGTTCACGGCCCGCCGCCGGAGGCGAGCCTGGCCCGGAGGCGGCGCGTGGCTTGCGTACACTACGGCGCCATGACCGCCCCGGGCCCCGACATCCGCACCCGTACCGCCACCGACGGCGAACCGGTGATCGACGCCACCGCCGACGCCGAGGCCCCCGAGCGGTCGGCGCCATCGGCCGGCGCGGAGGAGCGCCACCCGGCGCCCGCGGCCGGCCCCGCCCGCCGGCACCTGCGCCCGGACCTGCTGGTCGCCGCGGTCTACCTGACCGGCGCCCTCTGGGTGACCGCCCGTGGCTGGCTCGACCACAGCGGCCGGCTGCTCGGCAGCCGCCCCAACGACCAGGGCTTCAACGAGTGGATGCTGGCCTACGGCGCGCACGCGGTCAGCCACCTGGAGAACCCGTTCTTCACCACCCTGCAGAACGCCCCGACGGGCATCAACCTGATGACCAACGTCGGGATGCAGCTTCCCGGCCTGGTCCTGTCGCCGTTCACCCTGCTGTTCGGCGCCTCGTTCTCGTACCTGCTGTTCATCACGCTCAACCTGGCCGGCACCGCGTACGCCTGGTACCACGTGCTCTCCCGGCACCTGGTGTCGTCCCGGGCCGCGGCCTTCGTGGGCGGCCTGTTCTGCGCCTTCGCGCCGGCCCTCGTCTCGCACAGCAACGGCCACCCGCACATCACCGCCCAGTGGCTGGTGCCGTTCATCCTCTGGCGGGTCGTCCGGCTGGCCCGCGGCGGCCACGTCGTGCGCGACGGTCTGGTGCTCGGCGGGCTCGTGGTGGCGCAGTTCTTCGTGAGCCTGGAGATCCTCTTCCTGGCCGCGCTCGGCTGCCTGATGATGGTGGTCGGCTACCTGATCTTCCGGCCCCGCGAGGCGTTGCGGCGGGCCCGGCCGCTGCTGGGCGGGCTCGCGATCACCGGCGTGCTGGTCGGTGCCGCCGCCGCGTACCCGCTGTGGATGCAGTTCGCCGGGCCGCAGCACCGGGTCGGGCACCCCGGCAACCCCGACGTCTACGCGCTGACCGTCGGCTCGTTCGTGCGGTACGCCACCGAGTCGATCGCCGGCAGCCCCACCAGCGCGCTGCGCTGGGGCCCGAACACCACCGAGCAGTCGAGCTTCTACGGCTGGTCGGTGGTCGTGCTGGCGCTGGCCGCCTGCTGGTGGCTGCGCCGGGAGATCGTTGTCCGGGTGCTCGCCGTGGTGATCGCGATCTCCGCGGTCTTCTCGATCGGCACCACCTGGACCTGGGGCACCCGGCGTACCGATGTGCCCGCGCCGTTCGCGCTGGTGACGGACCTGCCGGTCTTCGACTCGGTGGTGGTCTCCCGGTTCGCGTTGATCACCACGGCGGCGCTCGGCGTGCTGTTCGCGGTCGCGGGTGACCGGCTCGCCCGGAGCCGGGCGACCGAGGCGGGGGAGGGGCGCCTGGTTCCCCGGCTGGCCGCCGTGGCGGCGCTGGCCGCGCTGCTGCCCATCCTGCCGACCCCGCTGGAGGCCCGGGGCCGGGTGCCCGTCCCCGACTTCGTCACCAGCGGCACGTGGCGCGACCACGTGGCGCCCGGCCGCACGCTGGTGCCGGTGCCGGTCAGCGGCATGACCTCGCTCTACTGGAGTTCCGCCGCGCTGGCCGGCTTCGCCGTACCGGAGGGCTACTTCCTCGGCCCGGTCTCGGCCACCGACGCCACCGGTCGCTGGGGCGTGGAGCCGCAGCCGACCGCGAAGCTGCTCACCGCCGTGTCGCGGGGCGAACGGGACACCATGGTCGGCCCGGCGGACATCGCCCAGGCCCGGTCCGACGTCCGGTACTGGAAGGCCGACGCCGTGGCGCTGCCCGACCGGGGCGCGCGGGGGCACGACAACCTCAAGATCGTGCTGGACGCGTTGTACGGCCCGGGACAGCGGGTGGACGACGTCTGGCTCTGGGACGTCCGGTCGTTCACGCGGTGACGGGTGGGCCGCCGGCACCGCGTGCCGGTCACGGCGACCGCGTCCAGATCAGCAGCAGGTAGCCGCCGAAGTACGTCGAGAAGGCGGTCACCGCCACCAGTACGGTGACCGCCCGGGCCCGGCCGGCGCGGGCCAGACCGACGGCCGCCGGGAGCAGCAGCGCGAACGCCGGCAGCAGGAACCGTGCCTTGGAGTGGTAGTAGCCCGCCGAGCCCAGCGTGGTGACCAGCAGCAACCCGCTGTACAGCAGCAGCTGCCAGGGTTGCCGGTCGAGCACGCTCAGCACGAAGAACATCACCGCGAGCAGCGCCACCACGCTCACCACCAGCATCTGTGGCGCGGCCGGCTGGGCCAGCACCTCCCGCCCACGCTGGAAGGTGTAGACGCCGAAGTCGAAGCTGCTGCCCCACCCGGCGGACTGGATGTGGAACCAGCCGTCCGGCCGCCCGGTCTGCACGCCCACCCAGGCGAGGTAGGCGAGCCAGCCGGCCGGCGCGAGCAGCATGGCCGCCCAGGGCCGCCAGCCGTCCCGGCGCCGGACGACCGCGATCAGCGCGGCCAACCCGACCACCGGGATCAGCGACGAGGCGGTCGTCCGGGTCAGGCCGGCGAACAGGCAGAGCACGCCCGCCGCGAGCCACTGGCGGCGCAGCAGCGCGTAGAGCGACCAGGCGGTCAGGGCCGTGAACAGCGTCTCGCTGTAGGCCATCGACTCCACGATCGCGTGCGGCAGCGCGGCCCAGAGCGCGGCGAGCAGCACCCCGGTGCGCCGGTCGTGCAGGTACGCCCCGATCGCGAACAGGCCCCAGGCGGCCGCCAGGCCGCCCAGCCACGCCACGATCAGCGCCACGTCGCGCGGGCTGAGCGGAACGATCCGTTCCAGGACGCCGACGAGGCCGGGGTAGAGCGGGAAGAACGCCATGTCGCTCTGCGTCTTGGCGTAGCCGTCGTATCCGTGCTGGGCGATCGAGAGGTAGTAGGTCGCGTCCGACCTGGTGAGCCGCTGACCCGGTGAGACGCCGAGGTTGCGGGCCCAGACGTAGACCGCCGCCACACCGATGAGCCGGATCACCGCGTAGGCCGCCAGCGCGGGCAGCGCCTGCCGGGCGGCCTCCCGCAGACGTACGCCGAGGCCCGCCCGACCCGACGGCGGGCTCGCCGGCTCCGCGGACGGGGCCGGTGCCGGCCGGCTCGGTTCCTCGGTGGTCACCACGTCCATTGTGCGATCCTGTCCGCGCTGAGCTGGGGTGATCCGGCGGCCCGCCGGGTCCGTCGGGAGGCTCGACGCCGGCCCCGGCCTGCCAACTGACGAGGTCACCGGTCGTTGAACAGCATGGAGGGTAGCAACCGGCCGGCGAGGGCGCGGACCGCCGACGGCGGCGGGCCGGAACCGCCGATCCGTTGTCGTAGACTCGCTCGGGTCCCGCGGGAGCGGTGCTGGCGACGACGGAAACGGGCAGAAATGCGATCTGACGGCACGACCGCCTCGGCGGCCACCCGGGGACGGGTCGTCATGCTGGTGGACAACGGGGTCATCGGGGACTCCCGGGTGCAGAAGGCGGCGCGCTCCGCGGCGGAGGCGGGCTGGGAGGTCGTCCTCCTCGGTCGCGCGCCGGTCGGGCAGCCGCAGAGCTGGCGGCTCGGCGAGGCCGAGGTCCGCCTGATCCCGATGCCCGAGCCGCTCGCCCGGCGCCGGCACGAGTTCCGGCGGGTCTGGCTGCGCCGGCCGCTCGCCTACCCGCCGTCCGGCATCGCGGCCCACCGCACCCAGGCCGTGAAGGCCTGGCGGGCCGACCTCGCGGTGCGGCGTGCCGCGCTGACCACTACGGCCCGGGAGTCCGGCGCCGGCCGGCCCGGTGGCCTGCCCTGGGCCGCGCTGCGCGCCGAGGAGAAGCTCGCCGGCCTGACCCGCAAGTGGGTGGGGTTCCGCAACCGGCAACTCAACCAGGCCCGGAAGAGCCGCAAGCTCGACGGGCCCTGGGACCGGGCGTACACGCTGTTCTGGCAGCGGCTGCGCGGCGACGGCGCCTGGCGCCGCCTGGAACCGGGGCTGTGGGACTACGAGCTGGCCTACGGCCCGGTCGTCGACGAGCTTGCCCCGGACCTGATCCACGCCAACGACTTCCGGATGATCGGCGTCGGCGCCCGCGCGAAGATCCGGGCCGCCGCCAGGGGCCGCCGGATCGCGCTGGTCTGGGACGCCCACGAGTACCTGCCCGGCGTGCAGCCGTGGCGGGACAACGCCCGCTGGCTCCCCGGCAACGTGGCACACGAGCGGGAGCACGTGCCGCACGCGGACGCCACGATGACCGTCTCCGGCGGCCTGGCCGACCTGCTTCAGCGGGAGCACGGGCTGGCGGAGCGCCCGGCGGTGGTGCTCAACGCCCCGGCGGTGGACGAGTTGCCGGCCGACGCGGGCGAGCCGGTGCCGGACATCCGCGAGGTCTGCGGCATCGGCCCGGAGACCCCGCTGCTGGTCTACAGCGGGGTGGCCGCCGCCAAGCGCGGCCTCGGGGTGATGGTCGAGGCGCTGCCCCGGCTGCCCGGCGCGCATGTCGCGTTCGTGGTCAACAAGCCCGCGTCGGGGTACGTCAAGGGCCTGGTCACCCGCGCGGGCGAGCTGGGCGTGGCGGACCGGGTGCACGTGCTGCCGTACGTGCCGCACCACCAGGTCGTGCGGTTCCTGTCCGGCGCGCAGGTCGGCGTCATCCCGATCCAGCACTTTCCCAACCACGAGATCGCGCTGATCACCAAGTTCTTCGAATATTCACACGCACGCCTCCCGCTGGTGGTCTCCGACGTGCGGACCATGGCCGAGACTGTCCGCGAGACCGGGCAGGGCGAGGTGTTCACGGCCGAGGACGTGGCCGACTTCGCCCGGGCGGTCACCGCGGTGCTCGCGGACCCGGCGCGCTACCGGGCCGCATACGACCGGCCGGGCCTGCTGGCCGGGTGGACCTGGGAGGCGCAGGCGCAGGTGCTCGACGGCGTCTACTCCCGCCTGCTGCCCGGCGCCCCGGCGGCGCCGGCCGGCGACCCGGCCCCGGCCTCGGCGGGAGTGGGCGCGTGAGCCGGCAGCCGGACGTGACGGTGGTCGTCGCCGTCTACAACACGATGCCCTACCTGACCACCTGCCTGGACTCGCTGGTCGGGCAGACCATCGGGCTCGACCGGCTCGAGGTCGTCGCGGTCGACGACGGCTCCACCGACGGCAGCGGCGCCGAGCTGGACCGGTACGCGGCCCGCTACCCGGACACGGTCCGGGTGCTGCACCAGGCCAATTCCGGTGGCCCAGCCGCCCCGAGCAACGTCGCCCTGGACCACGCCCGCGGCCGGTACGTCTTCTTCATCGGCTCCGACGACCATCTCGGCCCGGAGGCGCTGGAGCGCCTCGTGACCGCCGCCGACCGGTGGGACTCCGACGTGGTGCTGGGCCGGATGGTCGGCACCAACAAGCGCTACGTGCACCAGGCGGTCTACGCGAGCACCGAGGAACGGGTCGACCTGTTCGACAGCGAACTGCCCTGGTCGCTGTCGAACACCAAGCTGTTCCGGCGGGACCTGGTCGAGCGCCACGGGCTGCGGTTCCGCACCGACATGCCGATGGGCAGCGACCAGCCGTTCACGCTGGAGGCCTGCGTCCGGGCGGGGAAGATCTCCGTGCTCGCCGACTACGAGTACTACTACGCGGTCAAGCGGGAGAATGCCCAGAACATCACCTACGCCAGCCGCTTCGAGGAGCGGCTGCGCTGCGCCGAGGAGCTGGTCGCCTTCGTGGCCGGGCTGATCGAGCCGGGCCCGCGCCGGGACGCGGTGCTGCTGCGCCACTTCAGCTGGGAGGTGGCGAAGCTGCTCCGGCCGGAGTTCCTGGACCTCTCCCCGGACGTCCAGCAGCACGTCCACGACCGGATCCGCAAGCTCACCGAGGCGTACCTGACCGAAGGCGTCCTGGCCCGGATGGCACCCGACCTGCGGCTGCGACTCGCGGTCGCGCGCGACGGCGACCTGGCCCAGGTCCGCGAGCTGATCGGGCAGCAGGCCGACAAGACGCTGCCCGAGGTCACCATCGCCGACGGCCGCTGGTACGCCCACCACGTCGGCTTCCGCGACCCGGCCTTCGGCTACCCGGATGACTGGTACGACGTCACCGACCGGGCCGCAAAGGTGCTGGCGAAGCTGACGGCGACCGAGCTGGCCTGGGGGCGGGACGCCGCCGGCGCCCGCGCCCTGGTGGTCACCGCGCACAGCCGCTGGGCGGAGCTGTCCGAGCTGTCCGCCGACTCGCTCCGGGTGAGCGTCGGCGAGTTGGCGGGTGTGACGTCGGTCGCGCCGGGCGGCACCGGTACCGTCGTACGGACGGACTTCGCGGTCGACCGGCTGCTCGCGGTCGTCGCGGCGAACGGCGAGCGTCGGGTGGTGCGTGCCGAGGTGACCGCCCTGGGCGGCACCGGCTCGGCGCCGCTGCGGACGGAGCGCCACGTCGCGGCGCCCCGGCTGCTGGCCCGGCACGGTGTCCGGTTCCACCTCGTCACGCCCACCACCAATCACAAGGGCCAGGTGATCGTCGCGATCACGCCGGTGACCCCCGGTCGGTTCCTTGCCCGCCTGCGCCGAATCTGGCCCTCTGGAGGAAAGTAGTTTCATGAACATCTGCGTCGTCGCGCTCGGCAAGATCGGTCTGCCGCTCGCCGTGCAGTTCGCCTCGAAGGGGCACCGGGTGCTCGGTGCCGACGTCTCCGAGCGGGTCGTCCAGCTGGTCAACGACGGTGCCGTGCCGTTCCCCGGTGAGACCGACCTGGACGTCAAGCTCAAGGAGGCGGTCGCCGCCGGGCTGCTGTCGGCCACCACCGACACCGCCGCCGCGGTCGCCGAGTCCGAGGCCGTCGTCGTGGTCGTGCCGCTCTTCGTCGACGCCGAGGGCGTGCCGGACTTCGGCTGGATGGACGACGCCACCCGGGCCATCGCCCGCGGGCTCAAGCCGGGCACCCTGGTCAGCTACGAGACCACCCTGCCGGTCGGCACCACCCGCAACCGCTGGGCCCCGATGCTGGAGGAGGGCTCCGGCCTCACCGCCGGCAAGGACTTCCACCTGGTGTTCAGCCCGGAGCGGGTTCTCACCGGCCGGGTCTTCGCCGACCTGCGCCGCTACCCGAAGCTGGTCGGCGGCATCGACGAGGCGTCGGCCGAGCACGGCGTGCGCTTCTACGAGGCGGTGCTGGACTTCGACGAGCGGGCCGACCTCGACCGCCCGAACGGCGTCTGGGACCTCGGCTCGGCCGAGGCGTCCGAGCTGGCCAAGCTCGCCGAGACGACCTACCGGGACGTCAACATCGGCCTGGCGAACCAGTTCGCCCGCTTCGCCGACACCGTGGGCGTCGACGTCACCAAGGTCATCGAGGCCTGCAACACCCAGCCGTACAGCCACATCCACTCGCCGGGCATCGCCGTCGGAGGCCACTGCATCCCGATCTACCCGCGGATGTACCTGTGGAACGACCCGGCGGCCACCGTGGTCCGCTCGGCCCGCGAGGCCAACGCCGCCATGCCGGACTACGCCGTCGACCTGCTGGCCGCCGCGTACGGCGACCTGACCGGCGTGGGCGTGCTGGTGCTGGGCGCGGCCTACCGGGGCGGCGTGAAGGAGACCGCGTTCTCCGGCGTCTTCCCGACCGTCGAGGCGCTGCGCGCGCGGGGCGCCGTCCCGTACGTCTCCGACCCGATGTACACCAACGAGGAGCTGGCCGCGCACGGCCTCCCCGGCTACGAGGGGGAGCCGGTCGGTGCGGCGGTCATCCAGGCCGACCACGCCGAGTACCGCAACCTCACCCCGGCCGACCTGCCGGGCGTGACGGTGCTGGTCGACGGCCGCCGGGTCACCGACCCGGCGCGCTGGACCGGCGTCCGCCGGGTGGTCATCGGCGGCTGACCCCGAGCGTCGCCCGCGGGCCCCGGCCGTTCCGACGGCCGGGGCCCGCGGCGTGCTCAGCCCTGGTGCGGCGGGTTGTCGACGTCCCGGGAGACGACCTCGCCCTTCTCGTCCACCCAGCCCTTGGGCCGGGCCGGGTTGCCGGCCACCAGCTGGTACGGCTTGACGTCCTTCGTCACCACCGAACCGGCGGCGATCATCGCGTACTCGCCCACCTCGATGCCGCAGACCAGGGTGGCGTTGGCGCCGATCGAGGCGCCCCGGCGGACCATGGTCGGGGTGATGGTCCAGTCCGGGTTCTGGGCGCGCGGGCGGAAGTCGTTGGTGAACACCGCGCAGGGGCCGACGAAAACCTCGTCCTCGATGGTCACACCCTGGTAGACCGAGACGTTGTTCTGGATCTTCACCCGGTCGCCGACGGTGACCTGCGCGTCGACGTACACGTTGCGGCCGATCACGCAGCCGGCGCCCACCTGCGCGCTCGACCGGATGTGGGCCAGGTGCCAGACCTTGGTGCCGTCGCCGACCTTGGCGCCCTCCTCGACATCCGCCGTCGGGTGGACGAAGACGGAGGCGGACCGGTCGTTGGTGTCAGTCATGTCAACTCGCATCGTCGCAGGGCGCGTCGTCGCGCCGTCGGTGCCGGACCGCCGCGGCTCACACCGCGCGCCCGGTCGGGCCAGGGCCACCCGAGCGCGCCGGCTCCGGGAGCCGGCGCGCGGGCTCGTGGCAGCATAGCGAGCCGTCAGGCCACCAGGTCGGCCACCGCGTCGGCGGCGGGCCGGTCGGCGGGCAGCGGGTGCGCGGCCACCACGGCGTCGACCGGCAGGGCCGCGTAGAGGTGCGGGAACAGCGCGCCGCCCCGGGACACCTCCCAGCGCAGCGCGTCGCCGAGCCGCGCCTCGTCCACCGCCAGCACGGTGAGGCCGGTGACACCGCCGAAGACCCGGCGGGCCGTCTCCACCACCTGGTCCGCCGCGGACAGGTGGATGTAGCCGTCCTGGCGGTCCATCGCGGTGCCGGTGAACCGCCCGGCCGCCCGCGCCTGCTCCCACTCGCTGTCGGCCAGAATCTTGTAGATCACCACCGCAGCCTAGAGGGCCGGACCGGGCACCGGCCCTCCCATCCCGCCGCCCGGTCTGCCACCATTCGCAGGGCAGCACGTCGAGCGGATGGAGGCACGGGTGCGGATCCTCCTGGTCGAGGACGATCGTCGGGTGGCCGCCGCCCTGTCGTCCGCGCTCACCCGACGCGGTTACGAGGTGGAGCACGCCGCCACCGTCGGGGCCGCCCTCTCCGCCGCCCCCTGCGACCTGGTGCTGCTCGACCTGACCCTGCCCGACGGGGACGGCACCGACCTGTGCCGGGAGCTGCGCCGGCGCAGCAGCCAGCTCGGCATCATCGCGGTGACCGCCCGGGGCGAGGAACGCGACCGGGTGCTCGGGCTGCGGCTGGGCGCCGACGACTACGTGGTCAAGCCGTTCTCGATGGTGGAGCTGCAGGCGCGGATCGAGGCGGTGCTGCGCCGGGCCGCGCACACCGCGCCGGAGCGCACGCTGATCGAGGCCGGCGCCGTACGCATCGACGTCGGCGGCCGGACGGTCACCGTGGCCGGCCGGCCCGTGGCGCTCACCCGCAAGGAGTTCGACATCCTGCTCTCGCTGGCCCGCCAGCCCGGGTTCGCCGTGCCGCGCGACCGGATCCTGCTCGACGTCTGGGGCACCACCTGGGCGGACCGGCACACGGTGGAGGTGCACGTCGGCTCCCTGCGCGGCAAGCTCGGCGACCCGACGCTGGTCGAGACCGTCCGCGGGGTCGGCTACCGGCTCCGCGGCGAGTAAGGGGATTGCTGTGCGCCGCCGTCTGGTGATCAGCTACCTGCTGCTGATGGTGCTCGTGCTGCTGGCCCTGGAGACCCCGCTGGCGGCCACCCTGGCCACCCGGGAGACCGACCGGGTCCGCGCCGACCGGCTCGCCGACGCCACCCGGTTCGCCTCGCTGGCCGGCCCGGCGCTGCGCGGTGGCACCCCCGGCCCGCTGGACGCCGAACTGGCCGCCTACGACGCCCTCTACGGCATCGGCGCGGCCGTGGTGGACCGGGACCGCCGGACCGTGGTCGCCTCGACGCGCTGGGCCGTCGGCGCGGGCACCGACCTGGCGCTGGACACCGCGCTGGCCGGTCAGCAGTTCAGCCGGCCGGACGCGGTCCGTCCCTGGGTGGACGGGCCGCTGGTGGTGGCGGTCCCGATCAACGACGGCGGCGAGGTGCTCGGCGCCGTGGTCACCACGACCCCGGCGGCCAAGGTGCGCCGCACGGTCACCGCCTGGTGGCTGACGCTCGCGGGGATCGGCCTGCTCGCGGTGCTGGCCTGCGTCTCCACCGCGTTCGGGCTGGCCGGCTGGGTGCTGCGCCCGGTCACCGAGCTGGACGCGGTCACCCACGAGATCGCCGAGGGGCACCGGCGGGCCCGGGTGCGTCCCCGGCTCGGCCCGCCCGAGCTGCGCCGGCTGGCGACCAGCTTCAACCACATGGCCGACGCGGTCTCCGACGTGATGGACCGGCAGCGGGCGTTCGTGGCGCACGCCAGTCACCAGCTGCGCAACCCGCTCACCGCGTTGCGGCTGCGGGTGGAGGAGCTGGGACCGAGCCTGACCGACCCGGACGGCCGCGACGAGCACCGGCTGGCGCTGGAGGAGACCGACCGCCTGGCCACCGTGCTCGACGCGCTGCTCACCCTGGCCCGCGCCGAGCGGGAGGAGAACCAGCGGGTCACCGTGGACGCCGCCGCGATCGCCGCCTCCCGGGTCGCGGCCTGGCTGCCGCTGGCCCGGCACCGGTCGGTCACGCTGGCGGTCCACGGCACCGGGACGCCCGCGTACGCCCGGACCGTGCCGACCGCGATCGACCAGGCGCTCGACGCCCTGATCGACAACGCGGTCAAGTTCAGCGGCGACGGGGAGGCGGTGACGGTGACCGTACGCCCGGCCGACGGAGGGATCGCGCTGGAGGTGCGGGACACCGGCCCCGGCATGACGGACAGCCAGCTCGACCAGGCCACCGAGCGGTTCTGGCGCGCGCCGGACGTGCAGAACGTGGACGGCGCCGGGCTCGGGCTGACCATCGTCGCGGTTCTTGTCGACGCCTCCGACGGCCGGCTGACCATGCGTCAGGGCGAGCCGCGGGGGCTGGTGGCCGAGTTGTGGTTCCCGGCGTCGGACGAGGAGCTGCCCGAGCCGGACGAGCCTGCCGCGGCGCTCGGCGACGGCCCGGTCGAACCGGTCGGCTCCGAGCGCGGGCGCCGCTGAGCCCGCCTCAGGGCTTGGTGGCCCGGTACCAGTCCGCCGCGCCGGGGTGCAGCGGCAGCGGGGTCGTGACGATCGCCGCCCGGGGACTCATCCGGCCGGCCGCCGGATGCGCCGCGGCCAGCTCCTCCCGGCGCTCCATCAGCAGCCGGGTCACCTCGCGCACCAGCGCCGTCGGCAGGTCGGCGCGGGCGATCAGGTAGTTCGGGTTCGCCACCGTGCTGACCGGATCCGCCCCGTAGACCGAGCGGGGGATGTCCCGGGTCACGTAGACCTGCCCGTACCCGCGGCGCAGCGGCTCGGTCCAGTCGCCCAGGTCGACCATCCGCAGCGAGGTGCTGCCGGCCAGCTCCGCGACACCGCGTACCGGCAGGCCGCCGGAGAAGAAGAAGGCGTCGATCCGGCCGGCCCGCAGCGCCGCCACCGAGTCGTCCAGGCCGAGGTGCTCCTGGCGGACCTGGTCGCCGCCGAGCTGGGCCACGGTCAGCAGCCGCCGGGCGGTGACCTCGGTGCCGGAGCCGTCGGCGCCCACCGACACCCGCCGGCCCCGCAGGTCGGCGAGGGTGCGTACCGGGCCCCCGGCGGTGGTGACGAGGTGCAGCAGGTCGTCGTACACCCGGGCCACGGCGAGCACCGCGGGCTGCTCCGGCGTGTGGGGCGGCAGCACGTCGGCCTGGGTGAAGCCTAGCTCGGCCTCGCCGGAGCCCACCAGCCGGACGTTCTGCGCGGACGCCGCGGTCACGACCACGCTGGCCTGCACGCCGCGCAGCTCGCGGTTGAGCAGGGCGGCCAGTGACTGGCCGAAGGCGTGGTAGACCGCCGTGGGGCTGCCCGTGGCGATGCGGATGCGCACCGGCGCGGCGGGCTCGTCCCGGCAGCCGGCGAGCCCGGCGAGCGCCGACACCAGCAGCAGCACCAGCGCCATCGGCGCGGCGGCCCGGCGTCGGCCGGGCACGGACCAGTGTCGGTTCACGGGCTGCACTGTGCGCCGTGCATGGCCTGGTGCGCAAGCCCGCCGGGCTGGCGGTCCGGCGGGCTCGGTGGGGCGGAGCCGACGCTCCACCCCACCGAATCCGGTGTCAACGTGTCACTCCCAGAAGTACTGCGTGGTGGAGGCGAGATGTCCGGGGATCACCTCTCCGTTGGTGGAGAACTCGGTGTACGCCCAGTACTCGACGTTCTCCTCCAGCGGGGCGTCCGGCCGGAGCTTGTACGACGGGGTCGTGCCCCGCTCCACCCGGGCCGGCAGTTCCAGCGTGGCGGGGGCGTAGTGGCCATCGCGGCTGAGGATCACGTGGCCGAGCCGGTAGTCGACGGCCGGGCTGCTGGAGGCCTGCGCGAAGACGTACGCCGTGTAGGTGCCGGCTTCCGGCATGAAGACCCAGGCCCGCTCACTGCTGTGCCAGTCGGCGGCGCTCCGGTACACCAGCTTGTCGCCCTTGTACAGCCACAGGTCGAGGTTGGTGTTCGGGTCGTCGGTGGCGGTCTGCACCACGATCCCGGCGCTGCCCGCCGGCACCGTGAAGGTGTGCGCCCGCACCCCGAGGGCGTCCGGGTCGAAGACGCCGCCGTTGACTCCCGTCGGCATCGAGTACGAGTCCCACCGCATGGGGGTGTAGCCGGTCGACCGGCCGGAGATCTTGCCGGTGAAGCCGGGTTCCATGACCCCGAAGGCGCCGTTGACGACCCGGCCGAACTCCTCCAGGTTGTCGTCGTAGATCCGGGGGGAGATGCCCCACGGACGCGCGGCGACCGGAACACGTACCTGGTGGGCATCGCTGCGCCAGGTGATCGCGCCGGTGACGTAGCGGTCCCACGGCGCGCTGCCGCGCCGCAGCGTGATGGTGACCGTGGCGGTCTTGCCCGGTGGCACCGTCACCACCTTCGGCGTCACGCTGACCTGCATGCCCGGCAGCCCGGTGATCGCGGCCCGGTACGTCTCCTGCTTGCCGCCGACGTTGGTCAGCTTGCGGGTCAGCGTCACCTGCTTGGTCCCGTCGTACTCGCGCAGCGAGATCGACGGCAGGTTCAGCTCCCGGCCGTCCGGCTGGGCCGCCGCGCCGAACGCGATCAGGTCCGCGGCGGCCGGCTCGATGACCAGCCCGGGGTCTTCGGCCCGGTCCAGGGCCAGCATGCCGCTGCCCTGGGCCAGCGGGTTGTCGGTGCCGACGGTGTCGGTGGCGGTGGTCCGCAGCGCCGAGGCGACCGCCCCGGGCGACCAGTCGGGATGCTCCGCCCGCAGGATCGCGGCCGCGCCGGCCACGTGCGGGGCCGCCATCGAGGTGCCCGAGTACGCGTCGTACTGCCGGCCGAAGTTGCCGGGCGGGGAGACGGCCGCGATGATGTCGCTGCCGGGCGCGACCAGGTCGGGCTTCATGAGCCCGTTGTGCGTCTTGTCCGGCCCGGTGGACGAGTAGTCCGCGACGCTGGGCACGCCGGGGACGCTGGAGCCGTCACCGCCGGACGTGAGCAGCGCCGTGCCATCGGTCGGGTGGCGCATCAGGTAGTTGAAGATCTTGCCGGCCTGCTCCTTGGTGTTCAGGTACAGCACCGGGAAGTCGTAGATCGAGTTGACCCGGAAGTTGCCCAAGGGGTCGAAGAGGATGAGGGCGGCGGCGCCGTTGGCCCTGGCCTCCGCCACCTGGTCGTACGGGTTGTCCAGGGCGCAGGCGACCACCTTGTCCTTCACCTTCGCCCGGTCCAGGCCGTAGCAGTACGCCGAACCGTCTTCCAAGGCGCCGGCCTGCTCGCCGAAGACGAGCGGTCGGGGCCGGCCACCGGGGAGAACGTCCAGCGAGGCGCCGACGATCTTGGTGCTGTTGCCGAGCTGGACCGTCCCCTCGTTCACGTTGGTCACCGCCGCGCCGACCGTGGTCACCCACGGCTGGGCGTTGCTGATCGCACCGCTGAAGCCGTCGTTGCCGGCGGACGCCGAGACGAAGACCCCGGCCAGCGTGGCGTTGAGGAAGGCGGTGCCGATCGGCGTGTTCGGTTCCCAGTCCCCCAACTGCTTCCCGATCGAGTAGTTGAGCACCTGGACGCCGTCGGCGACCGCCGCGTCGATGCCGGCGATGATGTCGGCGTCGTACCCCGAACCGCCCCAGAGAACCTTGTAGACGGCGATCTGCGCGTCCGGGGCCACGCCGGAGATCGAACCGAAGTCCCGCCCCGAGATGGTGACGTTCTCGACCGGGAGGCCGGCCGCGGTCGACGCGGTGTGCGTGCCGTGACCGACCATGTCCCGAGGGGAGAGGTACTCGCCCTCCGGCAGCCCGCCCGCGACCGCGAGGTAGGTGTCGGCGAAGTACCGGGCGCCGACGATCTTGCCGTTGCAGTGTTCGACCACGAAGGCGTACCCGGTCTGGCAGGTGCCGTGCCAGCCCGCCGGGGCGGGCATGGTCCTGGCGAACGACGGGCTGTCCGGCCAGATGCCGGAGTCCAGGACGCCGATGACGATCCCGGCACCGGTGTCGCTGCCCGGCTTCGATCCGGCGGGCGTCTGCACACCGGCCGTCGCGGCGGTTGTCGGCGCGGCGGGCGTCGGGGTGGGGGCGGCCTCGCCCGGCGCTGCCTGGTTGATGCTGAACGCCTGGGAAGCGGTGACCGAACGGACCCGCTTGTCCCGCTTCAACGCGTCGACCTGGGCGGGCGTCAGCGTGGCGGAGAATCCGTCGAAGGCGGTGGTGTAGACCTGGTCGACCTTGACCTTGGCCGCCTCGGCCACCGCGCCGCGTTGGACGCCCAGATGCTGCCGGTACGCCTTCGCCGCCGCCGAGTGCGGCTCGAGCCGCTTGCCGGCTGCCGGTCGGGTCCGGGCCAGCCCCGAGATCCCGCCGGTGTACGTCGACACCGGATCCTCAGCCAGTTCGACGACGTACCGTGCGGGACCGGTGGGCGTGCTCTTCTGCTTCGTGTCGGACTTCCCGGTCCGACCCCCGCCGCCGGTCAGGTCCACCTGGTCTCGGTTCTTGGCCGGTCCGAAGTCGAGGCCGCTGTCCGCCACCCTGGTCGACCCGCTCGATACTGCCGACGCCGTTCCCGCGGTGGCGACCGTGCCGGCGCCAGCCAGGGTGAGGACCAGCAGCGGTATGGCCAGTCCCCTTCGGCGCCGGGTACTACTCGTGCTCATAGCCACGAGGCTCCTTCCAGAACTGCTTGGAAGCGCTCCCAAGCGTGGATGCACCCCTCGGTCATGAGGGAGGTGCTGACGCCACCCAACCGGTTCGGTGCACCACCGTTGGCGGGCTGCGATTCGTCGTCGGCAACCTGGATGACGTTCAGGGAAACGCTAAGGTCGACGCCGCTGGCCGACCAGGCAAGATCACCGGCAATTTGCCGTATCGGCGCCCGGACGGGGACCGAGCAGCTGCCGGGCCCGAGCCGCTCGCGCCTGGTCGCCGTCCGCTTCGAAGTCCCGTACGGCGTCCAGCAGGACCCGCTGCCCGCGGGAGTCGCCGGCCCGCAGCAGCGCCTCGGCGAGGCCCAGCACGGCTTCACCGGAACCGTACGGGTCGCCCCCGGCCGCGAAGTCGGCGGCTGCCGCCTCCATCGAGGCGATCGCCTCGGGCCACTGCTCCAGGTCCGTGTGGGCGCGTCCGAGCCGGTGGTGGATCCAGCCCGTCAGGTGGCGACTGGCGAGGTGGCGGTGGGCGGGCCGGTCCGCCATGGCGGCCTGCCAGTCGTCGAGCGCCCGCCGCAGCTGGATGACCGCGGCACCGGCTTCGCCGCGCTGCCGCCGGATGTCGGCCAGGGTGTACGACGCGATGACTCTCCCGGTCAGGTCCCCCGCGCCGTTCAGCTCGCGCAGCGCCCGGGCACAGGCCTCGGCGGCGCCCGTCAGGTCGCCGGCGCGGTAGCGCTCCCCGGTGAGGTAGAAGCATGCCCAGCCGAGGTTGCGCCGGTCACCTGCCGCGGCGGCCAGTCGGAAGGCCTCGCGGTGCTGCGCGACCGCGTCGGCCGGTCGGTCGAGCACCATGGTCTGGGCCCAGCCCAGGGCGTTGCGCTGCGCGGCCTCCGCCACGGTGTCGCCAGCGGCCTGGGCCGCCGTGACAGCGAGGCCGAACAGCTCCGGCCAGTCGATCACATTGTGGTAGCGGTCCGAGTACCAGTAGAGCCCGTCGGCGGCCGCGACGACGTCCCGGTGCCGCCCGGTCGCCGCGGCCTGACGCACGGCCCACCACCAGCAGTGCCGCTCGGTGGTGAGCCATGCCACGGCGGCATGGACGCCGCCGAACTCGGTGTCCGCGGCCGGTTCCCGCCTGGGGTCGGGGTCGAGCCACCGGCCGGCAACGTCGACCATCCCGAGCAACCACGCCCGGACCCGGCTGACGGCCTCGGCGCGATCCGCCGGCGGGTCCTCGGCGGCGAGGCGCTCGGCGGCGAAGACGCGAAGCAGGTCGTGCAGCAGGTAACGGTCGGGTGCCGCCGCCGGTGACAGGAGACTCGCGTCCGCCAGCGTCTCCAGCGCCGCCTCGGCCTCGCCGACGTCGATGCCCAGCAACCGCGCCACGGGGGCGGCGGAGTAGTCCGGCCAGGGCAGCAAGGCAAGCCGGCGCAGGGTTCGCCGCGCGATCTCCGGCAGCTGGTCGTACGACAGGCTGAACCCGGCGCGGAGTTGGGTGTCGCCGGGATGCAGCAGGTCGAGGCGGCGGGTCTCGTCGCGGATCCGCTCGACCAGCCAGCCGATGCTCCAGGACGGTCGGGAGGCGAGCCGGTTACCGGCCACCCGCAGGGCGAGGGGCAGCCCGGCACACAGCCGGACGAGCTCGGCGGTGGCTTCCGGCTCGGCTGACACCCGACCGGCGCCGACGATCTCCTCGATCAGCCTCGTCGCGGTGGCCTCGTCGAGGTCCGCCAGGCGCAGCCGGCTGGTGCTCTCCAGCCCGCCGAGGCTGAACCGGCTGGAGACCAGCGTCAGCCAGCCGGGACCCGTCGGGAGCAGCGGTCGTACCTGCGCCTCGGTGGCCGCGTTGTCGAGCACCAGCAGCCCGGGACGGGTGGCGGTCAGCATCCGGTAGAGGGCGAGCCGTTCGCCCGGGCCGGGCGGCAACGGCCCGGCCCGGCCGCCGCGGAGGGTGGTGAGCAGTTGCTCCATCGCCTGGTCGGCCGAGAGCGGTGCCAGGTCCATGCCGCGAAGGTCGACGTGGCACGCGACACCGGGTATCTCCCCCGCGAGGGCGTGCGCGGCCCGCACGACCAGGCTGGTCTTGCCGACGCCCGGTTGGCCGCTGATCACGACCGTGGCGTTGCTGCCCGGCTGCTCGGCGAGGCACCGTGCCTGCGCGACCAGCTGGTCCAGTTCGGCCTGCCGGCCGACGAAGTCGGGCACCGCCGGGGGGAGGCCGCTGTGCTGCCAGGCCGGCGCTGCGGCGGTCCCGTGCACCGTCCGGAGCAGCCGGGCACGCGGTTGGCCGGTCAGGCCGAGCGCGTTCGCGAGCTCCTCCACGGTCCGGCGACGCGGCCGGGCGATCCGGGAGCCCTCCAGGTTGCGTACGGTCCGCACGGCGACCCCGGCCGTCTCGGCGAGCGCTTCCTGGCTGAGCCGCGCCGCCGTCCGGTGTTGGCGCAGCAGGGCCGCCAGCTGTCGCACGTCACCGGTGTGCCAGCCCGGTGCGGGCGGGTCTGCCGGGTCGGCGCTGGGGCGAGGCAAGCTGGATCCACACTCCCCGGGACGGGTCGGCCCGCAGGTCGCGGCGCGACGACAGGACGTTAGCCGGGCGCTGTTGCAGGCGTATTGCGGCGGTACGGCGGACGCCGCCGCTCAGCGGCGGAAGGAACCGCCGCCGACCGGCGTCGACCGGGATGCCCGGTCGGCGGACGGTGGGGTCAGGCGGCCGGGGCCAGCGTGGCGCTCTCGGTGATCCGGGCCCGGTGCGCGCCGTTGGCCACGCTCACCAGGAAGCAGCCCGAGCCGGGGCGGAGCACCGCGGGAACGTCCAGCAGCGCCGCGCTCCGGACCAGCACCGCGGCCAGGTCCCGGTCGGCCAGCCGGATGCCGAGGCTGTGCCGGCGCACGTGCCGCCCGCCGGCCAGCAGCGCCGCCCGCCACGCCCCGGCGGCCAGCCGGGGCCGCCACACCCGCCGGGCCGTGGACGCGCCGGGGAAGGGCCCGCCGAGCAGCTCCCGGCGGCCCTGCCACCAGCCGGCCTCCAGCATCGTCGCGTACGCCGACCGGTGCTCCCGCGGCACCGACAGCCGGTGCAGCTCGTAGCGGCGGCGCAGGCCGCCCGTGGTGAGCTCGTGTTCCACCGGCACGTCCAGCCGCTGGAGCAGCTGCCGCATCCGATGCGCCGCCTCCTGGCGGTTGAACTCGGCGGTCCCGCCCCGGTACGTCCCGGCGTCGATCCGGCGGGCGCCGGTGGCCGGGGGCGGGGTGCAGCGCACCAGGCAGGCGACCTCGAAGGCGTCGGCCAGGGTGAGCCAGTCCAGGGGCGGGGGCGGCGACGGCTGGCGGGACCGGTCGAGCAGGGTGGAGGACTCGGGGGCCATCGGAACAGCTCCTTGCTCGGAATCGGGGTTCCCTAACCGTGACCCCCGGTGTCCGCGCCACGGAACCGCTGCGCCCGAGCCTTGAGCAAAATTTGCGGCAACCCGCCTCAGAGTTCGGTGACGACCACGTCGAGCTGACGGGGCCGGCCGGCCGCCCGCGGCTGCTCCTCGACGGCGTACTTCAGCTCGCGCAGCGCCCCGACCAGCGCGTCGGCGGTGCGCGGCCGGGCGCCGGTGGTGAGCAGGTCGCGGACCAGCCGGCCCTTGGTGGCCTTGTTGAAGTGGCTGACCACCGACCGGGTCGGTGCCCCGTCCACCTCACGCTCGTGCAGCACCCGCACCGTCACCGTCCGCTCGGCGACCGCCCCGCGCGGCGCCCAGGTGGCCGCGTACGCGCCCGAGCGCAGGTCCAGCACCGGGCCGGTCCCGGCGGCCGTCGTCATGGCCGCCGCCAGCGGCCGCCGCCAGTACGCCCCCAGGGCGCCGATCCCCGGCAGCCGCGCCCCGATGGGGCAGCGGTAGGGCGGGATCCGGTCGGTGAGGCGGACCGCGCCCCAGAGGCCCGAGCTGATCAGCACCGAGCGGCGGGCCAGCCGTTCCGCGGCCGGCGGCAGCGTGGCCAGGTCGAGGGCCTCGTAGAGCACCCCCGTGTAGATCCGCCCGGCCGGGGCGGTGGCCGCCGCCCGCAGGCGCGCGTTGCGCCGCAGCTCGCCGCGCTGGCCCTCGCTCAGCCCCAGCGCCTCGCGGGCCGCCGTCTCGTCCGGGCCGGCGCACAGGTCGACCAGGGCGGCCAGCACCTCCTCCCGGGCCGGGTTCAGCTCCGGCTGGGAGAGCTTCGACAGGTCCAGCCGCCGGCCGGTGCCGGCCTCGGCCTTCCCCTCGGACGGGGGCAGCAGGATGAGCATCGGCACAGCGTACGGCCCGGGTTCAGCGCCACGGCCGCACGGCGGCATCCGGGTGGTACACCCGATAGCCGCCGACCTCGGCCACCACGGCCGCGTCGGCCCGGTCGCCGAGCAGCCGGCGCAGCGCACGCTCCGCCGACGAGCCGACGGCCACCACGTACCCGGGCCGGGCCGCCCGCCCCACCCGCTTCCAGTACGCCGGGTAGCGGTTCTGCCCGGGGCTCAGGTCGCCGTCGAGCACCCCGCAGACCACCGCCTCCCCGGTGTTGAAGATCAGCCGGTTGCAGGTCCAGTAGTCCCCGTACACCTCGCGCAGGCCGGCCCGGCGCACCGCGTCGGCCAGCTCCCGGGCCTCGCGCTCCTCGGCCCGCAGCCCTGGGGCGTCGGCCACGAACGCCACGGTGCCGGCCAGCATGGCGGCCGCCAGCGCGGCCAGCACCAGCGCGGCCAGCGCGCCGACCGGCCGGGTCAGCCGGCTCGCCGTGGCCCGCACGGCGTGCGCGGCGGCCAGCCAGAGCGGCCAGAGCACCGCCGGGAGCGAGATCTGGAGCACCGACAGGTACCGGGCGTTGCCCAGCGGGTCGGTCGCGGCGAGCGGGCTGCGCACGTACGCCAGCAGGGTCAATGCCGCGCCGGCGACCAGGGCGAGGATCGCCACGGCCCGGACCCGCGCGGCCGGGTCCGTGGCCCGGCGGAACGCGACCAGCCCGAGCACGGCGGCGGCCACCAGCAGCACCGGGTAGAGCAGCCCGAACCACTGGGCCCAGCGGGCGCAGCCGTCCATCGGGCAGAGCCCGGACGCCAGCGGCACGCCCTCCAGCAGCCCGCCGTGCAGCCGCTCCGACACCGAGGGCGTCGCGCCCTCCTTGGTGCTGATCTGCCGGAACACCGACAGCGAGTCCTGCCCGTCGGGGGCGACCAGGTTGTCCTTGATCACCGGCGCGATTCCGACCAGGAAGCCCAGCACCAGCAGCACCCCCGGCCAGCCCACCAGGTCCCGGGGCGCGGCCCAGAGCAGCACCAGCCCGGCGACCGCCAGGTAGGGCACGATCAGCCAGTCCGACCAGAGCGCCAGCCCGGCCAGCAGCCCGAACAGGCCGGCGGCCAGCCACCGGTGCCGGACCCGGCGCTCGCCGAGGGCGACCGCGATGAGCAGCATCGCCAGCACGGCGGGCTTCACCTCCGGCCGGCCACCGACCGCGGTGAGCTGGTCCCGGACGACCCGTTCGGAGCCGAGCGCCAGCAGGCCCACCACGAGGGTGGCCAGCCAGGGTGAGAACAGCCGGCGGGTCAACCGGTAGGCCAGCCACAGGAAGACCGCGAACAGCACCAGCAGCGGCAGCCGCAGCAACGGCCAGCTCGCCCCCGCCCAGCCCACCAGCGGGGCCGCCAGGTAGGACTCCAGCACGCCCATGTAGCGCTGCCCGTAGAGGAAGACCGGCCGTTCGCCCCCGCCGGCGATGTGCAGGGCCGCCAGGCCGAACGTCGCCTCGTCGCTGTTCGAGGTGGGCAGGGTGAGCAGCGTCAGCACCAGCCGGTAGCCGACCCCGGCCGCACCGAGCACCAGCGCCACCAGCGCCGGCCGGTCCAGCGCCGGACGCCACCGTCCCGGGTCCCGCTCCGGTTTCGACACGACCAAGGCCCCCGTCGTCGCCTCGACCGCAGTCTGTCACGGGGGCGGCGGGCGGCGGGGTGGATCGGCGCAGACCACTCGCGTGGCCGGCCCGCCCGGGTTGTGGCAGGGTGACAGCGTGCCGCCCACACCACCGGACCAACTGGCCGTGCCGCAGCTGCACCACGCCGCGCGCATCGAGGACGCCCTGCACAACCTGGTGGCCCGGCGGCTGCGGCGCACCGGGTGGCAGATCAACATCATCGCGTACGCCGGCTACGGCGCGCCGGGCTGGGCGCGGGTGCTCTGCCGGGTCCTGCTGGGCCGCCCCGACACCCGGCAGCGCGGCCGGCTGGAGAAGGTCCGGGGCTGGCGCAGCTTCACCACCCTGCCCGCCAAGTACGCGAAGGTCACCATCGAGGCCGGCGGCGTACGCCAGGAGGCCACCGCGGACCGCAGCGGCTTCGTGGACACCGTCATCGAGGCCGACTTCACCCCCGGCTGGGGCTGCGTACGCCTCAGCGTGCCCGACGCCGAGCCGGTGGAGGCGCTGGTCCGCATCCTCGACCCCGAGGTTCGCTTCGGCATCCTCTCCGACATCGACGACACGGTCATGGTCACCGCGCTGCCCCGGCCCCTGCTCGCCGCGTGGAACACCTTCGTCCTCGACGAGCACGCCCGGGCCGCCGTCCCCGGCATGGCGGTGCTGTACGAGCGCCTGGTCACCGCCCACCCCGGCGCCCCGGTCTTCTACCTCTCCACCGGCGCGTGGAACGTCGCGCCGACGCTGACCCGGTTCCTGTCCCGGCACCTCTACCCGGCCGGGCCGCTGCTGCTCACCGACTGGGGGCCGACCGCCGACCGCTGGTTCCGCAGCGGCCGGGAGCACAAGCGGGCCACCCTGGCCCGGCTGGCCCGGGAGTTCCCCGACGTCCGCTGGCTGCTCCTCGGCGACGACGGGCAGCACGACCAGGAGATCTACCGCGAGTTCGCCGCCGCCCACCCGGACAACGTGGCCGGGGTGGCGATCCGCCGGCTCTCGCCCACCCAGTCGGTGCTGGCCGGCAGCCTGCCCACCCCCGCGGGCCGCCCCTCCGCCGGCCCGGTCGGCCAGAAGTGGCTGGCCGCCCCGGACGGCGCCGGCCTCTGGAAACTCCTCCGCGAAGCCGGCCTGGTCTGATTCACGCGATGTCGCCGCCCGATCCGTGGCGGACCGGGCGCACCCCTCCCGGCGTGCCGGCCACCTGAGCCGCCGGCGATCACCGTGAACCGCCCGCGGGTCAGGCCGGGCGGAGCCAGAGGACGCCGAGCGGCGGCACCCGCAGCGCCACCGACGCCGGCATCCCGTGCCACGGCACGCTCTCGGCCCGCACCGACCCGAGGTTGCCCACCCCCGACCCGCCGTAGTGGTGGGCGTCGGTGTTGAGCAGCTCGGTCCAGGTGCCCCCGGCCGGCAGGCCGACCCGGTAGCCCTCCAGCGGCAGCGCGGAGAAGTTGGCCACGCAGACCAGGGTCTGGCCGTCGGGGGCGATGCGGATGAACGAGACGGTGTTGTTGGCGACGTCGTCCCCGGCGATCCAGCGGAAGCCGGCGGGGTCGGTGTCCTGCGCCCAGAGCGCCGGGGTCTCCCGGTAGACGCGGTTCAGGTCGCCGACCAGGCGCTGCACACCGGCCCGCGCCGGGTCGTGCAGCAGGTACCAGTCGAGGCCGCGCTCCTCGCTCCACTCGCGGTCGTCGGCGAGCTCGCAGCCCATGAAGAGCAACTGCTTGCCGGGGTGCGCCCACATGTACGCGAGCAGCGCCCGCACGTTGGCCAGCCGCTGCCAGGTGTCGCCGGGCATCTTGCCGGTCAGGGAGCCCTTGCCGTGCACCACCTCGTCGTGGCTGATCGGCAGCACGTAGTTCTCGCTCCAGGCGTACGCCAGGGAGAAGGTGAGCTGATGGTGGTGGTGCTGCCGGTAGATCGGGTCCTTGGAGGTGTAGAGCAGGGTGTCGTGCATCCAGCCCATGTTCCACTTGAAGCCGAAGCCCAGCCCGCCCTCGGCGGTGGGGCGGGTGACGCCCGGCCAGGCGGTGGACTCCTCGGCGACCATCACCACGCCGGGGTGGTGCTTGTAGACGGTGGCGTTGACCTCCTGAAGGAGCGCGATGGCCTCCAGGTTCTCCCGGCCACCGTGCACGTTGGGCGCCCACTGACCCTCCTGGCGGGAGTAGTCCAGGTAGAGCATCGAGGCGACCGCGTCGACCCGCAGCCCGTCGACGTGGAACTCGTCCAGCCAGTAGAGGGCGTTGGCGACCAGGAAGTTGCGTACCTCGCGGCGGCCGAAGTCGAAGACGTACGTGCCCCAGTCGGGGTGCTCCCCGCGGCGCGGGTCGGGGTGCTCGTAGAGCGGGGTGCCGTCGAAGCGGGCCAGAGCCCACTCGTCCTTCGGGAAGTGCGCGGGCACCCAGTCGAGGATCACCCCGATGCCGGCTCCGTGCAGCCGGTCGACCAGGTGGCGGAACTCGTCGGGGTCGCCGAACCGGGCGGTCGGGGCGTAGTAGCCGGTGACCTGGTAGCCCCAGGAGCCGCCGAACGGGTGCTCCATCACGGGCAGGAACTCGACGTGGGTGAAGCCGAGTTCGGTGACGTACGCGGTGAGCTGGTCGGCCAGCTCCCGGTAGCCGAGGCCGGGGCGCCACGAGCCGAGGTGCACCTCGTAGACGCTCATCGGCTCCTGGTGCGGCTGCCGCCGCGCCCGGCGGGTGAGCCAGTCCGCGTCGCCCCAGGCGTACCGGGAGTGGTGCACCACGGAGGCGGTGGCCGGCGGCACCTCGGTGCGGGCCGCCAGGGGGTCGGCCTTGTCCCGCCAGTGCCCGTCGGCGCCGAGGATCCGGTACTTGTACCGGCTGCCGACGGCGGCGCCGGGCACGAAGATCTCCCACACCCCGCTGGAGCCGAGCGAGCGCATCGGCCAGCCGTCGTCGGTCCCCCAGCCGGTGAAGTCGCCGACCACCCGGACGCCGCGGGCGTTGGGCGCCCAGACGGTGAAGGCGACGCCCTCGTCGAAGACCCGGGCGCCGAGCGCCTCCCAGAGCCGCTCGTGCCGCCCCTCGCCGATCAGGTGCAGGTCCAGCTCGCCGAGGGTGGGCGGGTAGCGGTACGGGTCGTCGTGCACCGAGCCGTCGACCTCGACCCGGTAGTCGAGCACCTCGCCGGGCAGCACGGCCTCGAAGACGCCCGCGTCGTGCACCCGCTTCATGGGGTGCCGCTCGTCGCCGGCGAGCACGGCCACGTCGGCCGCGCCCCGGCGCAGCGTGCGGATGGTGGTGCGCCCACCGGCGGGGTGCGCGCCGAGCACGGCGTGCGGGTCGTGGGCCTGACCGGCGATCAGCTGCTCCATCGTGCGTCGTCCTTCGCGGCCGGTGCGGTCGGGGCGGTTCCGCCGGAGAGGTCGGCGGGTACGTCTTCGACGGTCAGGTCGGCCGCCGCGGGGGCCGGCGGCACGCCTTCGGGCTCGGCCGGCGCGGCGGGCCGGCGCACCGTGAACACGTGCGCGGGCTGCAGGTACGGGTCGAGCCGCACCGCATTGCGCTGCCCCCAGTCGTAGTCGGCGCCGGTCAGCTCGTCGTGCACGGTGAACCGCTCGTGCCAGTCGAGGCCGAGCGCCGGCATGTCGAGCGTGGTGTTGCCCCACTGCACGGCACGGGAGTCGAACGAGCAGACCACGATCACCGTGTTGCCGGTGTCCGGGTCGTGCTTGGACCAGCAGAGGAGCGCCGGGTTGTCGATGTCGTGGAAGCGCAGGTTGCGCAGCCGGTGCAGGGCCGGGTTGTCCCGGCGGACCCGGTTGAGGGTGGCGATGAACGGGGCGAGCGAGCGGCCCTGCTCCTGCGCACCGGCCCAGTCCCGGGGGCGCAGCTCGTACTTCTCGTTGTCCAGGTACTCCTCGGCACCGGGTCGCGCGACGTGCTCGAAGAGCTCGTAGCCGGCGTACATGCCCCAGGAGGGGGAGAGCAGCGCGGCCAGCACCGCTCGAATCTTGAACATCGGCGGGCCGCCGTGCTGGAGCGACTCGTGCAGGATGTCCGGCGTGTTCGGCCAGAAGTTGGGTCGCATGTAGTCGGCCGCCGCGACCAGCTCCGCGCAGTACTCCCGCATCTCGGCGGCCGACGTGCGCCAGGTGAAGTAGGTGTACGACTGGGTGAAGCCGATCTTCCCGAGGCCGTGCATGATCGCCGGACGGGTGAACGCCTCGGCGAGGAAGAGCACGTCCGGGTCGACCTTCTTGACCTCCCAGATCAGCCAGTGCCAGAAGTCGAACGGCTTGGTGTGCGGGTTGTCGACCCGGAAGATCCGGATGCCCTCGCCGACCCAGTGCAGCACCACCCGCAGGATCTCCGCCCGGATGCCCTCCGGGTCGTTGTCGAAGTTCAGCGGGTAGATGTCCTGGTACTTCTTCGGCGGGTTCTCCGCGTACGCGATGCTGCCGTCGGCCCGGGTGGTGAACCACTCCGGGTGCTCGGTCACCCACGGGTGGTCGGGGGCGCACTGCAACGCCAGGTCCATGGCCACCTCCAGGCCCTGCTCGGCGGCCGCGGCGACGAAGTCGCGGAAGTCCTCCGGCGTGCCCAGGTCGGGGTGGATGGCGTCGTGGCCGCCCTCGGCCGCGCCGATCGCCCACGGCGAGCCGACGTCGTCCGGCCCGGCCGTGAGCGCGTTGTTGGGGCCCTTGCGGTTGACCCGGCCGATCGGGTGGATCGGCGGCAGGTAGAGCACGTCGAAGCCCATGGCGGCGACGCCCGGCAGCCGGTCCAGGGCGGTGACGAAGGTGCCGGACCGGGCGGGCGCGTCGACGGTGGCCGGGATCGCACCCTCGGAGCGGGGGAAGAACTCGTACCAGGCGGAGAACAGCGCGCGCGGCCGGTCGACCCAGAGGGTGTGCTCGTCGCCGGTGGTGACCAGCTCGCGCACCGGGTGGTCCCAGAGCAGCGGGGCCAGGTCGAGCGCCGGGCCGACCCGGCGGGGCAGCTCCGCGTCCTCGTCGCGCAACGCGGTCACCGCCGCCCGCACCCGCTCCCGGTCGGCGGCCGGCACGAGGTCCAGGGCGGCCTCCAGCACCCGCACGCCCTCGGCCAGGTCGTTGGCCAGCTCGGCCGGGCCCTGGCCGGCGGCGACCTTCTTGGTGACGGCGTTCTGCCAGGTCAGGTACGGGTCCTGGAACGCCTCGACGGTGAACCGCCAGGTGCCGACCGCGTCGGGGCGGATGGTGGCGTGCCAGCGGTCCTGGCCGGGCTCGCCGGGGCGCATCCGGGTGAACGGGCGGGCGGCGCCGTCGGGGCCGAGCCAGACCACGTTGCACCCGAGCGCGTCGTGGCCCTCGCGGTAGGCACGGGCCGACACGGGCACGATCTCGCCGACCACCGCCTTGGCCGGGTAGCGACCGCAGGCGACGACGGGGGAGACGTCTTCGATCGGGAACCGTCCAGTCACCGGTTCAACCTACTGCCCGAGATCGCTTCGCGCTCAAGTCAGCCGGCGGCGCCCACCGACCGGTACACCTCCAGCGTCCGCTGCGCGATGGTGTCCCAGGAGAAGTGCTCGACCGCCCGGCGGCGGCCCGCGAGGCCGAACTCCTCCGCCCGCTTCTCGTCGGACAGCAGGTCGTTGATCGTCGCCGCCAGGTCGGCCACGAAGCGCTCCGGGTCCAGCGGCCGGCCGCTGCCGTCGCCGGCCTGTTCGATCGGAACCAGCAGCCCGGTCTCGCCGTCGGCGACCACCTCGGGGATGCCGCCCGTGGCGGTGGCCACCACGGCCGTCTCGCAGGCCATCGCCTCCAGGTTGACGATGCCCATCGGCTCGTAGACCGACGGGCAGACGAAGATCGTGGCGTGGGTGAGCACCTGGATCACTTCATGCTTGGGCAGCATCTCGGCGATCCAGATCACGCCGGAGCGGCCGGCCCGCAGCTCGGCGACCAGCCCTTCCACCTCGGCGGCGATCTCCGGGGTGTCGGGGGCGCCGGCCAGCAGCACGAGCTGGGTGTCGGCGGGCAGCTCCCGGGCCGCCCGCAGCAGGTACGGCAGGCCCTTCTGCCGGGTGATCCGGCCGACGTAGACCACGCTGGGGCGGGCCGGGTCGATGCCGAGCCGGTCCACCACGCCGGTGCCGCGGTCGGGGGCGTACTGCGCGGTGTCGATGCCGTTGTAGACGACCCGCACCCGGTCCGGGTTGACCTCCGGGTACGCGGTCAGCACGTCGCGCCGCATCCCCTCGCTCACCGCGATGACCGTGTCGGCGGCCTCGAACGCCACCCGCTCGCACCACGACGAGAGTGCGTAGCCGCCGCCGAGCTGCTCGGCCTTCCACGGGCGCAGCGGCTCGAGGCTGTGCGCGGTCACCACGTGCGGCACCCCGTGCAGCAGCTTCGCGGTGTGCCCGGCCAGGTTGGCGTACCAGGTGTGGCTGTGCACCACGTCGGTGCCGGCGGTGCCCGCGGCCATCTCCAGGTCGACGCCCATGGTGCGCAGCGCGGCGTTCGCGCCGGCCAGCGCCGCGGGCTCGGCGTACGCCGTGACGCCCGGCTCGTCGCGGGGCGCGCCGAAGCAGTGCACCCGCACGTCGGCGAGGCGGCGTAGCTCGCGCGCCAGGTACTCGACGTGCACCCCGGCGCCGCCGTAGACCTCCGGCGGGTACTCCCGGGTCAGCAGGTCGACGCGCAGCCGTGCGGAATCGCTCATGCCCGGCACCCTAGCGCGCTTTCCCGCCCCGCACCGGGTGCGGAAACGTGCCCGTACGAGTGGTGAAGTCGGTGCGGTATGGATAGCGTCTGAGCATGGCTGCCAAGGTGCTCGCGATCGTCCTTGCCGGCGGGGAGGGCAAGCGCCTGATGCCCCTCACCACCGACCGGGCGAAGCCGGCCGTCCCCTTCGGCGGGATGTACCGCATGGTCGACTTCGTCCTGTCCAACCTGGCGAACGCCGGCTATCTCAAGATCGTCGTGCTGACCCAGTACAAGTCCCACTCCCTGGACCGCCACATCACCCAGACCTGGCGGATGTCGACGATGCTCGGCAACTACGTCACGCCGGTGCCCGCGCAGCAGCGCCGCGGCCCGTGGTGGTTTGCCGGCTCGGCCGACGCGATCTACCAGAGCTTCAACCTCATCAACGACGAGCAGCCCGACCACGTGATCGTCTTCGGTGCCGACCACATCTACCGGATGGACCCGCGGCAGATGGTGGAGGACCATATCGCCTCCGGCGCCGCCGTCACCGTGGCCGGCATCCGCCAGCCGCTGTCGATGGCCGACCAGTTCGGCGTCATCGAGGTCGGCGAGGACGGCCGGCGGATCCGGGCGTTCCGCGAGAAGCCCACCGACGCGGTGGGGCTGCCCGACGCGCCCGACCAGATCTACGCCTCCATGGGCAACTACGTCTTCAGCACGAAGGCCCTCTGCGAGGCCGTCGAGCGCGACGCCGAGGACAAGACCAGCAAGCACGACATGGGCGGCAGCATCATCCCCATGCTTGTCGAGCGGGGCGAGGCCAACGTCTACGACTTCAAGGACAACGAGGTGCCCGGCAGCACCGACCGGGACCGGGGCTACTGGCGGGACGTGGGGACGCTCGACTCCTTCTACGACGCCCACATGGACCTCATCAACGTGCACCCGGTGTTCAACCTCTACAACTTCGACTGGCCGATCTACAGCAACCAGCCGCCGTACCCGCCGGCGAAGTTCGTGCACGCCTGGGGCGAGCGGGTCGGCCGCGCGGTCAGCTCGATGGTGTCGCCCGGCTCGGTGATCTCCGGCTCGCTGGTGGAGAACTCGATCGTGGCCCCGCGGGTGAAGGTGCACTCCTGGGCGCACGTCGACGGCGCCGTGCTCATGGAGGGTGTCGAGATCGGCCGGCACGCGGTGGTCCGGCGGGCCATCCTGGACAAGAACGTCTACGTTCCGGAGGGCGCCGAGATCGGCGTCGACCTGGAGAAGGACCGCCAGCGGTACACCGTCTCCGACAACGGCATCGTCGTCATCGGCAAGGGCCAGCGCGTCGAGGCCTGATCCACCCGCACCAGCTCAGGAGGTTCCCACCGTGGCCCATCCCCGTGCCGGCCAGCCCGCCGAGCCCGCCGACCTCGTCGACGTGCCCCGGCTGGTCACCGCCTACTACGCCGGGCACCCGGATCCGAGCGACCCGGCGCAGCAGGTCTCCTTCGGCACGTCCGGGCACCGCGGGTCGAGCCTGCGCAACGCCTTCAACGAGGACCACATCCTCGCCGTCACCCAGGCCCTCTGCGACTACCGGCGGGAGCAGGGCCTTTCCGGCCCGCTCTTCCTGGCCCGCGACACCCACGCGCTCTCTGCGCCGGCCGAGGCCAGCGCGCTGGAGGTGCTCGCCGCCAACGACGTCACCGTGCTGGTGGACAGCCGCGACGGCTACACCCCCACCCCGGCGCTCTCGCACGCCGTTCTCACCCACAACCGGGGCCGCACCGCCGGGCTGGCCGACGGCATCGTGATCACCCCGTCGCACAACCCGCCCGACGACGGCGGCTTCAAGTACAACCCCACCCACGGCGGGCCCGCCGACAGCGACGTCACGAAGTGGATCCAGGACCGCGCGAACAGCATCCTCGCCGCCGGGCTCAAGGAGGTGAAGCGCATCCCGTACGCGCGGGCGCGCGCCGCCGACACCACGGGGGAGTACGACTTCCTCGCCCGCTACGTCGACGACCTGCCCGCCGCGCTGGACATCGCCGCGATCCGGGACGCCGGGGTGCGCATCGGCGCCGACCCGATGGGCGGGGCGAGCGTGGCGTACTGGGGGGAGATCGCCGAGCGGCACCGCCTCGACCTCACGGTGATCAACCCGACGGTCGACCCGACCTGGCGGTTCATGACCCTCGACGGCGACGGCAAGATCCGGATGGACTGCTCCTCGCCGAACGCCATGGCCTCGCTGATCGCCGCCCGCGACCGGTTCCAGATCTCCACGGGCAACGACGCCGACGCCGACCGGCACGGCATTGTCACGCCCGACGGCGGCCTCATGAACCCGAACCACTACCTGGCCGTGGCCATCGGCCACCTCTTCCGCACCCGGGAGCAGTGGGGGCCGGCGGCGGCCGTCGGCAAGACCCTGGTCTCCTCCTCGATGATCGACCGGGTGGCCGCCGACCTGGGCCGCCCCCTGCTGGAGGTGCCGGTCGGCTTCAAGTGGTTCGTGCCCGGTCTGCTCGACGGGGCGGTCGGCTTCGGCGGCGAGGAGAGTGCGGGCGCCTCCTTCCTGCGCCGCGACGGCGGCACCTGGACCACCGACAAGGACGGCATCCTGCTCTGCCTGCTCGCCTCGGAGATCGTCGCCACGACCGGGAGGACGCCCAGCGAGCACTGGGCCGAGCTGGCCGAGCGTTTCGGCGCGCCCGCGTACGCCCGCATCGACGCACCGGCCAGCCGCGAGGAGAAGGCCGTGCTGGCCAAGCTGTCGCCCGAGCAGGTCACCGCGACCGAGCTGGCCGGCGAGCCGATCACCGCGACCCTGACCACCGCGCCGGGCAACGGCGCGCCCATCGGAGGTCTCAAGGTGACCACCGAGTCCGGCTGGTTCGCCGCCCGGCCGTCCGGCACCGAGGACGTCTACAAGATCTACGCCGAGTCGTTCCGGGGCCCGGAACACCTCACCCGCATCCAGGAGGAGGCGCGGGCGCTGGTCTCCGAGGTGCTCGGCCAGGCCTGACCCCGCCGGTCAGCAGGGCGGTTCCAGCTCCCGCTGGTCGCGTTCCCGCCGCAGCTCCTCGGGCAGCAGCTCGCGGAGCTGGTCCGGCAGGAACGGCAGGTCGAGCAGGCTCAGCTTCAACTGGTTGCGCTCCTGGTAGCGCCGCGGGTCGAAGCGGACCACCCGGCCGGCGTCCCGGCGGTAGCGGATCAGCACCGTGCCCTCGGTCGCCGCGTCCTTGATCACCAGCCCGTCCATCTCGACGGCGACCGCCGCCGTGTCCGGCCGGAGCTCCAGCCGGATGCTCTCCTCGGGAGCGAGCACCACCGCCCGGGAGATGCCCGCCATCGGCGCCGACGGGGTCACCACCACGGCGTCCGCGGCCGGCGAGATCAGCGGCCCGCCCGCCGCGTAGCTGTACGCGGTCGATCCGGTCGGCGTGCTGACCACCAGGGCGTCGCAGCGGTAGTAGCCGTACCGCTGGCCATCGACGGCCAGGGTGGCGGTGACGAACCCGGAGCCGGGCTGGCGGACCAGCGCGATGTCGTTGAAGGCCACCACGTCGTCGCCGCACACGTCGCAGGCGAGGCAGGCGTGCGACTCGACGGTGAAGTCCTTCGCCGCCAGCCGGCTCAGCGCGTCCGGCAGGTCCGGAGGCTCGACCTCCACGAGGAAACCGAGCCGGCCCAGGTGCACGCCGAGCACCGGCTTCGGGTCGCGCACCGCCATGCGCAGCGCGCCCAGCATGGTCCCGTCACCGCCGATGCTGATCAGGGCGTCGGCGCGGACGGCCAGCTCGTCCGCGGGGACCGGCTCGACGCAGGACGGCACCCGGTGCTCGTCCTCGGCGCGGACCAGCAGCGTCTTGCGGTGGCGCGACGCCCACCGCTCGATGATCCCGACCACCTCGGAGACGTCCCGGGTGGGGTGCAGCACCAGACCCATCCCCGCCACCCGTACAGCTCACCACATGCGAGGCCGGTCGGCGGGCCGTACGGGCAGGCACACCGGCGGGGAGATCACCGCCGAGCCCCCCTCGAACGCCTGCTCACCGCGTGTCCCGTCCCCGGCGACCACCCGGTAGAGCCCCCGCATCACCTCGACCTGGCGCGACCACAGCTCGGACTCCTCGATGAAGGACCGGTTGCGCCGCTGCTCCTCGGGCGACAGCGGCCCGGCGGTGCGCAGCCGATCGGCGAGACGGTCGGCCAGCGGCTCGCCGAGCAGTTCCGCGACCAGCCCGTCGGCGATCATCTCCCGGTAGGGCGGCAGGTCGGCCAGGAGCAGCCGGCAACCGGCCAGGGCCGCCTCCAGCACGGCCGAGCTGCGCTGGTCCCACCTCGGCGTCGAGACGGCGACCGCGGCGGCGCGCATCAACCGGAACACGTCGGCGGGTGGCAGCGTGCGGTCGACCAGGGTGATCCGGCCCGGCAGCGCGGCCACCGCCGCCCTGATCCGGCTCAGGCATTCCGCCCGGGCCGCGGCCGCCGCCGCGTCGGCCGGCTCGTGGCCGGCGAGGACGACAAGGTGCAGATCCGGCTGGTCGGCTGCGGTGGTGGCGAAGGCCCGCAGGATCTCGTCGGTCCGGTAGACCTGACCGGCGCCCCGCATCGAGAGAACCACCCGCGCGTCCGGCGGCACACCCAGGCCCGCCCGCACCGCCGCCGGGTCGACCGCGTCCCGCATCCGCAGGAGGTCGTCGTCCACCCCCCAGGACACCGTCACCGCCCGGCTGGCCGGAACCCGGTACGTGTCGACCACCTCCCGGGTGACCGACCGGGAGGTGGGCACCACCAGGGCGGCTCGCCGCAGCGCGCTCCCGGCCACCCAGGCGCGCCACCGGGACCGCGAGGCGAACCGCAGCTCACTGCCCCAGGGCGTGACGACCCGAGCCCCGGCCCGGGGGATCGCCAGGGAGAGCAGTCCGGCCCGCCCCACCGAGTGGACGTGGACGACCTCCGGCGCGATCCGGCGGATCTCCCGACGCAGCCACCGGGCGGTGCGCAGCATCCGCCAGACCCGCCCGGCCAGGCCGCCGATCCCGGCCGTGGTGCCGGGGCTGCGGATGTCCACCTCCGGCAGCGGATCGGCCGGCAACCAGGTGGTGACCACCACCCGGTGACCGCGGGCGGCGAGGGCGGTGGCCCAGCGGCGTACGTGCACGGAATGCCCGGCGCCGAGCAGCACGACCGTACGAGGGTCGCCCACCGCCGTCCGGTCAGCCACGGTGATGCCGCCAGATGCCGGTGGCCTTGACCAGCCGGGCCCGCATCCGGTGCCGGGGGTTGCGCAGTGCCCGCGCCCAGCGCGCCGACAGGTCGGTGAAGGCCGGAGTCGCCGTCAGCCGGCCCAGCGCGGACAGCAGGGAAACGTGCAGCGCGTGGTAGTTGACCGTCGCCGGCCACGGCCAGCGCAGGTCGTAGCGGGACCAGTAGCCGAGGTCGAACCCGGGGAGTTCCTCGGCGAGCCGGGCCTCGGCGGCCAGGTGGGCGGAGCCGCCCCGCCGGTGCTGGTGCTCGATGAGGCCGAAGAGCGCGAAGACAGCGCCGTTGAGGATGTGATTCGGCGGCTCGGCCGGGCACTCCTCCAGGAACGGCCGGCCCGTCCCGTCGTAGTGCGCGCAGCCGCCCGCGCTCACGGGGCGCAGCAGCAGGTCGACCGCCCCGTCGGCGGCGTCCAGATAGGAGCGCTCCCCGGTCAGGTCGGCGGCCCGCAGCAGCACCGAGGCCGCCATGCCCTGGGCCATCCCCGAGTACCAGCCGGCGGCCACACCGTACCGGGGGGCCGGGACCGGGTAGCGCCAGCCACCCGCGCCGTCCTGCTGGGCGCGCAGCCAGGCCGCCTGGGTGAGCAGCGGCCCGTCGGCCCGCGGCTCGGGCCGCCGCGCGGCGACCACGCGGTTGTGCCGGCCGAGGGCGTACAGGCACATCGAGACCGGATTCGGATACCAACCGCCGTCCGGGCGCGCCGCCTGCACGACGCCCGTCGCGTCCAGCCGGGTGCCGTGCGGCAGGTGGTCCCAGAACAGCGGATATGGTCCACGTCCGTCGGGCCGGGCGTCGGCGGCCACCGGATAGTCCCGGACCTGCAGGTCGCGCAGGCCGCTGGCGACAAGGTTCCGCAGCCCGCTCATCGGCCGGCCCCCGCCGACCCGGCGAGCGCGGACCGGTAGATGCGCTCCACCTGGGCCACCGTCTGCGAGATGTCGAACCGGGCCAGACAGCGGGTGCGGCCGAGCCGCCCCATCCTCCGCCGCCGGTCCGGGTCCGACACCAGCTCCGCCACCGCCGTGGCCAGGGCGTGCGGGTCGGCCGGCGGTACGAGCAGCCCGGTCTCTCCGTGCTGCACCGTGTCCGGCAGCCCGCCGACGTCACTGGCCACCGCGCCCTTCTCCATCAGCAGCGCCTCCACCATCGCGTAGCAGGCCGACTCCTCCAGCGACGGGCTGACCAGCACGTCCAGCCCCGCGATGACGTGCTGCTTGTCGGCGCGGTGGCCGGTGAAGTGCACCCGGCCGTCCACGCCCCGCCGCCGGGCGCGTTCCTCGAGCGACCGTCGGTAGGCCCCGTCCCCCACCAGCTGGTCGCCGATCACGAAGACGTGCAGGTCGGGCACGCGGGACAGCATTTCGGGCACCGCGTCGATGAGCACCTCGTGGCCCTTCACCCCGATCTCGCGGTACGCCCGGATCCGGCTCGGGTACATGTGCGCCACCATCCCGACCGTCGGGGTGTCCGCAGCGAGGCCGAACTCCTTGCGGAACGGCTCCCCGGAGGCGGCCGGGTCGAGTGCGTGCACGTCGCAGCCGTAGTAGCTGACCGCGACCTCCTGGGCCCCGAGGGTCCGGTACCGCTCGGCGAACGCGCGGCACGAGGTGATCAGCACATCGGCGCGGGAGAGCGTCGTCACGTCGATCCGGCGCAGCCACGGGCTGTGCAGATGGATCATGCCGGTGACCTGGTTGACGTGCAGCGGCCGTCCGGCGAGCAGGCTGGCCACCCGGCAGGCGACGTTGGCCTTGAGCAGGTGAGCGTGCACCACGTCGGGCCGGAACCGCCGGATCAGCCGGACGAGCCGCAGCTCCGCCGCGGCGACCCGGGGCAGCTTGTGCGGGTGCCAGCCGGCGAGCGGAACGATCCGCAGCGGTACGCGCGCCTGCCGGAGCCGGGTGGCGAGCGGACCCTCGCCGGGCACCACGGCCAGCACGTCGTGCCCGCGGTCGCGCAACCCGGTCACCTGGTCGAGGAACCAGTCGCCGCCGGTGGGCGTGGTGGTGACCTGGAGGATGCGGAGGGGCCGTTCGTCGGCCGGTTCTCGGGTCGTCATGGCGTACTCCGGGTAGCGGTGGTGAGCAGCAGCACGAACGGGACGAGGACCGCCGGCGCCAGCAACGGCTCGCCGGTCAGACTGGCGATACCGACTCCCAGCAGGGCGAGCAGCGCCGCTTCGGCCGTCCACTCGACACGGGCGCGATAGCGGCGCCAGACCGACCGCACGGTGAGGACGAGAAGGCCACCGACGAGCAGCGTGCCGACCAGGCCGGTCTCCGTCAGGAGCATCAGGTACTGGTTGTGCGGGTGGGCGAGCTGGCTCCACTCCAGGCCGGTGTAGGCGTGCGCGTCGGTCTGGGTGGGGACGAAGTAATCGGCCAGCCGGGTGTTGAAGTTGAGGTAACCGACTCCGAACACCGGGTGGTCGGCCGCCATCCGCGCCGCCGCCGTCCACAGGTCGATCCGGATCGACGAGGAGAGGTCGAGGGTGTCGCCGGTGGCGGTGCCGGTGATCCGGTCCACGACGGTGGACGGCAGCAACGCACTGGTCACCCCGAGGGCGAGCGTGGCGGCCGTCACCAGGCCCGCCCACGCGACGCTGCGTGCCGGGCGGCGCACCGCGAAGCACAGCAGCACGGCCAGCGCCCCCAGATAGGCGGACCTGCTGTACGAGTAGCCGATCGAGACGAGTGTCAGCACGGCCGCGGCGGCCGTCAGGGCGCGCAGCGGTGGGCGGCTCGTCCCGGCGAGCCGGGCCAGCAGTACCGCAAGGGCGATCACCAGGAGGCAACCCCAGGCGTTGTGGTTGTACGTGGACGCGTCCTCGGCCAACGGGCCGGCCGAGGCGAGTTCGCCCTCGCGGGCGCCCGTCACCAGCCGGATCAACCCGACACCGGCCGTCGCGAACGCGAAGGCGAGCAGCAACCGCCCGCCCGCGTCACCACCGAGGGCCACCAGCGGGAGCACCACCAGCGGCAGCGCCACCACCGCCACCACCGAGAAGGCCCGGGGCAGCGTGACGTCGGGGTTGACCAGGGTGACGCTGATCAGCAGCCAGCTGACCAGAGCGGCGAGGAGCGCAGCCCCGGTGCGGTTGCGGACCGGCAGCCGCCGCCGCAGCACCGTGCCGCACAGGCAGCACAGGCCACACAGCAGCATGGCGGGGACGGCCGGCAGCGGAAGCGCGGGCACCTGGCTCAGCGGCGCGAGCAGCGCCAGCCCGTACAGGCCGGCGCCAGGAAGGAGGGTCGCGAGAACGGCGACCACGACGGCGCCCGCGAGCTGCACGGTCGAGAGCGGCAGGCCGGGCCCGAAGGACACGGCGACTCCCGCGAGGGCCCCGCCCCCGACGGCCAGCAGCAGCGCCAGGGTCCACCCGTCCCAGGAGCCACCCGGCGGTGTCGCACCCGGGCGGGGCGAACGTCCGCCGGTGGAGCCGGCCCCACCCAGGCCCGTGCCCGGGGCCGTCGCCGTCACCGCGCGGCGGGCGGGGTTCAGCCGAAGGAAGACCGCCGCGATGACCATCGCGTAGACGACGAACCCCGCCGAGGCGGCCACCCCGGCACCCACCGGGCCGGATCGCGGCACCAGCGCGACCATCAGCCCGGACCCGGCGAGCGATGCGGCCACGGCGGCCACCAGGGTGCCGGCGGGCCGGTCGGTCGCGGTCAGGTAGCTCTGTGCCACCCGGGCCAGGGCGAAGATGACGACCCCCGGCAGCAGCGCCCACAGGACGGGCACCGCGGGGGCGAAACGGTCGCCGTACAGGGTGTCGATGAGCAGGGGACCGGCGGCGGCCAGTGCCGCGGCGCTGAGGACCGTGACGATCAGCGAGCGCCCGGCGAGGCGGGCGACCTGATGCCAGTCGGCATGCCCGTTGGCCACGGTGGGGACCAGGATCAGACTCAGCGCGATCGGCACGATGAGCAGCGTCTCGGCGAGCGCGAGGGCCACCGAGTAGACGCCGACCGCACTCGCCCCGACCAGCACCTGTGTCAGCGGCACCTGCACCCGCACCATGCTGAAGTGGGCGACGTTGGGGGCGAAGCCCCGGCGCGCCGACGACCAGTATTCGCGGCGGGTCGTCGTGTCGGGGCGGGCCAGGCGCCGGCCGCCGACGACCTGCCGCAGCAGCACCACCAGCCCCCCGACCTGGCCGAGCAGGTAGGCGCCGAGCACCGTGGCGGGGCCGGCGCGGTCCGCCGTCACCAACACCACGAGCACGGCCAGGTACGCCACGAGCGAGCCGATGACGGTGAGGTTGTAGGTGGCGGCCCGTCCCCGGCCGATCTCCGCGGCGCCCAGCAACGCAGCCAGCAGGACCACCGGGCAGAGCGCCAGGGTCAACCGGAAGGTGGCGGGGTCGAGTCCGAGCCGTGCCGGTGGACCACCCAGGTAGCCGACCAGGCCCCACACGGCGCCCGCCACCACGCCGAGCGGCAGCGCGTAGCGGACGCTGGTCAGGGCCGCGTACCGGTGCAGTTCGGCCGAGCGACCGGCCAACCGGAGGTTCGCCGTGTCGATGCCGAGCGCGAACATCGTGCTGAACACCGCGGACGAGGCGATGGCCACCGCCAGCAGTCCCCGGTCGTGCGGGCCGAGGGCGCGCGCCGCGAGCACCCCCGCGACGAGGCTGACCAGGAGCGTGCCGATACGGGTGCCGGCCGTGCCCGCGGTGGCGCTGATCAGGGCTCGCGCGCGGGACCCGCCGTCGGCGCGCCCGTCGGCCGGCGTGGTCGTCGGGACAGCGGGGAGCACGGCGCGGCGGACCCGCCCGGGGATGCCGCCGAGCGCGCCGGCGGATCCGGTGCTCATCGGGCCGGTACCCCCTTTACCACCGTTCCGGGCGGCACGTCCCGGACCACGCAGGCGCTCGCCCCGACGGTGGCGCCCGGGCCGACCCGACGACCCTGAAGGACGGCGGCACACGTGCCCACCAGCACCGCCTCGCCCAGGTGGCAGTCGCCGGAGACGGCCGCCGACGGGTTGACCGACACGTAGTCGTCCAGCACCGAGTCGTGGCCGACCGTGGCGTTCTGGTTGAGATGGACGTGCCGGCCCAGGGTGACGTTCGTCGTGACCCGCGCGCCGGGGAACACGACGAGCCCCTCACCGTGCACCAGGTCCCGCCCGACGGTGGCGTCCGGGTGGACGACGCTGAACGCGGGCAGCCCGTATCCGTCGATCCGCCGGCCGAGCCGCCGCCGGACCGCCGGGTGGCCGAGGCCGAGCAGCACGTGGGTTCCCGTGGGGGCGGCCCGCAGCCAGTCGATCCGCCCCAGGTACGCCACGTCCAGGCGCTGCACGAGCTTGAGGTTGCGTTCGGACGGTGCGTCGTCGACGAAGCCGAGCACGCGGACCGGCTCCCGGTCGCCGCCGGCCTCGTTGACCGCCTGGACGATGCTGAACACCTCCCGTCCGTGGCCCGAGCAACCCACGATCACGACATCCGTGCTCATGCCGGCAGGCCCTCCCATCCGTGAGCCGACGGCGGCGGTACGGCGCGACCGGCCGAGGGGTGACCGGGGCGGACCAGGAGTTTCGCGAGTGCGGACATCAGCCTTCTTCCGGGCGGTGTGGTGAGGGTCGGCGGCAGCCGGCCGGGTCAGCGGGAGACGCCCTCCAGCCGGCGTGCCGACGAACCCGAACCGTGGAACTCGTGGGCCGTCCGGGTGCCGGCGGCGGCGATGCCGCGACGGGTCAGCACGGTGGCGACGGTGGCCAGCAGGATCCGCAGGTCCAGCCGGAAGGAGCGGTTGTCGACGTACCAGGTGTCGTAGGCGAACTTCTCCTCCCAGCTCACCGCGTTGCGGCCGCTGACCTGGGCCAGCCCGGTGATGCCCGGCCGTACGTCGTGGCGCCGGGCCTGTTCCGGTGAGTAACGGTCGAGGTATTCGGTGAGCAGCGGTCGTGGTCCGACCAGGCTCATGTCGCCCTTGAGCACGTTCCAGAGCGAGGGCAGCTCATCCAGGCTGGTGGAGCGGAGCAGCTGCCCGAACGGGGTCAGCCGCTGCTCGTCCCCGCTCGGTCCGGCGGCCGAGCCGTCGATCCGCATGGTCCGGAACTTGACCATGAGAAACGGCCGTCCGTGCCGCCCCGGGCGGATCTGGCGGAACAGCACCGGCCGGCCGAGCCGCAGGGCGACCAGCGCCGCGACCAGCGCCACGAGGGGCGCCAGCAGGACCAGCAGCACCGCCGCGACGAGCACGTCGAAGAGTCGTTTGCGCCGTTCGTAGCGGGCGGCACGGTCGACGGGGATCCCTGCCAGGACGGCGGTCGAGGGCATCATCGTCAGAACCTCCGGATGATGGGTCGCGGGCTGTGGCCGGCGGGCGGGCCGCCGGGCCGGGACGTCAACGGGTGCTGAGCGTGACGCTCTCGAACTCCGCCGGGCTGCCGGCCGGCTGCTGGCAGAGCCAGACCAGCCGCTCGATGGTCTTGTCCGGGTCGTCGTACGGGTCGAGCGTGGATGTCTCGGCCGGGTCCAGCGGCGGCACCGTCACGTGGGAGATCAGTGGGTGCAGCGGCCGGACGTCCGTCTCGTCCCGGCCCAGCAGGTCCTCGTGCAGCTTCTCGCCGGGCCGCAGGCCGGTGTAGACGATCCGGGCCTCCCCGGCGGACTGGGCGGCGATCTGGCGTGCGAGGTCGTCGATGCGGACGGGCTCGCCCATGTCGAGCACGAGCGCCTCGCCGTCCCGCCCGATGGCGGCGGCCTGCAGGACCAGGTGTACGGCCTCCTGCACGGTCATCAGGTACCGGGTGACCTCCGGGTGGGTCACCGTGATGGGGAGACCGGCCTCGACCTGGGCCCGGAAGGCCGTGACCACCGAACCCCGGCTGCTCAGCACGTTGCCGAACCGGACGCTGAGGAAGGTGCCGGGGTACGACTGGGCCGCGTGCGCGGTCAGGCGTTCGGTGATCCGCTTCGAGTACCCGAGCACGCTGACCGGGTCGGCGGCCTTGTCGGTGGAGATGTTGACGAACTTGGCGACGTCCTGGCAGGCGTCCAGGACGGACAGCGTGCCCCAGATGTTGGTCTTGACCGCCTCTCCGGGATGACGCTGCAGCAGCGGCAGGTGCTTGAGCGCGGCGGCGTGGAAGATGACGTCGGGACGCCGTTCCCGGATGATCCGCCGGATGCCCTCGTCGTCGCGCAGGTCGGCGAGGATCAGTTCGTTGCCGTCGAGCAGCGCCCGGCCGTTCAGGGACAGTTGCAGGGCGTGCAGGGCGGATTCGTCGCGGTCCAGCATCATCAGCTCGCCCGGCTCCGCCCGCATGATCTGCCGGCACAGCTCCGAGCCGATCGAGCCCCCGGCGCCGGTGACGAGAACCCGCTGGCCGCGCAGGCCCCCGTCGGTGGCCAGGTCGGCGACCACCTGCCGGCGGCCGAGCAGGTCCGCGATGTCCGGGCTGCGGACGTCCGTGACGGTGATGCGGTGGTCGACCAGTTCGCGTACGGGCGGGAGGACCTTGAAGTCGGCGCCGGTGGCGACGGTCAGGGCCCGGACCTCGCGGATCTCCTCGGCGCTGGCCGTCGCCACCGAGAAGATCACTGTGGTGGCACCGGTGCGGCGCACGGCCGTCCCGATGTCCTTCCGGTCGCCCAGCATCCGTACGCCCATGACGTGCAGGCCGCGCTTGGCCGGGTCGTCGTCCAGCAGGCCCACCGGCAGGTAGCGGCTCTGTGGGTCGCTGAGCATCGCCCGGAGCAGTGCGTGTCCCGCCTCGCCGGCCCCGAACAGCAGCACCGGTGTGGCCGACTGCGGGTCGGGGCGAAGGGTGCGGTCGCGGCGGTGCCGGTGTGCCCAGCGCGCGGTCAACATGCCCACCAGCGCGACGGCGGCGCCCAGGAGCGGCGCGCTGGCCGGCACCGGGCGCCCGGGCAGCGTCTGGTCCACCAGGGCCCCGACCAGGGCGACGGCCCCGGCGAGGAGGGCCAGCGACCGGGCCTCCTCCAGGCTGCCGACCGGGTGGCGACCCCATCGCAGCCGCCGGTACCACCCGAATCCCTGGTGCAACACGGCGAGCAGCAGCCCGAAGCCGGCTGCCCCGAGGAGCTGTGCCGCGGTCAGGTCGAACTCGTAGCGGGCCCACGTGGCGACCGTGACGCCGAGCAGCCACGCCGCGACGTCGGCCACGGCGAAGCCGGCGGCTCCGTCCGGCCACCTGCCGGCGGTGGCCGTGGCCGGGGCGGAGGTATCGGCGCTGAGCTGCATGGAGGCTCCTTGCTGAGGGCTTCGGGTACGAGCGGCGGCGATGGACGCCCCACCCGTTATAAACGGACAGACAGGCCTTGACGTGATATTTCACGTATTCAGGGACGAATGTCCGGGGGTTCCTCCGCCAGCGTGTCCAGCAGGCGCTGCAGCTTTGCCGCCATGACCGTGCGGGACCGGTTCTCCTCGACGTACCGGCGTCCGCGCCGGCCCATCGCGGCGAGCTTCTCCGGCTCCATGGCGGCGAGTTCGCGCAGGCCGGCGGCGAGATCGGCGGTCGGGACGCTGAGTCCGGCGTCGGCGGCCCGCAGGATGTCCTCGGGCTCACCCGGGCAGTTGTTCACCACGGGCAGGCCGGCCGCCAGGTAGTCGTACAGCTTGTTGGGGCTGGCACCGAGGTCGTACACGGGGCTGTGCGCGAGCACGTGGATGCCGATGTCGGCGTCGCCGAGGATGCCCCTCAGCTCCTGCTTCGGGACCCGGTCGAGGAAGTGCACGTTGGTCAGCCCCTCGGCCGCCGCCCGGGCCACGAGTTCGGGCTTCTCCAGGCCGTCGCCGATGAGGACGAAGGTGTGCTCCGGCACCTCGGCGACGGCGTCGAGCAGCCGGTGCAGCCCGTTGATCGCCCCGTGCGAGCCGGCGAACACCAGCAGGCGACCCCGTACCGGCACCCGCCGGCGCAGTGGCTGGTACCGGTCGGGGCGGAGGTCGAAGTCCTCCGGCTCCGCGCCGTTGCTCACCCACTCCAGCTTCGCGGCCGGCACGCCGGCGGCGTCGAGGTACGCGCGCCAACCGGCGGCCACGATGACGATCCGGTCGGCCCGCCGGTAGAGCCAGCGTTCCAGCGCCCGGAGCAGCCGGTGGGTCGTCGAGTTCCGGCGCAGGAAGCCGGTGCTGACCATGGCCTCGGGCCACAGGTCGCGGATCTCGAGCACGAACCGGGACCGGCGCAGCCGGGCCGCCAGCCACCCGGCCACCGGGGTGAGCAGGTGCGGTGAGGAGGCGTACACGACGTCGGGGCGCGGCCCGCGCAGGACCACCCGGCACGCGTTGCGGGCGTAGGTGAGCCAGCTCAGCACGCGCCGGTGGTCGTTTCCGCTGTAGCGGGTCACCGGCACCGTGACGAAGTGCGGGTCGTCGGCGGCGACATCGCTGTGGCTGAAGTGGTCCCAGGACGCCGCGACGATGGACCAGTCCCAGTCGCGCAGACGGCTGAACAACTCCACGTGCCGGGTGCCGCCGGCGCGTGACAGGGGCTGGGCGTACTGGTTGAGGACGACCACCCGCCGACGGCGGTGCTGGATGTCCATGGCAGACCTCCGGGTCCAGGCGAAGACGGTGGTGAACGCGGCCCTGGGCGCTCAGGAGGTGAAGACCGCGGCGCCGACCGACTCGGTGTCGTGGGCCCGCCGGACCTCCGGCAGGTCGTGGTCGGTACCCCTCGGCGACCGGCGCAGGAAGTCGTCGATCCGCGCGCAGACCCGGTCCAGCTGCTGCCGGCTCATGCCGGATCCACTGGGCAGGGTCAGGCCGGTCGCGAAGAGCCGTTCGGCCGTGCCGGTCAGCAGCGTGCGGGCGCCGGCGAAGACGGGCTGGAGGTGCATCGGCTTCCACACCGGCCGGGTCTCGATGTCCGCCGCGGCCAGGTGGGCCGCCAGCTCCGCGGCCTGCCAGCCGGTCGCCTCCGGGTCGACGACGATGCTGGTCAGCCAGCAGTTGGCGGCCGGGTCTCCGGCGCCGAGCAGGCGTACCCCCGCGGTCGGTGCGAAGAGCTCGGCGTAGCGCGACCGGTGGGCCCGCCGTCGCGCCATCATCGAGTCCAGCCGGCGCAGCTGGGCGCGGCCGACGGCGGCCAGCAGATTGCTGAGCCGGTAGTTGTAGCCGGTGTCGGTGTGCTCGTAGTGCGGCACCGGCTGGCGGGCCTGGGTCGACAGGTAGCGGCAGCGGTCGACCAGGGCGCCGTCGTCGGAGACCAGCATGCCACCGCCGGAGGTGGTGATGATCTTGTTGCCGTTGAAGGACAGGATCCCGGCCCGGCCGAACGACCCGGCGGGCCGGCCGTCGAGGGTGGCGCCCAGTGCCTCGGCGGCGTCCTCCACCACCGGCACGCCGGCGGCGGCGCAGATCGGCTGGATCCTGCCGTAGTCGGCGCAGGAGCCGAACATGTCCACGGGTAGGACCGCGGCGACCCGCCGGCCGGCGCGACGTAGCTCCCGCAGGGCGCGGTCGAGCAGCTCGGGGTCCAGGTTGCCGGATTCGGGCTCGCAGTCGACGAAGACCGGCTCGGCGCCGGTGTAGACCACCGCGTTGGCGGTCGCCACGAAGGTCAACGTGGGGACGATCACGGCGTCTCCGGGCCGGACGTCCACGGCCATCAGGGCCAGGTGCAGCGCGGCGGTGCCGGAGGCCAGCGCGACCGCGTGGGCGGTGCCCACCCGCTCGGCGACCTCGCGTTCGAAGGCGTCGATCTCGGGGCCGACCGGCGCCACCCAGCCGGAGCGCAGTGCGCGGAGCAGGTAGGACTCCTCCAGCGGCCCGACGTCGGGCGGCGAGAGCAGTACGCGCTCGTGCCCGCTGCCGGCCGGCCGCTGAGTGTCGTCCTGTCCGTCTACCGCCATGCTCGGCCCCCAGGTCTGTCGACGGGCGTCGCCCCGCGTGTCTCCGGGAAGGTCAACGAGGCACCTGATCGCCGGTGTTGCCCTAATACAAACGAAGATCCCTTTCGCCTTACTGGTCCGCTTCGGCCGGCGGCGCCGGAGCCTGGGCCGGGCCGGTAGAGTGCGTCGGCTGGCGGCGCTGGGGCGCCGGGACGAAGGGGAGGTGGCCGGTGCTGCACCTGAGGGTGATCGCGCCCGCGGATCGATCGAGCGCGGTCGTCGACCTGCTGACGGCCGACCCCGGCGTCACCCACCTCGTCGTGCTGGCCGGAGCCGCCCGCCAGCCGGCGGGTGACTACGTCACCTGTGACGTGGTGCGGGAGAGCGCCGACGGCGTGCTGCGCAGGCTCCAGGAGTTGGGCGTCGAGGCCCACGGGGCGATCGCCGCCGACGACGTCGAGCTGACCCTGTCCGCCGCGGCCGACAAGGCCGCGGCCGACGCCCCCGGGCACGGCGAGGACGCCGTGGTCTGGGACGAGATCGCCGCGAAGACCGGCGAGCAGACGGTGCTGACCGGCACCTTCCTGGCGCTGATCATCGTGGCCACCATGATCGCCGGCATCGGCGTGCTGCTCGACCAGCCCATCCTCATCGTCGGCGCGATGGTGGTCGGCCCGGAGTTCGGCCCGCTCGCCGCGCTCTGTGTGGCACTGCTGCGCCGGCAGCCGCACGTCATCGGCCGCTCGCTGCAGGCCCTGGCGGTCGGCTTCCTCGCCGCCATGCTGGTCACCGTGCTGAGCACCTGGGCGCTCACCGCCGCCGGGCTGGTCAGCCGGGACATGCTGCTGGCCGAACGGCCGCTCACCGACTTCATCTGGCGCCCGGACGCCCTCTCCTGGGTGGTCGGCGTGCTCGCCGGCATCGCCGGCATGCTGTCGCTGACCTCGAAGAAGTCCGGCTCGCTGGTCGGTGTGCTGATCTCGGTGACCACCGTGCCGGCGGCGGCGAACGTGGCGGTGGCGGCGGCCTACGGGGTCTGGCCCGAGGCGGCGGGCTCCGCCCTCCAACTCGTGATCAACCTGGCCGCCATCGTGCTGGCCGGGCTGCTCACCCTTGTCGTGCAGCTCTGCTGGTGGCGGCGGGTGGAGCGGCGGTCCCCGCGGGGCGTGCCGCGGCAGCGGGCCGACCGGCCGGCGCGGGTCAGCGCCAGTCGTCGCCCGCCTCGAGACGCAGGCTGAGCAGCGTCGCGAGGGGTAGCGACTCGCCGTCCCGGCCACCCCGCTCGACCACCAGCGGTGGCGGAGCGGGCTCCGGGTCGGCCCCGAACAGCCGCGACCGCAGGCTCGGCGGCACGGTGAGCAGGTAGAAGCGGCCCTCGGTGTCCACGGCCCGGCTGTGCGCCCGGTCCACGTACCAGCCGGTGATCCGGGTGCGGTAGCGACCGCGCCCGTCGTAGCCGGCCGCCGTCAGCCGCTCGGTACGCAACCCGCGCCGCAGCGCCTCGGCGGCGAACCGGGCCACCAGCTCCGCGGCCTCCGCCTGCTCGGCGGCGCGCTGCCGGGCGTCGGCCGCCGCGTGGGCCCGCACTGCGCGGCGCTGCCGCTCCCGCCACTCCAGGCCGTCGTCCCCACCCACGCCCGCGAGGGTACGCGCCGCGCCGCGCCGCCGCCCGGGACGAGGGCGCTGCCGGGCCGAGTCGTTCGTGACGTCAGCTCGACAGCGCCCCGTGCCTCAGGCCAGACCGGCGCGGCGCAGCGCCTCCGCCATCTCGCTGTTGGCCGGTGCCGGGGCTCCACCGCCGCGCCCCTGCCGCTGCTGCGGCCCACCGCGCGAGCCACCCCGGTCACCGCGCTGACCGCCGCCGCCCTGGCCGCCCTGGCCGCCGCGCTGGCCGCCGCGCTGACCGCCACCCTGGCCGCTGCCGCCGCCCTGGCCCCGGTCGCGTCGGCCCTCGCCGCCCTGCGGGCGCCCGCCCCCGGCCGGTGCCTCGTCGTCCAGCCGCAGGGTCAGCGAGATCCGCTTGCGGGGCACGTCGACGTCGAGCACCCGGACCCGGACCACGTCGCCGGACTTCACCACGTCGCGCGGGTCCTTCACGAAGGTGTGCGACATGGCGGAGACGTGGACCAGGCCGTCCTGGTGCACGCCCACGTCGACGAACGCGCCGAACGCGGCCACGTTGGTGACGACACCCTCCAGCACCATCCCCGGCGTGAGGTCGCTGATCTTCTCGACCCCCTCCACGAAGGTGGCCGTCCGGAACTCCGGGCGCGGGTCCCGGCCGGGCTTCTCCAGCTCGGCCAGGATGTCGGTGACGGTGGGCAGGCCGAAGGTGTCGTCGACGAACTCGGTCGCCCGGAGGCCGCGCAGGACTGCCGACTTCCCGATCAGCGCGCGCAGGTCCTGCCCGGTGTGGGCGAGGATCCGCCGCACCACCGGGTACGCCTCGGGGTGCACGCTGGAGGAGTCGAGCGGGTCGTCACCGCCCGGGATGCGCAGGAAGCCGGCGCACTGCTCGAACGCCTTCGGCCCGAGCCGGGCCACCTTCTTCAGCTCCCCGCGGGTGCGGAAGGGGCCGTTGGCGTCCCGGTGCAGCACGATGTTCTCGGCCAGCCCGGCGCCGATGCCGGAGACCCGGGTGAGCAGCGGGGCCGAGGCGGTGTTGACGTCGACGCCGACCGCGTTGACGCAGTCCTCGACCACCGCGTCGAGGGAGCGGGACAGCTTCACCTCGGACAGGTCGTGCTGGTACTGCCCCACGCCGATCGAGCGCGGGTCGATCTTCACCAGCTCGGCGAGCGGGTCCTGGAGGCGGCGGGCGATGGAGACCGCGCCGCGCAGCGAGACGTCCAGCCCGGGCAGCTCCTGCGAGGCGTACGCGGACGCGGAGTAGACCGACGCGCCGGCCTCGGAGACGACCACCTTGGTCAGCTTCAGCTCCGGGTGCCGCTTGATCAGGTCGCCGGCGAGCTTGTCGGTCTCCCGGCTGGCGGTGCCGTTGCCGATGGCGACCAGCTCGACGCCGTGCGCCGCGGCCAGGGTGGCCAGCGTGTGCAGGGAGGCGTCCCACTGCCGTCGCGGCTCGTGCGGGTAGATCGTGTCGGTGGCGACCACCTTGCCGGTGGCGTCGACCACGGCCACCTTCACGCCGGTACGCAGGCCCGGGTCGAGGCCCATGGTGGGGCGGGCGCCGGCCGGCGCGGCGAGCAGCAGGTCGCGCAGGTTGGTGGCGAAGACCCGGACGGCCTCCTCCTCGGCCGCCTGCCAGAGCCGCAGCCGCAGGTCCGCGCCGAGGTGGATGAGGATCCGGGTACGCCAGGCCCAGCGCACCGTGTCGGTCAGCCACCGATCGGCGGGCCGGCCCTGGTCGCTGACCCCGAACCGGCCCGCGATGGCCGCCTCGTAGCGGGTGGGGCCGGTGACCACGGCGTCGGAGTCGCCCTCGGCCTCCGGGTCCATGGTCAGGTCGAGCACGCCCTCCTTCTCGCCCCGGAACATGGCGAGGATCCGGTGCGACGGGAGCTTCGGGTACGGCTCGGCGAAGTCGAAGTAGTCGGCGAACTTGGCGCCGGCCGTCTCCTGACCCTCGCGTACCCGGGAGACCAGCCGGCCCCGCGACCACATCTGCTCCCGCAGCGTGCCGATGAGGTCGGCGTCCTCGGCGAAGCGCTCGACGAGGATGGCCCGGGCGCCGTCGAGCGCGGCGGCGGCGTCGGCGACCCCCTTGTCGGCGTCGACGAAGCCGGCGGCGGTCTCCCGGGGATCGCGCGCCGGGTCGGCCAGCAGCGTGTCGGCGAGCGGCTCCAGCCCCGCCTCGCGGGCGATCTGGGCCCGGGTGCGCCGCTTCGGCTTGTAGGGCAGGTAGATGTCCTCGAGCCGGGACTTCGAGTCGGCCGCCATGATCTGCGCTTCCAGGGCCTCGTCGAGCTTGCCCTGGCCGCGGATGGACTCCAGCACCGCGGCGCGCCGCTCGTCCAGCTCGCGCAGGTAGCGCAGGCGCTCCTCCAGGGTGCGCAGTTGCGCGTCGTCGAGCAGGCCGGTGGCCTCCTTGCGGTAGCGGGCGATGAACGGCACGGTGGCGCCGCCGTCGAGCAGCTCGACGGCCGCCCGCACCTGACGTTCGGCGACGCCGAGTTCCTCGGCGATCCGCTGGTGCACAGACTGGGTCACGATCTGATCCGCCTTCTCGGGTGGGTTCGGCAGCCATTGTGCCGGTGCCGCCGTGGCCGGGCGCGCGGCACCCGCCGGACCCCGTCCGGCACAGCGGCCCCAGGAGCCGACAGGAGCATCGCGACCCGCGGCACGCTGCGCTAGCGTGGCGATCATGGAACAACCGGCGGACCCGCGGGCACGACGGCTCTTCGGCGGCAGCGCCCGGGCCCTCGGTGACCTCGCCGTCAGCCCGTTCCGGGCGGACCGGGACCGCATCGTGGCGTCACCCTTCTTCGCCCGGTTGAACGGGGTGACCCAGGTGATCAGCCCGGGCGGGTCGGGGTTGCTCGTGCACAACCGGCTCACCCACAGCCTGAAGGTGGCCCAGGTGGCGCGCGCGGTCGCCGAGCGGCTGACCGCCGACCCGGCGCACCGCGACCTGCTGGAGAAGCTGGGCGGCTGCGACCCGGACGTGGTGGAGGCCGCCGCGCTCGCCCACGACCTCGGCCACCCGCCGTTCGGGCACCTGGGGGAGCGGGTGCTGGACCGGCTGGCCCGGCAACGGCTCGGGCTGGCCGACGGCTTCGAGGGCAACGCCCAGTCGTACCGGATCGTCACCAGCACCGAGATCCGCGGCGCGGCGACCACCGGCCTGGACCTGACCGCGGCGGTCCGGGCGGCCATGCTGAAGTACCCGTGGACCCGGCTGGACCACCCCGACCCGCACCCGCGGCACCTGGACCCGGCGCCGCGCGGCGCGGCCGTCCCGCCCGACGACCCGGAGAGCGGGTCGGCGAAGTTCGGCGCGTACCGGACCGAGCTGGACGACCTGCGGCAGGCCCGGGAGCCGTTCGCCGGCCGGATCCCGGACTGGCAGCAGACGCCCGAGGCGTCGATCATGGACACCGCCGACGACATCGCGTACGCGATCCACGACGTGGAGGACTTCTACCGGGTCGGTGTGCTCCAGCAGGGCGCCGTCGCCGCCGAGCTGATGGCCTGGCAGCGCGAGTGCGGGCACTTCCGGGCGATCACCGCTTCGGCGCTGGCCGCGGCGGGCCGGCGGCCCGGTGCGGCGATCGAGCGGCTGCGCCGGCAGCTGCACCGCAAGGACGCCTGGATCGCCGACGACGAGGCGTTCGCCGCCGCCGTCGAGCACGTCCGCGAGGAGCTGGTGGAGGGGCTGCTGGCGCTGCCCTTCGACGGCTCGATCGAGGCCGAGCAGTACGTGGCCCGGTTCTCCGCCCGCTGGTCCACCCGGTTCGTCGACGCCATCACGGTGACCCCGGAGCCGGACGTCCGCGCCGGGTACGTGCTGCTGGCCAAGCCGCAGTGGCACGAGGTGCAGGTGCTCAAGTTCGTGCACCACCGGTTCGTGCTGGCCCGCCCGGACCTGGCCCTGCACCAGCGGGGCCAGGCGCGGCTGCTCGGCACGCTGGTGGAGGCGCTGTGGGAGTGGCTGCTCGACCCGGAGGAGGAGTCCCGGTTGCCCCGCCGCCTGCACGACCTGGTCGAGCTGGCCGAGGCGGAGCTGCACCCGCGTACGCCGGACCGGATCGGCCGGGCCCGCGGCCGGGCGATCGTCGACTTCGTCGCGCAGCTCACCGACGGGCAGGCGGTGGCCATGCTGGACGCGCTCTCCGGCCGCTCCGGCGCCCTCTGGACGGACGCCTTCGTGCTCTGAGGCGCGGGGTCAGGCGACGGCCTGCCACCAGCCGTCGACCGCCGGCGGCTCGTCCACCACCACGCGCTCGCCGGGGCGCGGCACGGCCAGCCGGACGTCCCGGGCCTTCGCCTCGGCCCAGAGCCGGTCCACCGGCTCGGACCAGTCGTGCAGGGCCAGGTTGAAGGTGGCCCAGTGCACCGGGACGAACAGCCCGCCGCGCAGGTCGAGGTGGGCGGCGACCGCCTCCTCGGGAAACATGTGGATGGTCGGCCACGCCCGGTCGTACGCGCCGATCTGCATGAGCGTCACGTCGAACGGGCCGTGCTCCGCGCCGATCCCGGCGTAGCCGTCGAAGTAGCCGGAGTCGCCGGTGTAGAAGACCTTGCGGTGCGCCCCGGCGATCACCCAGGAGCTCCAGAGCGTGCCGTCGCGGCGCAGCCCACGTCCGGAGAAGTGCTGGGCGGCGGTCGCGGTGATGGTCAGCCCGCCGACATCGTGGCTCTCCGCCCAGTCCAGCTCGACGATCCGGTGCTCCGGCACGCCCCACCGGTCCAGGTGGGCGCCGACGCCGAGCGGCACCAGGAACGGCGCGGACTGGTGTTCGAGCAGCCCGCGCACGGTGGCCATGTCCAGGTGGTCGTAGTGGTCGTGCGAGATGAGGATGGCGTCGAGCCGGGGCAGCTCGTCGAGGCGGACCGGCGGCTCGTGGATGCGGCGCGGGCCGACCAGCGCCGACGGGGAGCAGCGGTCGCTCCACACGGGGTCGAGCAGCACCCGGTGCCCCTCGATCTCGACCAGCGTGGAGGCGTGCCCGTACCAGACGACGCTCAGCTCGGTGTGCGCGTCGTCGCCGCTGAGCGCCACCTCGGCCGGGCGCAGCAGCGGGACCGCCGCGGCGGGCCGCCGCTTCTGCTTGCCGAAGATCAGCTCCTTGACCAGGTTGCGACCGGGGTCGGCGACCATCGTGCTGCGGGTGCCCGACGGGTTGTGGAAGGTGCCGTCGCGGAAGCGCGGCGAGCGCGCCGCCCGTTCCGCGCGGGCGCCGGCGAGCCGGCCGCCGAGCTGGGCGGGCACGTCGCGCGCCGCCCAGGCCAGCCCGGCCACCGCGGCCAGCCCCGCCATCCGCCACAGCCGCCCGCCGACTGCGCGGTCCAGTGCCCGCTCGTCCGGTTCCCGCATGTCCCGTCCCTCCGCCGTGTCCCGCAGTACACGGTAGCCACCCGCCCGCCACCCCGCGCGGGCGACGACCCACCCGGCCCGCACCCCCTCAGCGGAGCCGGCGCAGCAGCGCCGAGCCGGCCGCCGCGGTCACGTTGCCCACCGACCGGACCGCCCGCGACACGTCGGGCAGCCACCCGCCCCGGACCGCCTCGCCGGCGGGGTTCGGCGCGAAGACGATGCCCGGGTGCGGCGCGACCGGCCGGTCGGTCAGCCCGCCGCGCCGCATCAGCGGCCCCACCAGCACGTCGTACACCCCGGGGAGCAGGGTGAAGCCGAACCGCATCACGACGTTGAGCCGCCCCACCGAGACCTCGCGGCGGGGCCGGTCGACGCAGCCGGCCATGGCCCGGGCCACCCGCTCGGGCGTGGTGACGGGCGGCGGCGGGCGGCCGGCCCGGCCCAGGTAGTTGGCCGCCTGCCGGTAGACCGGCGTGTCGACGCTGCCCGGGTTGACCAGGCAGATCCGCACGCCGGGGGTCTCCCGGGCCTCCTGCTGGAGTGCCCGGGTGAGTCCCTGGAGGCCCCACTTGGCCGCCACGTAGCCGCTCATGTAGGGCGCCGTGATGTGCCCCAGGACCGAGCCGGTGAGGACCAGCGTGCCGCCCGAGGCGGCCCGGAAGCGGCGCAGCGCGACCCGCGCCACCTCGGCCGCGGCCAGCAGGTCGGTGCGGACCACCTGGTCGAAGACCTCGGCGGGGGTCTCGTCGAAGCGGCCGTAGGCCATCACGGCGGCCGTGTGCACCCAGACGTCGATGCCGCCGAACTCCGCCTCGGCGGCGTCGGCCAGCGCGGCCACCGCGCCGGGCTCGGCGACGTCCATGGGTACGGTCAGCACCTCGGCGCCCGCCGCCCGGCACTCGTCGCGGACCTCGGCCAGGGTGGCGGGGGAGCGGGCCGCGAGGACCAGACGGTCCCCGCGACCGGCGAACTCCCGGGCCGCCGCCCGGCCGATCCCGCTGGTCGCGCCGGTGACGACCACCGTGCGGCTCACGGTTCGAGCACGACCTTCACGCAGCCGTCCTGCTTCTTCTGGAACATCTCGTACGCCTGCGGCGCCCGTGCGAGCGGCAGCCGGTGGGTCCGCAGGTCCTCGACGCCGAGCGGGTCGTCGTCGCCGGCGAGCAGCGGCATGATGTCGTCGATCCAGCGCTTCACGTGGCACTGCCCCATGCGCAGCTGGACGCCCCGGTCGAACATCTCCATGAGCGGCATCGGGTCCTGCTCGCCGCCGTACACGCCGGAGATCGACACGGTGCCGCCGCGCCGGACCGCCTTGAGGGCGGCGTGCAGCACCGCGAGCCGGTCCACGCCGGCCTTGTCGGTCATGGTCTGGGCCAGCTTGTCGGGCAGCAGCCCGGCCGCGGTCTGGGCGATCTTGCCCAGGGGCGCGCCGTGCGCCTCCATGCCGACCGCGTCGATCACGGCGTCCGGGCCGCGCGCGTCGACCAGGTCGATCAGCGCCCCCGGCACGTCGTCGAGTTCGCTGACGTCGAGTACCTCGATGCCGTGCCGGCGGGCCATCTCCAGCCGCTCCGGCACCAGGTCCAGCCCGATCACCCGGCCCGCGCCGAGGTGCCGGCCGATCCGGGCGCAGAACTGCCCGACCGGGCCGAGCCCGAACACGGCCAGGGTGCCGCCGGGCGGGGTGTCCGCGTACTTCACCGCCTGCCAGGCGGTGGGGAGGATGTCGGAGAGGTAGAGCCAGCGCTCGTCGGGCCCGGTCGCCGGGAGCTTCACGGGGCCGAACTGGGCCTGAGGCACCCGCAGGTACTCGGCCTGGCCGCCCGGGACGGAGCCGTAGAGCGAGGTGTAGCCGAACAGCGCGGCGCCCTTGCCCTCGCTGGTCACCTGGGTGGTCTCGCACTGAGCGTAGAGCTGGCGGTCGCACATCCAGCACGAGCCGCAGGCGATGTTGAACGGGACGACCACCCGGTCGCCGGGCTTGAGCCGGGTGACCCCCGGGCCGACCTCCTCGACGATGCCCATCGGCTCGTGCCCGAGCACGTCGCCGGGCTTCAGGTACGGCCCGAGCACCTCGTACAGGTGCAGGTCGGAGCCGCAGATGGCGGTCGAGGTGATCCGGATGATCGCGTCGGTCGGCTCCTCGATCCGGGGGTCCGGTACGTCGTCGACGCGGACGTCACGCTTGCCCTGCCAGGTCAGTGCCTTCATACCTGAATGTCCCCTCTTCGGTGCCGTCCATGGGACTGCTACCCGCGGTGGAGGGGTTGAACCGGCGGCGGGGCGTCCTCGCGTACCCCGGAAACGGGCGACCGCCGCGCCCCGGGTGCGGGGCGCGGCGGTCGCGTGGGTCGGACGGCGGGGCTCAGGACCCCGGGGTGCCGGCGCGCTTGGACGTCGCCTTGAGGTAGTCCCGGTTGAGCCGGCCGATGGTGTTCAGCGGGATGCCCTTCGGGCAGGCCGCCGCGCACTCGCCGATGTTGGTGCAGCCGCCGAAGCCGGCCTCATCGTGCGCGTCCACCATGCCGATCACCCGGGTGTACCGCTCGGGCTGGCCCTGCGGCAGCAGCGAGAGCTGGGTGATCTTGGCGGCGGTGAACAGCATGCCGGAGCCGTTCGGGCAGGCCGCCACGCAGGCGCCGCAGCCGATGCAGGCGGCCGACTCGAAGGCGGCGTCCGCGTTCGCCTTGGCCACCGGCGTGGAGTGGGCCTCCGGGGCGCTGCCGGTCGGCGCGGTGACGTACCCGCCGGCGGCGATGATCTGGTCGAAGGCGTTGCGGTTGACCACGAGGTCCTTGACGACCGGGAAGGCCCGGGCGCGCCACGGCTCGATGTCGATCGTGTCGCCGTCGGAGAACTGCCGCATGTGCAGCTGGCAGGCGGTGGTGCCGCGCTGCGGGCCGTGCGCCTCACCGTTGATCATGAGGCTGCACATGCCGCAGATGCCCTCGCGGCAGTCGTGGTCGAACGCGACCGGCTCCTCGCCGTCGAGGATCAGCCGCTCGTTGAGCACGTCGAGCATCTCCAGGAAGGACATGTCCGGGGACACGTCCTGCACCGGGTAGGTCACCATCTGACCCTTGTCCTCGGGGCCCTTCTGGCGCCAGATGCGCAGGGTCAGGTTCACTTGTAGCTCCGCTGCGTGGGGTGGACGTATTCGAAGGTCAGGTCTTCCTTGTGCAGCACGGGCTGGCCGGCGCCGGTGTACTCCCACGCCGCGACGTAGGAGAACCGGTCGTCGTCGCGCTGCGCCTCACCGTCGGGGGTCTGGTGCTCGGCCCGGAAGTGGCCGCCGCAGGACTCCTCGCGGTGCAGGGCGTCGATGCACATGAGCTCGGCCAGCTCGAAGAAGTCGGCCACCCGGCCGGCCTTCTCCAGCGACTGGTTGAGCCCCTCGCCGTCGCCCGGCACGCGGACCCGCTGCCAGAACTCGTCGCGCAGGGTGCGGATCTCGTCGATCGCCTTGCGCAGCCCGGCCTCGGAGCGCTCCATGCCGCAGTGCTCCCACATGATCTGGCCCAGCTCCCGGTGGAACGAGTCCACCGTGCGGTCACCGTTGATCGCGAGCAGCCGCTGGAGCCGCTCCTCGACCTCGGTCCGCGCGGCCACCGCCTCGGGGTGGCTGGCGTCGACCTTCTCCAGCGCCCCGGAGGCCAGGTAGTTCGCGATGGTGTTCGGCAGCACGAAGTAGCCGTCGGCCAGGCCCTGCATCAGCGCCGAGGCGCCGAGCCGGTTCGCGCCGTGGTCGGAGAAGTTCGCCTCGCCGATCACGAACAGGCCCGGGATGGTCGACTGGAGGTCGTAGTCGACCCAGAGGCCGCCCATCGTGTAGTGCACGGCGGGGTAGATCCGCATCGGGACCTCGTACGGGTCCTCGCCGGTGATCCGCTCGTACATCTCGAAGAGGTTGCCGTACTTCGCCTCGATGGCCTTGCGGCCGAGCCGGTTGATCGCGTCGGCGAAGTCGAGGTAGACGCCGAGACCGCCCGGGCCGACGCCGCGGCCCTCGTCGCAGACGTTCTTGGCGGCGCGGGAGGCGATGTCCCGGGGGACCAGGTTGCCGAAGGAGGGGTAGATCCGCTCCAGGTAGTAGTCCCGCTCGTCCTCGGGGATGTCCTTCGGGCTGCGGGTGTCGCCCTTGGCCTTGGGCACCCACACCCGGCCGTCGTTGCGCAGCGACTCGCTCATCAGGGTCAGCTTCGACTGGTGGTCGCCGGAGACCGGGATGCAGGTCGGGTGGATCTGCGTGTAGCAGGGGTTCGCGAAGTACGCGCCCTTGCGGTGCGCCCGCCAGGAGGCGGTGACGTTGCAGCCCTTGGCGTTGGTGGAGAGGTAGAAGACGTTGCCGTAGCCGCCGGAGGCGAGCACGACCGCGTCGGCCATCTCGGTGCTGATCTCGCCGGTGACCAGGTCGCGGACCACGATGCCGCGGGCCCGGCCGTCGACGATCACCAGTTCGAGCATCTCGTGCCGGGCGTTCATCTCCACGTTGCCCAGGCCGATCTGCCGCTCGAGCGCCTGGTACGCGCCGAGCAGCAGCTGCTGGCCCGTCTGGCCCCGGGCGTAGAAGGTGCGCTGCACCTGCGCGCCGCCGAAGGAGCGGGTGTCGAGGAGGCCGCCGTACTCGCGGGCGAACGGGACACCCTGGGCGACGCACTGGTCGATGATGTTGACCGAGACCTCGGCCAGCCGGTGCACGTTCGACTCGCGGGAGCGGAAGTCGCCACCCTTGACGGTGTCGTAGAAGAGCCGGTGCACCGAGTCGCCGTCGTTGCGGTAGTTCTTGGCGGCGTTGATGCCGCCCTGCGCCGCGATCGAGTGGGCCCGGCGCGGGCTGTCCTGGTAGCAGTAGGACTTCACGTGGTAGCCCTGCTCGGCCAGGGTCGCCGCGGCGGAGCCGCCGGCCAGGCCGGTGCCGACCACGATCACGGTCAGCTTCCGGCGGTTGGCCGGGTTGACCAGCTTCATCTCGAACCGGTGGCGGTCCCAGCGGGTCTCGATGGGGCCGTCCGGAGCCTTGGTGTCGGCGATCGGGTCGCCGGTGGTGAAGAGATCCATGTCAGGCCACCAATCCGGTGAGTACGGCGAACGGGACCACCAGGTAGCCGGCGCAGAGCGCGACGGCGAAGACGAGGGCCGCGGAGCGCGCCCGGCGCTCGCCCTTCGGGGTCTGCTGGCCGAGGCTGCGGAACGCGCTGAAGGCGCCGTGCCTCAGGTGGAAGCCGAGCGTGACGATCGCCAGGGTGTAGAAGAGCGTGACGTACCAGCGGTCCGCCGCGAAGTCCTGGACCACGTTCCCGTACGGGTTGGCCGGGTCGCCCTGCGGGTTCAGGTGACCGGTGGTCAGGTCCAGGATGTGGTAGATCACGAAGAGCAGGATGATCACACCACCCCAGCGCATCGTCCGGGCCGCGTAGTTCACGTGGATCTTCCTGCGGTGCGCGTACGCCACCGGGCGGGCGGCCCGGGCGCGCACGGCGAGCACGGTGGCCGAGACGATGTGCGCCACGACGGCCACGGCGAGCACGGTGCGCTGGATCCACAGGTACCAGGTCGACGGCAGCAGCGGCGTCCCGATCTCTCGGAGCCAGTGCGCGTAGTGGTCGAACGAGGTCTCGCCCGTGAAGATCTTCAGGTTGCCGAGCATGTGCGCGATCAGGAACAGCACCAGGATGATGCCCGTCACCGCCATGACGGCCTTCAGGCCGACATTGGAGCGGATGGGCGACCGAGTTTTCGTGATTACCACGAGACCGACGCTAGGAGCAGTTTGATCAGTCGTCCAATGCATCGACCTCGTAGTCTTGATAGCCATAAGCTATAGAGATGCAGCTCCATCAGCTCCGGTACTTCGTCGCGGTCGCAGAAGTACGACATTTCACCCAAGCTGCCGACCTGGTGGGCATCACACAGCCCTCCTTGAGTAAGCAAATTCACGCGCTGGAGACCGACCTGGGGGCCCCGCTCTTCGAGCGGGTAAGGGGCAACATCGCCCTCACCGCGGCCGGTGAGGTGCTGCTGCCGCTGGCCAAGCGGATCCTCGCCGACGTGGACACCGCCACCCGCGAGGTGCAGGAGCTGGTCGGGCTGCGCCGGGGCCGGGTCCGGCTCGGCGCCACGCCCAGCCTGGCCACCTCGCTGGCGCCCCCGGTGCTGCGCCGGTTCCGCGACGCCCACCCCACCGTCGACCTGCGGGTGGAGGAGGGCGGCTCGCAGGACCTGGTCCGCGACCTGCTCCGCGGCGACCTGGACCTGGCGCTGATCATCATGCCCTCGGCCGGCACCGACCCGGGCCTGCGCGCCGACCCGATCCTGCGGGAGAGCCTGGTGGTCGCCTCGGTCGACCCGCTGCCGGCCGCCGCCGAGCGGGGCGAGGTGCGCATCACCGACCTGCGCGACCAGCCCCTGGTGATGTTCCGCCAGGGCTACGACCTGCGCGACGCCACCCTCCAGGCGTGCCGGGAGGCCGGCTTCGAGCCGACCCTCTCGGTCGACGGAGGGGAACTGGACGCCGTGCTCAGCTTCGTCGAGGCCGGGCTCGGCGCGGCCCTGGTGCCCGGCATCGCGGTCACCCGCCGGCCCGGCATCCGGGTCACCCGGCTCGCCCCGCCCGGCGTCCGCCGGACCATCGCGGTCGCCCGCCGCCGCGACGTGGTGCCCACCCACGCCGGCCGCGAGCTGCGCCGCATCCTGCTGGAGTACGTGCACGACGCCACCGCCGCCGACCAGTTGCCCGCCGGCGTGGAGCCGCTGTAGGCCCGGGACTGCGCATCCTCGAAGAGGCGTGAGCCGGGGCCGCCTCCCTACGCTCGATGCCATGGCAGTTGCCGGACGGGCCGTCGTGGTCGGGGCGAGCATCGGTGGCCTGCTGGCCGCCCGGGCGCTGAGCGAGACGTACGCCGAGGTGGTCCTGCTGGACCGCGACCGCCTCCCGACCGGGCCGGCCGCCCGCCGCGGCGTCCCCCAGGGCCGCCAGCTGCACGTGTTGCTGGCCCGCGGCCGGCAGGTGCTGGAGGAGCTGTTCCCCGGCCTCGGCGCGGACCTGTCCGGCCGGGGAGCCCCGGCGGTGGACCTGCACGGCGAGGTGCACTGGTACAACGACGGGCACCGGATGCGCCGGGCGCCGTCGACGCTGCACGCGTTCGGGATGAGCCGGCCACTGCTGGAGGACGCCGTCCGCGAGCGGGTCACCGCGCTGCCGGGGGTGCGGATCGTCACGGAGGTCGAGGTGACCGGCCTGACCGCCACCGACGACCACCGGCGGGTCACCGGCGTCCGTACCCGGCTCGGCGACGGCGCGGCCGGGGCGCTCGCCGCGGACCTCGTGGTGGACACCGGCGGACGGGGGAGCCGCAGTCCCCGGTGGCTCACCGGCCTGGGCTACCGGCCCGCCGCCGAGGACCGCGTCGACGTCGGGGTGACCTACGTGACCCGGAGCTACCGGCGCGAGCCGGGCCAGCTCGACGGGCTGCTCGGCGCGCTCGCCAACGCCATGCCCGGCCAACCCAGGGGCGGGATCGTCGCGCCGCAGGAGGGGAACCGGTTCGCCGTGGCGCTCAGCGGCATGCTCGGCGAGCAGCCACCCACCGACGACCGGGGCATGACCGCCTTCGCCGCCACGCTTCCCGCCCCGCAGATCGCGGAGCTGCTGCGCACCGCCACCCCGGCGGGCGAGCCGGCCCGGATGCGCTTCCCGGCCAGCGTGCGCCGCCGGTACGAACGGCTGCGCCGGTTCCCCGCCGGCTACCTGGTGATGGGCGACGCCCTGTGCAGCTTCAACCCCGTGTACGGCCAGGGCATCACGGTGGCCGCGCTGGAGGCGCACCTGCTGCGCACGCTGCTGCGCCGCGGCGACGACCGGCTGGCCCGGCGGTTCTTCCGCCGCGCGGCCCGCGTCATCGACGGACCGTGGTCGATCTCCGTCGGCTCCGACCTGCGGTTCCCCGGGGTGACCGGCCGGCGCACCCCCGCCGTGCGGTTCGTCAACGCGTACGTCCACCGGCTGCACGCCGCCGCCACCGGCGACCCCGCCCTCGGTGCCGCGTTCCTGAAAGTGCTCAACCTGATCGACCCGCCCGCGCGGCTGCTCGCCCCCCGCGTCGCGCTCCGGGTGCTGCGCGGCCCCCGGCCCGCCCCGACGGTCGCGCCGGCGGGACGGGCCGACGGTCAGCGGCCCTCGGCGTCGTCCATGGCCCGGTAGATCCGCTGCTCCGACACCGGGTACGGGGTGCCGAGCGCCTGCGCGAACACGTTCACCCGCAGTTCCTCGATCATCCAGCGGATCTGCCGGACCGCCACGGACTGCCGCCTCGCCGGCGGCAGCGCGGCCAGCATGTCCTGGTACTCCTTCTGCACCACGGCAACCCGGTCCTGCTGGGACTTGTCCCGCTGCGGGTTGCCCGGCAGCCGGTCCAGCCGCCGTTCGATCGCGGTCAGGTAGCGCAGCAGGTCGGGCAGGCGGGCGTACCCGGCCTCGGTGATGAAGCCCTTGTGCACCAGGCCGCCGAGCTGGTTGCGGATGTCGGCCAGGGCGGCCACCACGGCCAGGTTCCTCGTGGCGCCCAGCCGCTGCTCGACGGCGTACGCGGCGGCCAGCACCTGCCGTACCCGGCCCATCACCTCGACCACGGTGTCGACCAGGTCGGCGCGGACCCGCTCCCGCAGCGCGGCGAAGCCGTCGGCGTCCCAGGCCGGACCGCCCGCGTCCGCCATGAGCTTGTCGATGGCCGCGCCGGCCGCGTCCTCGATCAGCGCCGGCACCCCGCCGTGCGGGTTGCGGGACAGCGCCAGCTTGGCCTCGTTGCTGAGCCGTCCCTGGAGGAACTTGGCCGGGGAGGGCACGGCCAGCCGGAGCAGCCGGCGGGTGCCGGCCCAGTGCGCGGCCTCCTGCTCGGCGGGGGAGTCGAACACCTTCACCCCGACGGTCGTGCCCTCGTCGACGAGGGCCGGGTACGCGGTCACCGCGTAGCCGGCGCGGACCTGCTCGATGGTGCGCGGCAGGGTGCCGATGTCCCAGCCGGTCAGTCCGGTGCGGGCCACGTCCGGCGCGGCGGCGGCGACGACCTGGCGTACCTCCTGGCGCAGCTCGCGTTGCAGGGCCGGCAGGTCCTTGCCCTCGGCGACCGGCTTGTCGTCCTCGCCGAGCACCCGGAAGGTGACCCGCAGGTGCGGCGGCAGCCTGCTGAGGTCCCAGGCGTCCGGCGGCACGGTCACCCCGGTCATCCGGCGCAGCTGCCGGGCCAGCGCGTCGAGCAGCGGCTCCTCGCCGGCCGGCATCTGCGCAAGCGCCGCCCGGGCGTAGTCCGGCACCGGCACGAAGTTGCGCCGGATCGACTTCGGCAGCGACCGGATCAGCGCGATCACCAGTTCCTCGCGCAGGCCGGGCACCTGCCAGTCGAAGCTCTCCGCGGGCACCTGGTTCAGCAGCGGCAGCGGGATGTCCACGGTGACGCCGTCGGTCGGCGTGCCCGGGTCGAAGGTGTAGGTGAGCGGCAGGGCGACGCCGTCGGCCCGCCACTCGTCCGGGTAGTCGCTCTCGTCGACGCCGCCGCGCCCGGAATTGATCAGCAGCTCGCGGGTGAAGGTCAGCAGCTCCGGCTGCTCCCGGCGGGTCTTCTTCCACCAGGTGTCGAAGTGCCGGCCGGAGACCACGTCGGCGGGGATCCGCTGGTCGTAGAAGTGGAAGATCGTCTCGTCGTCGACCAGGATGTCCCGCCGCCGGGCCCGGTTCTCCAGCTCCTCCACCTCGGTCAGCAGCCGCTGGTTGTCCCGCCAGAACTGGTGGTGGGTCTGCCAGTCGCCCTCCACGAGGGCGTGCCGGATGAACAGCTCGCGGCTCAACGCCGGGTCGATCCGGCCGAAATTGACCTTGCGGGAGGTGACGATCGGGATGCCGTACAGGGTGACCTTCTCGTAGGCCATCACGGCGGCCTGCTTCTTCTCCCAGTGCGGCTCGCTGTAGCTGCGCTTCACGAGGTGCTGGGCGAGCGGTTCGACCCACTCGGGCTCGACCCGGCCGGCCACCCGGCCCCAGAGTCGCGAGGTCTCCACCAGCTCGGCGGCCATCACCCAGCGGGGCGGCTTCCTGAACAGGGCCGAGCCCGGGAAGACCGCGAACTTCGCACCGCGCGCCCCCAGGTACTCGTGCTTCTGCGCGTCCTTGAGCCCGAGGTGGGAGAGCAGGCCGGGCAGCAGGGACTGGTGCACCTTCGGGGTGTCGATCTCCTCGGGCAGGTCCGCGCCGGCCCCGCGCCGGCCGTCGCCCTTGTCCGAGGTACGCAGCACCTGGCGCAGCTGGCTGACGATGTCCTGCCACTCGCGTACCCGCAGGTAGTTCAGGTACTCGGCCTTGCACATCCGCCGGAAGGCGCTGGAGGACAGCTCCCGCTGCTGCTCGCGCAGGTAGCGCCACAGGTTCAGGTACGCGACGAAGTCCGACTCCTTGTCGGCGAACCGGGCGTGCGCCTGGTCGGCCTGGGCCTGCTTGTCCACCGGCCGCTCGCGCGGGTCCTGGATGGAGAGCGCGGCGGCGATCACGATCACCTCGGTGGCACAGCCGTTGCGCTCACCCTCCACGACCATCCGGGCCAGGCGGGGGTCGACCGGGAGCTGGGCCAGCCGGCGGCCGAGCGTGGTAAGCCGCTTCGCCGGGTCGGTCTCGGCCGGGTCCAGCGCGCCCAGCTCGTGCAGCAGGTTGACGCCGTCGGTGACGTTGCGCCGGTCCGGCGGGTCGATGAACGGGAACGCGGCGACGTCGCCCAGCCCGATCGAGGTCATCTGGAGGATGACCGAGGCCAGGTTGGTGCGCAGGATCTCCGGGTCGGTGAACTCGGGCCGGTTCTCGAAGTCCTGCTCGTCGTAGAGGCGGATGCAGATGCCGTCCGAGGTGCGCCCGCAGCGCCCCTTGCGCTGGTTGGCCGACGCCTGGGAGACCGGCTCGATCGGCAGCCGCTGCACCTTGAGCCGGCTGGAGTAGCGGGAGATCCGGGCCGTGCCGGGGTCCACCACGTACTTGATGCCGGGGACGGTCAGCGAGGTCTCCGCGACGTTGGTGGCGAGCACCACCCGGCGCCCGGCGTGCGGGGCGAAGACCCGGTGCTGCTCGGCCGTCGACAGCCGGGCGTAGAGGGGGAGGATCTCGGTGCCGAGCAGTGACCGTTTCTTCTGCACGAGCTTGCCGAGCGCGTCGGCGGTGTCCCGGATCTCCCGTTCGCCGCTGAGGAAGACGAGGATGTCGCCGGGGCCCTCGGCGGCCAGTTCCTCGACCGCGTCGCCGATGGCCTGGATCTGGTCCCGGACGTTCTCCTCGTCGGCCTCGTCCTCCTCCTCGGCCTCGGTGACCTCGACCAGCGGCCGGTAGCGCACCTCCACCGGATAGGTCCGGCCGGACACCTCGACCACCGGCGCGGGGTTGCCCTCGGCGTCGGCGAAGTGCTTCGCGAACCGGTCGGTCTCGATGGTCGCCGAGGTGATGACCACCTTGAGGTCGGGGCGGCGGGGGAGGAGCTGCCGGAGGTAGCCGAGGATGAAGTCGATGTTGAGGCTGCGCTCGTGCGCCTCGTCGATGATCAAGGTGTCGTACTGGCGCAGCATCCGGTCGGTCTGCAACTCGGCCAGCAGGATGCCGTCGGTCATCAGCTTGACCAGGCTGTTGTCGCCGACCTGGTCGGTGAAGCGCACCTTGTAGCCGACCACGTCGCCCAGCTCGGTGCCCAGCTCCTCGGCGATCCGGTCCGCCACCGTCCGCGCCGCGAGCCGGCGCGGCTGGGTGTGGCCGATCAGCCCGGTGACGCCGCGGCCCAGCTCCAGGCAGATCTTGGGCAGCTGGGTGGTCTTGCCGGAGCCCGTCTCGCCGGCCACGATCACCACCTGGTGGTCGCGGATGGCGGCGGCGATGTCGTCCTTGCGCTCGCTGACCGGCAGCTGCGCCGGATAGGTGATCGCCGGCACGGCGGCCCGCCGGGCGGCCAGCCGTGCCTCGGCCCGGGCCACCTCGGCCGCGATCTCGGCGAGCGCCGACTCCCGCCGCTGCGGGTCGCGCAGCTTCCGCACCCCGTCCAGCCGGCGCTGGAGCCGGCGCTGGTCGCGGAACATCAGGGCGGGGAGGCGGCGGTGCAGGTCGCGGACGGTCTCGGGTGCGGCGGGTACGGCTGGATTCTGCATGTCGACGCCAAGGATAGGCAGGCGCCCGGCCGAGCGCTCCCGGGTTACCGGCGGCCGCCGCCGCCCGCGCGCCCTCACCGGTCGGCGGCGGGGGCCCGGATAGAGTTTCCGCCGAGCCGAGGTCGACGACGGACGGGATGATCATGCGGGACACCGACCGGGCGCTGGTGCAGGCCGCCACCGCTGTCGCGAAGCTGCGCTGCCGCAGCGAGAACCACACCGTGGCGGCTGCCGCGCGCACCACCGACGGCCGGATCTTCACCGGCGTGAACGTCTACCACTTCACCGGCGGCCCGTGTGCCGAGGTGGTGGCCGTCGGCGCCGCCGCCACCCAGGGCGCGGGAGACCTGGAGACCATCGTCGCGGTGGGGGACCGGGGGCGGGGTGTCATCCCGCCCTGCGGCCGGTGCCGGCAGGTGCTCCTCGACTACTTCCCGTCGATCCGGGTGATCGTCGGCCCCCCGGACGCCCTGCGCGCGGTCCCCGTGACCGACCTGCTGCCCGAGACGTACGTCTGGTCGGACCACCAGGTCGAGGTCCCGGCCGGACCGCCGCGCACCGGCGTGTGGCCGATGCCCGTGGTGCCGGGCAGCCGCCAGGCGGCCGAGGACTGACGACCCCGCACACCGATCACGGGCGGTCAGTCGCCTGCGGCGGCCTCCAGCATCGAGCGGGGCACCGGCACCTGCTCGAAGCGGACGTTGCCCTCCGGCACCATCCAGCTCAGCACCTGCGCCTCCAGCCGCCCGGCGCGGACGGCGGGGTCGTTGGCGTAGAGCTCGCGGGCCATCTGCGGGTCGACCGAGAGCACGGCGATCCCGCGGATCCGCTCGTCGTCGCCGCCGAGGAACGGCCCGGCCGCGAGCACGGCGCCCTGCTCCACCAGCCCGGCCTGGTGGGCCAGGTGCGCGTCCTGGAGCCGGTCGAGCGCGTCCTGAGGCAGGTCGGGCGCGTCGTCCGGCCGGACCAGGAGCACCACGGTGTGCTGGTCGAATCGCATGCCCTCAGGGTAGGGGCTGCCGGGCCCGCAGCGCCCGGATCGACCAGTCGAGCACCGGGGCCAGGCTCTCCGCCGGTGGCCAGCCGTTGACCACCGAGAGCAGGCGCAGGTAGCGCTCCCGGCGCGGATCGTCGGCGGCCTCCAGCCGGTCCAGCAACCGCCGCCGCAGGTCGGCGTCGTCCGGGCGGCCGCAGAGCCGCGCGTACCGGCCGATGGCCGCCGCGACGACGCCGTCGGCCCGGGGCGAGGCCGGGTCGACGCCGTCCGCCAGCGCCGGCATGACCTCCTCCCGGACCACGGCGACCGCGTCGCGCCGGACACCCGGCCCGCCCGCCCGGTCGGCCGCGTGCTGCTCCGCCAGCCGCCGCAGGCCGGCCCGGAAGTCCGGGTCCAGGGTCAGCTCGGCCAGCTCCACCCAGGCCTCGACCTGCTCGTCGCTCGGGTCGTCGGGCAGCTCGGGGGTGAGCGACCGGCGGATCCCCGGGAACGACGGATCGGTCAGGCCGCCGAACGCCCCGTCCAGGAACCCGTCGACCAGCCGCCGCCGCTCCGCCTCGGCGAGCCCGGCCAGCCGGTGCAGGAGTTCGGCCTGGGCGGCGGTGGACCCGCGCCGGGCCACCACGGTCAGCACGGCGCGGCGCAGGCGCAGCACCCGGATCTGGGTGGCCAGCGCGTCGGCGTGCGCCGCGGCGACCTCGGGCAGCCCGACCTCCCGCTCCACCACCCGGCGCACCGTCGGCAGGTCGACGCCCAGCTCACGCAGGGTCCGGACCAGCTCCAGGCGGGCCAGCGCGGCGGTGCCGTAGCGGCGGTGCCCGGTCGGGCCGCGGCCGGTCGGCGGCACGATCCCGCGGTCGGACCAGAAGCGGATCGTCTTCACCGGCAACCCGGTCCGCCGGGCCAGGTCGCCGATCGAGTAGTGCGTCGCACCGTCCATGCCGCCCACCCTGCCGCCTCCCCCCGGCGGAGCTGCAAGCCGCACATCGACAAAGCCGAGTTAGGCGTGCCTAACCAGCTCGGTTAAGGTAAGGCGTACCTAATCCGAGAGGCGAGCAACCCCTGTGACCACCGTCGCCGTCCGGCCCGCCCGGGCCGACGCCCCCACCCGCCGCGGCGCGACCCGCCGCCTCGCGGTCACCCTGGCGGCGGCGCTCCTCCTCGTCGTCGCGCTGCTGGCCAGCCTGGCGCTCGGCAGCCGCCACCTCCCCGTCGACCAGGTGTGGCACGCCCTGGTCTCACCGGACGGCGGCGACGCCACCACCGTGGTCCGCGAGCTGCGGCTGCCACGCACCGCCCTGGGGCTGGTCGTCGGGGTCGCCCTGGCCCTGGCCGGGGTGCTCTTCCAGGCCGTCACCCGCAACCCGCTCGCCGAGCCGCGCATCCTCGGGGTCAGCGCCGGGGCGTCCCTCGGGGTGGTGCTGGCCATCGCCGTCTTCGGCGTGAGCACGCTCACCGGGTACGTCTGGTTCGGCATCGCCGGCGCGCTGCTCGCCGGGCTGCTGGTCTTCGCCGTCGCCAACCGCACCCGCGAGGGCGCCAGCCCGGTCACCCTCGCGCTGGTCGGCGCGGCGCTCGACGCCGGTCTCGGCGCCGTCGTGTACGCGCTGCTCAGCATCGACGCCCGCACCTTCGAGGAGTACCGGTTCTGGGTGGTCGGCGGCCTCACCGGCCGGGACGTCGGCGTCGCCGGGCAGGTGCTCCCGTTCGTCCTCGCCGGCACGGCCCTCGCGGCGCTGGCCGCCCGCGGGCTGGACGCGCTCGCGCTCGGCGACGACGTCGCCCGCGGCCTCGGCCACCGGATCGCCCTGGTCCGCCTCGCCGCCGGGGTCGGCGGGGTGCTGCTCACCGGCGCCGCGGTGGCCGCCGCCGGGCCGATCGCCTTCGTCGGGCTGGCCGTGCCGCACCTGGCCCGGGCCCTGGTCGGCGCCGACCACCGGTGGACCCTGCTGGTCGCCGGGCTGCTCGGGCCGGCTCTGGTGCTCGGGGCCGACGTGGCCGGCCGGCTGGTCGCCCCGCCCGGCGAGATCCCGGCCGGCATCATCACCGCCCTGGTCGGCGCCCCGCTGCTCGCCTTCCTGGTCCGCCGCGCCAAGGTCGTGACCGCATGACCGCCTCCTCCACCGCCCTGCCCGGGCGGTCGCTGCTGCGGGTCGGGCCGCTCCATGTGCCGGTGCGCCGGCGGCCGGTGGTGGTCGCGGGCGTGCTGCTCGTGCTGCTCGCCGCCGCCGTGGTGCTCAGTCTCTCGCTCGGTACGCCCTACGTGGCACCGGTCGACGTGCTGCGCGCGCTCTCCGGCGCCGGCACCCCGTACGACCTCGTGGTGCTCGACCTGCGGCTGCCCCGCGCGGTGCTCGCGGCGCTGGCCGGGGCGGCCTTCGGCGTGGCCGGCACCCTCATCCAGAGTGTGGCCCGCAACCCGCTCGCCAGCCCCGACGTCATCGGCGTCACCCAGGGCGCGGGCCTGGCCGCCACGGTGGCGCTGACCAGCGGCGCGGCAGCGGTTCTGGTGGCGCCGGCCGCGCTGCTCGGCGGCCTGGTGGCGGCCGTCCTGGTCTTCGCCCTCGGCGCGCGGCACGGCCTGGCCGCGCAGCGGTTCGTGCTGGCCGGCGTGGCGGTGGCGTTCGCGCTCCGGGCGCTGACCGAGGTCGTCATGCTCTCCGCCGACCCGATCGACGGGCTGCGCGCCCAGCTCTGGCTGATCGGCACCCTGGCCGGCAAGGGCTGGACCGAGGCGGCCTGGATCGCCGGTACGCTCGCTGCGCTGCTGCCCGTGCTGCTCTGGGCCGGCTGGGCGCTGCGCAGCACCGCGCTGGACGACGACACGGCCCGCGGCATCGGGTTGCGCCCGGTGGCCCGCCGGGTCGTGCTGGCCGCCACCGGCGTGCTGGCCGCCGCCACTGTCACCGCCCAGGTCGGCGCCGTGGACTTCGTGGCGCTGGTCGCCCCGCAGGTGGCCCGGCGGCTGGTCCGCGCGGAGCGGCCGCCGCTGCTCTGCGCCGCCCTGCTCGGGGCGCTGCTGCTGGTGCTGGCCGACCTGGCGGGCCGCCGGCTGTTCGCCCCCACCCAGCTCCCGGCCGGCGTGCTCACGGCGGCGATCGGCGGCCCCTACCTGATCTTCCTGCTGCTGCGGACCCGAGGGAGGCGGTCGTGACCGCCATGCTGTCCACCCGCGACCTGGTCGTCGGCTACGAGGCCCGGACCGTGCTGGACGGGCTGGACCTCGACCTGCCCGCCGACGCGTTCACGGTGATCGTCGGCCCGAACGCGTGCGGCAAGTCCACCCTGCTGCGCACCATGGCCCGGTTGCTCACCCCGCGCCGCGGCGCGGTGCTGCTCGACGGCACGGCGATCCGTGACCTGCCCACCCGCGAGGTGGCCCGGCGGCTCGGCGTGCTGCCGCAGAGCCCGCTGGTGCCCGAGGGGATCACCGTGGCCGACCTGGTCGGCCGGGGCCGCCAGCCCTACCAGCGGTGGTGGCGGCAGTGGTCCGCGGAGGACGGCCGGGCCGTCGAGGAGGCCATGGCGATGGCCGACGTGGCCGAGCTCGCCGACCGGCCGGTCGACACGCTCTCCGGCGGGCAGCGGCAGCGGGTCTGGATCGCCATGACCCTGGCCCAGGACACCGAGGCGCTGCTGCTGGACGAGCCGACCACCTTCCTCGACCTGGCGCACCAGGTCGAGGTGCTGGACCTGCTGCACCGGCTGCGCGCCGAGCGCGGCCGGACCGTCGTCGCCGTGCTGCACGATCTCAACCAGGCCGCCCGCTACGCCGACCACCTGGTCGCCATGCGCGCCGGCGCGGTGGTCGCGGCCGGCCCGCCGCGCGAGATCCTCACCGCCGACCTGGTCCGCGACGTCTTCGGGCTGGACTGCGTGGTCGTGCCCTGCCCGGTCACCGGCGCACCGCTCGTGGTGCCCGCCCTCACCCACACCACGGCCGCTCCGGCCGCCACGCCGGCCCCGGCCGGCGCCTCCGCCGGCGACGCCTGACCGCGCGCCGGCCCGTACCCGTCACTGAAAGGACCCTCTTGATGCGTCGTCTCGCCGCCGCTCTCACCGCGGCCCTCGCCCTCGGCGTGGGCCTCACCGCCTGCGGGGAGAGCGATCCCGTCGCCGGCACCAGCGCCGGGGAGACCCGGGAGATCACCCACGCGATGGGCACCACCAAGGTGCCCGCCGAGCCGAAGCGCGTGGTGGTGCTCGACACCGACAAGATCGACACCGCGCTGTCGCTGGGCGTCACCCCGGTCGGCGCGGCCACCGCCGGCGAGGCGAAGAGCTGGCCCACCTACTTCGGCGAGGACAAGCTCGCCGGCATCAAGGAGGTCGGGGTGCTCACCGAGCCCGACCTGGAGGCGATCAACGCGCTCAAGCCGGACCTGATCCTCGGCAGCAAGTTCCGCCAGGAGAAGTTCTACGACGAGCTGTCCGCCATCGCCCCGACCGTGTTCACGGAGAAGGTGGGCATCACCTGGAAGGAGAACTTCCTCCTCGACGGCCAGGCGCTCGGCAGGGAGCAGCAGGCCAAGGACCTGCTGGCCGCGTACGAGAAGCGGGCCAAGGACTTCGGCGCGAAGCTCGGCGACGCCTCGTCGCGGAAGGTGTCCATCGTGCGCTTCATCCCGGGCAACATCCGGGTCTACGGCCCGGACTCGTTCTCCGGCATCGTGATCGGTGACACCGGCCTGGGCCGCCCCCAGCGGCAGCTGCTGGAGGGCAAGGAGGACAAGCGCTTCGACCTGGTCAGCGCCGAGCGGGTCAACGAGGTCGACGGCGACGTGGTCTTCGTGACCGCGTACGGCGAGAAGGCCGCCGCCGAGCAGGCGAAGGTCACGGCCGGCAGCCTCTGGAAGGGCCTGTCCGCGGTGCAGGCCGGCAAGGCGCACGTGGTCTCCGACGAGATCTGGATGACCGGCATCGGCGTCGGCGCCGCCAACAAGATCCTGGACGACCTGGAGAAGTACCTGGCCGCCTGAGCCGACCGACCGTCCGCGCCCGCCCGGCCCCGTGCCGGGCGGGCGCTGCCGTCGTCAGGCCGGGTGGTCGGCCTCGAACCGCTCGCGGCTGAGGAAGGCGAGCTGGGCCCGCTTGTCCGGCATCTCGATCTCGGCGGCGAAGGTGAAGCCCTCCCGCTCCAACCGGCGCAGCGCGCGCTCGTTGCGCACGTCCGGCTCGACGACGATGCGCAGTCGCGTCGGGTCGGTGAAGAGGAAGCGCGCCAGGGCCGGCCCGACCGCCGAGGTGAGGCCCGGGAGCTGCCGGCCGGGCGCGATCAGCAGGTGCATCCCGACGTCGCCGGCGCGTACCGGGTAGCGCTCGCCGACCGGGTCGGCCTCGGGCCGGTAGGTCTGGAACAGGCCGACCGGCGTGCCGTCCAGACTGATCAGGTACGCGTGGTGCGTGGCCAGCCGGTCGAGGAACACGTAGACCTCCCGCACCTCCGCCTCGGTGTGCCCGCCCATGCCCCAGAACCGGGCCCACGGCTGGGTCACCCAGCCGTGCAGCAGCGCCGCGTCCGCCGCCGGATCGACCGGGACGAGCCGCAGCTCGCCGAGGTCGGGCAGCTTCTCCTGGTACGTCATGACGGGTCTCCTTCTCGCGTGAGGTCCGCGCCGGGCACCGGGATCAGCTCGCCGGCCGCCCAGCGCGGCAGTTGGTCGTCGAAGTGCGGGTCGCCCGGGCGGCCGGACGCGCCGAACGGCACCACCCAGCGGCTGCGAGAGCGGTCGGTGAGGTCCCAGACGTAGCGGGCCACCGGGCCGCGCCGGCAGGCGTCGGAGACCCCGGGGATGCTGGAGGTGGCCAGCACGCAGTCGGTGTCGCCACCGAGGGCGACCCGGTCGCGCATCGCGGCCGCGGCGGCGTCGACCTCGGGCGCCGCGCCGAGGTGCACGGGGTGCAGCCGGTGCCGCGTGCCCCAGGCCGGGACCGGCCCGGCCGCCGCGACCTCGGCCAGCGCCGCCGCGGCGGCCGCGTCGACGTCCACCCCGAGCCGGTCCGCCCCGCTGACCAGCCCGTCGAGGGCGTGGCCGAGCCGCGCGAGGGGGTCGGTCCACGGCGCGAACAGTTCGTCGTACCGGCCGGGGGTGCGCAGCGGGCGCAGCCGGGGGTGGTCGTGCAGCCGGCGGACCAGCGCGGTCCGCCAGGCGGCCCAGGCGCCCGCGTCGGTGCTGTCGGCGGTCATCCGGCCGTCCCAGGCGAGCAGCCGTCGTCGCAGTGCCCGCGTGGCCGGGTCGAGTGCCGCCGGGTCGAGCCGGTCGAGCACCGCCCGCAGCGGGCCGGCCGCCAGCCGGGTGTCGACGTGCACGGCGTCCGACGGCACACCCGCGGCGAGCAGGTCCCCGATCCGGGCGGCGCGGTGCGGGGGCGCGAAGTCGATCCCGAGGTCGGCCACGTCGTCGCGGCGGTCGTTGGCGCACACCGCGATCCCGGCCACGTCGACCGGCTTGGTCTCGGCGTACCGGCCGGACCACCGGTAGCGCGGCTCCCAGCCGGGCACCGGCACCCACCGGCAGCGGTCGTCGCGCAGCGGCACCAGCCCGGCGACGAGCTGGCGTACGCCGCCGTGCCGGTCGGCCACCAGCACGCTGTTGACCGGCTCGACCCAGCCGCGCAGTGCCTCGGTGACGTCGTCCGCGGTCCGCGCCCGCAGCAGCGGCAGCAGCGCGTCGAAGCCGAGGTCCGCCTCGACCCGGGCGGGGACCCGCAGGCTCAGTGCCTCACCGGTGTGCCGGTCGTGGTCGACCACCGGACCGCGCGGGGTCTCGATCACCTCGACGCGCTCGGGGGCGGCGCCGCGCACCCGGATCCGCTCGACGTGGTGGCGCGCGGGCAACCAGCCGTCGGCGTCCCGGACCAGCACCCGCCCGCCCTCGCGGCGCAGCCGTTCGCGGTAGACGTCCTGGTAGTCGGCCATCGCGTTGGTGACCGCCCAGGCCACCTCGCCGGCGTGGCCGAAGTGCGGCAGTCCCGGCACGCCGGGGAAGGCGAACCCGAGCACGTCGAACTCGGGGCAGGCCAGCCGGACCTGCTGGTAGATGCCGGGCAGCTCCAGCACCCGGTGCGGGTCGCCGGCCAGCACCGGCCCGCGACCGGCGGCCGGGTCGCCGGGCACCACCCAGGCGTTGCTGCCCGAGCCGCCCGCTCCCTCGACCGCGAACAGGCCGCTCACCGCCGGGCCCAGGGTGGCCTCGACGTGGGCCCGCCAGAGCTTGTTGGGGAAGGTGCCGAAGAGGATGTGCTGGACCAGGAAGACGCCCAGCGGCGACCACGGCCGCCACCGGCCGGGGGCACAGCCGGTCGCCGCGAACTCGGGTCCGCCCGCCGCGCCCTCGGCGAGCCCGGTGTTCACCCCGTCGGCGTACGCGGTGACCCAGCGCCTGGTGGCGGGGGAGAGCCGCCGGAAGCAGCGGGCGGCGGTGTCGGCGAGGCGGGCCCGCCGGGCGAACCGGTCCCAGCCCAGCTCGGCGGGGCCGAGGTGTTCGGCCAGCCGGCCCTCGGCGCGCCAGCGTTCGACCTCGATCTGCCAGGCCCGGTCCAGCGCGGCCGCCCGGCCCTGGAGCCGGGCCAGTTCGTCGACGGTGTTCCCCCACAGCTGGGGTACACCCCAGGCGTCACGCCGGATGCCGGTCACGGGCGGGCCGTCGCGGACACGTCATCGGCCGGCCACATCGTGAACATCAACTTAGGTTACCCTCCCCTAACTAAGGCAAACCTTACTGGAGGGGTCAGGGTGAAGCGGAACTGGGAAGCACTGGTGCTCCGGGCCATGGGCGGGCGGAACTTCCCGCTCACCGTGCTCGACACCGAGCCGGTCGGCGACCGGTACCGGCGACTGTTGTTGGACGGCGGCGGCCTGCTGGACGCCTGCGGCGTGCACCCGACCATGTGGATCCGGCTCTGGTTCGACAACGACGGCAAGCCGCACCAGCGGGCGTACACCCTGGTCGACCCCGATCCCGCCACCGGCCGGTTCCACCTGGAGTTCGCCCTGCATGACGGGTGCGCGGCCCGCTGGGCCGAGGCCGCGTCCGCCGGCGACACCATCGAGGCCACGATGCAGGGCAGCGGGTTCGCCCTGCCCGAGCCCGCCCCGCACCACCTCTACCTGGTCGGCGACGCCGCCTCGCTGCCGGCGGTGAACAGCCTGCTCGACGCCGCCGCCGAGGTGCCGGCCACGGTCTGGCTGGAGTACGCCCACGACGGCGAGCGGGCGCTGGCGCCGCGCGCCCGGGATCACCACGAGGTCACCTGGATCCCGCGCGGCGCCGACGGCGAGAGCCTGGTGCAGACCGTCCGGGACGCGCTGCCGGCCGCCGGCGACGCGCACTACTGGGTGGCCGCCGAGGCGGCGAGCACCCGGGACATCACCCGGCACCTGCGCCGCACCCTGGGTGTGGGGAAGCGCCAGGTGACCTCGCTGGGCTACTGGAGCGCCCGGTGACCGGCCGCCTGGGCGCGCTGACCACGCTCTACGTCACCCGAGCTGTCGACCTGGCAAGTTAGGTTAGGCTAACCTAAACTGCGATCAACTCCGGACCGCCCGTGCCCTCGCACGTCGCCGCCGTGTCCGATTCCGACCACTGAGGACTGCCCATGAGCCTGCCCGGAGCAACCGTTCCGGCCCCCTCGGCCGGCGCCGGCCCGGCCGCCGCCCGGGATCACCTGTTCACCGCCCGCTCGCTGGACCGCTACCGCGCCGTGCTGGCCGAGGGCATCGAGCGGGTGGCCCACCGGGTGGCGACCGCGGACCGGCCGTTCACCGGGATCGGCCCGGACGACCTCGCCCCGCGCGTCGCGGCCGTCGACCTCGACCGGCCGCTCGGCGACCCCGGCGCGGCCCTCGACGAACTGCACGACGTCTACCTGCGCGACGCCGTCTACTTCCACCATCCCCGCTACCTGGCCCACCTGAACTGCCCGGTCGTGATCCCGGCGCTGCTCGGCGAGGCGGTGCTCAGCGCGGTCAACTCCTCGCTGGACACCTGGGACCAGAGCGCCGGCGGCACGCTCATCGAGCGCCGGCTCATCGACTGGACGGCCGGGCGGATCGGGCTCGGAGCCGCCGCCGACGGGGTGTTCACCAGCGGCGGGACGCACTCCAACCTTCAGGCGCTGCTGCTGGCCCGGGAGGAGGCCCGGATGCGCGCCGGCCTGCGCCCCGGACCCGAGGCGCTGTCCCGGCTCCGGGTGCTCACCTCGGCCGCCGGCCACTTCAGCGTGCAGAAGGCGGCCCGCCTGCTCGGCCTCGGCCCGGACGCGGTGCGCACCGTCGACACCGACGCGCAGCGGCGGATGCGCCCCGACGCGCTCGCCCGCGAGATCGCCCGCTGCCGGGCGGACGGGCTGCTGGTGATGGCCGTCGTCGCGACCGCCGGCACCACCGACTTCGGCAGCATCGACCCGCTGCCGCAGGTCGCCGACATCTGCGCGGCGGCCGGCGTGTGGCTGCACGTCGACGCCGCGTACGGGTGCGGGCTGCTGGTCTCACCGACCCGCCGGCACCTGCTCGACGGCATCGAGCGGGCCGACTCGGTGACCGTCGACTACCACAAGTCCTTCTTCCAGCCGGTCAGCTCCAGCGCCGTGCTCGTGCGCGACGGCCGGACGCTGCGGCACGCCACCTGGCACGCCGACTACCTGAACCCGGCGCGCGCCGTCGAGCAGCGCATCCCCAACCAGGTCGACAAGAGCCTCCAGACCACCCGCCGCTTCGACGCCCTGAAGCTCTGGCTCACCCTCCGGATCATGGGCGCGGACGCGGTCGGCGCGCTCTTCGACGAGGTGGTCGACCGGGCCGGCGAGGCCTGGCGCCTGCTCGACGCCGACCCACGCTTCGAGGTGGTGACCCGGCCGGCGCTGAGCACCCTGGTGTTCCGCTGGCGCCCCGCCGGCCTGGCCGCCGACCTCGTGGACGACGCCAACCTGTACGCCCGCGAGGCGCTCGCCGCCTCCGGCGCCGCGCTCGTCGCCGGCACCCGGGTCGACGACGCCCACCACCTGAAGTTCACCCTGCTCAACCCCGAGACCACCGGGGACGACGTCGCCGCGGTCCTCGACCTGATCGCCGGACACGCCGGCTGGTACGCCCGCACCCGCACCGCCGACGAGCTGACCTGCCCGGTCGGCTGACCGCCCGCCCTGGAGAACCCATGTCGACCCACGACTTCATCGCCGTCGGGCTGGGCCCGTACAACCTCGGCCTGGCCTGCCTGACCGCCCCGATCGCCGACCTCGACGGCCTCTTCCTGGAGGCCCGCGACGACGTCGACTGGCATCCCGGCATGCTGCTGGAGACCGCCCACCTGCAGACGCCGTTCCTCGCCGACCTGGTCACGCTGGCCGACCCGACCTCGCCGTACTCCTTCCTCAGCTACCTCAAGGAGACCGGCCGGCTCTACCCGTTCTACATCCGGGAGAGCTTCTTTCCGCTGCGCAGCGAGTTCGACGCGTACTGCCGGTGGGCCGCCGCGAGGCTGCCGAGCGTCCGGTTCGGACACGAGGTCACCGCCGTCGAGCACGACCCCACGGACGACCGGTACGTGGTGCACGCCCGGGTCGGCGGCCGCGAGGTCACCCACCGGGCCCGCCGGCTGGTGCTCGGCACCGGCACCCCGCCACACGTCCCACCGGCCTGCGCGGGGCTGGGCGGCGACATGATCCACAACTCGCGGTACCGGGAGCACCGGGCGGCGTTGCGCGGCAAGCGGAGCATCACCGTGGTCGGCAGCGGGCAGAGCGCCGCCGAGATCTACCACGACCTGCTCGCCGACATGGGCACCCACGGCTACCGGCTGAACTGGGTCACCCGCTCGCCGCGCTTCTTCCCGCTCGAATACACGAAGCTCACCCTGGAGATGACCTCCCCGGACTACGTGGACTACTTCCACGCCCTGCCCGAGCCCACCCGCTACCGCCTCGAGGCGGATCAGAAGGGGCTGTTCAAGGGCATCGACGCCGAGCTGATCAACGCGATCTTCGACCTGCTCTACGTGAAGAGCGTCGGCGGTCCGGTGCCCACCCGCCTGCTCACCAACACCGAGCTGACCGACGCCGCGTACGACCCGGCGCGCGGGACGTACACGCTGGGGTTGCGCCACGTCGAGCAGGGCCGCGACTTCGCCCTGGAGACGGAGGGGCTGGTGCTGGCCACCGGCTACCGCTACCGGGTGCCCGCCTTCCTCGACCCGATCCGCGACCGACTCCGCTTCGACGGCCACGGGCGCTTCGACGTGGCCCGCAACTACAGCGTCGACCACACGGGGCGCGGCGTCTTCCTCCAGAACGCCGGCACCCACACCCACAGCGTCACCTCGCCCGACCTGGGCATGGGCCCCTACCGCAACTCGTGGATCATCCGCGAGCTGACCGGCCGCGAGCACTACCCGATCGAGAAGAGCATCGCCTTCCAGGAGTTCGGCGCGCCGGCCGGGGTGGCCTCGTGACTGCGGCCCCGTACCGCCGGGTCGACCCGCGCCTCGGTGAGTTCAGCCTCCGCCCGCTCGGCCCGGACGCTGACGCCGCGCTGCTGCACGGCTGGGTCACCCACCCGAAGGCGGTGTTCTGGATGATGCAGGACGCCGACGTGGCCCGGGTGACCGAGGAGTACCGGCGGATCGCCAAGAACCCGCACCACGAAGCGTACCTCGGGTGCTGGCGGGGCCGGCCCGCGTTCCTGGCCGAGCGCTACGACCCGGCCCGGGTCGAGCTGGCCGGCCTCTACGACGCGGCCGAGGGCGACGTCGGGATGCACTTCCTCTGCGCGCCCGCCGAGACGCCCGTGCACGGCTTCACCCTCGCCGTGATCACCACGGTGCTGGACTGGCTCTTCGCCGATCCGGCCACCCGCCGGGTGGTGGTCGAACCCGACGTGCGCAACACCGCCGTGCACGCGTTGAACGCGGCCGTCGGCTTCCGCGTCGTCGGCCCGATCGCCAAGCCCGAGAAGACCGCCCTGCTCAGCGTCTGCACCCGAGAGCAGTTCCTCGCCACCCGTTGAGAGGTACGCCGCGTGACCACCCCCTCCGCCGCCGTCGACCACCTCACCCCCGACCTCTGGGCCGCCGCCAACCGCCGGCTGGTCCGCAAGGCCCTGGCCGAGTTCGCCCACGAACGGCTCATCACCCCCGAGCCCCTGGGCTCCGGCCACTACCGGGTACGCGACGACGACGGCGCCGTCGAGTACCGCTTCGCCGCCCGGCGGCTCAGCCTGAACCACTGGTGGATCGACCCCGCCGGCCTGACCCGGCACGTCGACGGGCGGGAGGCGCCGCTGGACGCGGTCGACCTCTGCCTGGAGCTGCGCGGCGCCCTCGGCCTCACCGAGGCCGTCCTGCCGGTCTACCTGGAGGAGATCACCTCCACGCTGGCCGGGCTCGCCTACAAGCTGGCCCGGCCCGAGCCGACGGCAGCCGAGCTGGTCGATGCCGACTTCCAGCAGATCGAGACGGCGATGACCGAGGGCCACCCGTGCTTCGTGGCCAACAGCGGCCGGATCGGCTGGGGCGTGCACGACCACCACCGGTACGCCCCGGAGGCCGGCCGGCCGGTCCGGCTGCTCTGGCTCGCCGCCCACCGCGACCACACCATGTTCACCTGCGCCGCCGACCTGGACTACGACACCCACGTCCGGGCCGAACTCGGCGACGAGACCCTGGCCGGGTTCGCCCGCACCCTCACCGGGCTCGGCCTCGACCCGGGCGACTACCTGCTGCTGCCCGTGCACCCGTGGCAGTGGTGGCACAAGCTGGCGGTCACCTTCGCCGGCGAGGTGGCCCGCCGGCACCTGGTGCCGCTCGGGGAGGGGCCGGACGAGCACCTGGCCCAGCAGTCGGTGCGCACCTTCTTCAACGTCACCGACCCGAACCGGCACTACGTGAAGACCGCGCTGTCGGTGCTCAACATGGGCTTCATGCGCGGGCTGTCCGCCGCGTACATGGAGCACACCCCGGCCATCAACGACTGGCTGGCCGGCCTGATCGCCGCCGACCCGGTGTTCGCGCGTACCGGGTTGTCGATCATCCGCGAGCGGGCCGCCATCGGCTACCGGCACCGGCAGTTCGAGGCGGCCACCGACCGGTACTCGCCCTACCGGAAGATGCTCGCCGCGCTCTGGCGGGAGAGCCCCGTGCCCGGGCTCCAGCCGGGCCGGCGACTGGCCACCATGGCGTCGCTGCTGCACGTCGACCGCGCCGGTCGCTCGTTCGCCGGTACCCTCATCGCCGGCTCCGGGCTGGACCCGGCCGACTGGCTGCGCCGCTATCTGGACGCCTACCTGGTGCCGGTGCTGCACGCGCTGCACGCGTACGACCTGGCGTTCATGCCGCACGGCGAGAACGTCATCCTGGTGCTCCACGGCGACGTGGTGGAGCGGGTGATCTTCAAGGACATCGCCGAGGAGATCGTGGTGATGGACCCGGCGGCCGACCTGCCGGAGGCGGTGCGCCGGATCCGCGCCGCCGTGCCCGAGGACGAGAAGGTGCTCTGCGTCTTCACCGACGTGTTCGACTCGTTCCTGCGCCACCTCAACGCGATCCTCGCCACCGAGGGGATCCTCGACGAGGAGACCTTCTGGCGGACCGTGGCCAGGTGCGTCCGCGCCTACACGGAGTCGGTGCCGCACCTGGCCGGCCGGCACGACCTGTTCGCCCCGGAGTTCGCGCTTTCCTGCCTCAACCGGCTGCAACTGCGCAACAACCAGCAGATGGTCGACCTGGCGGACCCGTCGGCGGCGCTCCAGTTCGTCGGGACGCTGACCAACCCCCTCGCGCCGTACGCCCGATGAGCGTCCTCGCGGCCCCGGTCGCGCCGGCCGTCCTGCGGTACCGCTGGTGGCTCCTGGCCGTGCTCTGCCTGGCCCAGGTGACCGTGGTGCTCGACAACACCGTTGGGCGGCGACGAGCGCGCTCGGCTTCGCCGTCGGGCCACCGGCGCGACCTCGCCGGGTCAGGCGACGAGTTGCCAGAGCAGGAACAGGTTGAGCGCCACCACCAGGGCGGTGATCACCGACGCGGCGGCGGTGGTGGCCGGGCGGTTGACCAGGCCGCCCATCAGGTCCCGGCGGCGGGTGAAGGCCACCACGGGAATCAGCGCGAACGGGATGCCGAAGCTCAGCACCACCTGCGACAGCACCAGGGCCCGGGTCGGGTCCACGCCGACGGCGAGCACCAGCAGCGCCGGCAGCAGGGTGACCAGCCGGCGCACCGCGAGGGGGACGCGGCGGCGCAGGAAGCCCTGCATGATGACCTCGCCGGCGTAGGTGCCGACGCTGGTCGAGGCCAGCCCGGAGAGCAGCAGCGCCACCGCGAAGCCGAGCGCCGCCACCGCGCCGAGGGCGCCGGCCAGCCCGGCGTGGACGCCCTCCAGGGTGTCGGTGCCGGGGATCGCGCTGCCGTGGAAGGTGGCCGCCGCGACGAGCAGCATGGCGAGGTTCACCGCCCCGGCGGTGCTCAGGGCGAGCAGCACGTCGGTACGCAGGCCCTTCGCCACGACCCGCCGCTCGGCCTCGTCGGCCGCCGGGATGCGGTTCGGGGTCAGCGCGGAGTGCACGTAGATGACGTGTGGCATCACCGTCGCGCCGAGGATGCCGGCGGCCAGCAGCATGCTGTCGGTGCTGTGCATCCGGGGCAGCAGCCCGCCGGCCGCGGCGGACACGTCGGGCTGCGCGCTGAGCAGGTTGACGGCGAAGGCCAGGACGATCACGCCGAGCAGCACGGCGATGGCGATCTCGAAGGCCCGGAAGCCGCGCGAGCGCAGCGCCAGGACGGCGAACGCGGCCGCGCCGACGATCAGGCCGCCGGCCAGCAGCGGGATGCCGAAGAGCAGGTGCAGGGCGACCGCGCCACCGATCACCTCGGCCAGGTCGGTGGCCATGGCCACCAGTTCGGCCTGGACCCACATGATCCGGTTGACCGGCCGGGGCAGGTGCTCGCGGCACAGCTCGGGCAGGCTGCGTCCGGTGGCCAGGCCGAGCTTGGCGGTGAGCGTCTGCACCAGCATGGCGGCCAGGTTCGCCGCCACGACGACCCAGACGAGCAGGTAGCCGTAGCGCGCGCCGGCCGTGGAGTTGGTGGCGAAGTTGCCCGGGTCGACGTAGGCGACCGCGGCCACGAAGGCCGGTCCGAGCAGGATGAGGCGGCCCCGCAGCCGGCCGCGGGCACGGGCGGTCTGCAGCGGTGACGCGATGGTGATGTCGTTCGTGACCACGGTGTGCTCCCTGGCGGGCGGACGGATCAGGCGGCCTCGCGCTCGCGCTCGGGTTCCCACCGGCGCTCCGGCTCGGGAACCGGAGCCCGGTCCAGCGCGTCGGCGACCGGGATCAGCGCCGTGACGGCGGCGAGCGCGAGGACCGCGGGCAGCGGCGTGCCGACGCCCGCAGCCGCGACCGTGAGCAGGGCGAAGACGGCCAGCCGAGCGCGGTTGGCGGTGGACATGCCGGCGGTCGGCCGTGCCGTGGCGCGAGGCACTCTCATGAACCAAGCTTCCCGACATTCGCTCACATACGCCCCGTATCTTCCCGAAAGAGGGAGGAACAGGTGACTTGCGCCGCCTGCACACGAACGAGCGGCTGCCCGGGGAGGGGCAGCCGCTCGTTGGGGGTGCGGGTCGGGTCAGGCGGCCGTGGACCAGATGGCGCGGAACGCCGCGGCCTCGCCGGCCAGCCACTGCTCGACCTGCTCCGGCTTGACGTCGGCCGGCATCCGGTGGGACTCGCCGCGCCGGACGTCGACGAGCACCGGCTCGGCGTGCGGCAGGACCGCGTCCATGTGCCGGGTCATCAGGTGCAACGTGGCCAGGGTGGTCTCCTCGCTGGGCGGGGCCTCGTCGAAGTGCAGCCGGATCGCCTCGGCGTGGCCGTCGGCGTAGCGCACGCCGAACTGGGGGTTGATCTTCACGGGCAGGTCACCCAGCATGGCCAGCGCGTCGCGGGTCTGCGCCAGGTCGACGCCGGCCGGCTCGCCGAGCGAGTGCAGCCACGTGGTCGCACCGGGCACCAGCGCCTCGTAGAGCGGGCGCCAGCGCGGCTTGACCAGGTCGGCCACCTGGGCCAGGTGCGTGCCGCCGGTGTGGAAGGCGACGTCGGCCTTGAGCGCCTTGACGAACTGGCCGTGCGGATTGAACCCGTGCCGGCTCGCCCGCTGCCTGCGCAGGCCGCCCACGAAGGTGGCCTTCGTGGGCCCGGTGCGGTCCACGTAGCGGGTGAACCCGAGGAGGGTCGCGTAGGGGGTGACAGGGGTGGCGGAGGTGGGCGCGGTCACGAGCATCCTCCCAGGTCAAGCAGCTCGATTAGTACATACATTCTAATCGACGGGTCTGACATCGCCCAGGGGTCCGGAGCCGCCTCTTCAGACGGGACATCGCGGTTGCTGATCATCAATTAGAGTGCGTGCTTCCTTCGTTCTTCTCCGGAGCACACATGACATCCCTCACGGCCCGTTGGCCCCGCCTCGCCGTCGGCGCGGCGCTGCTGGCGACGACCGCGCTGTTCGGTTTCTCCGCCCCGGCGCACGCGGCGGACGCGCTGCCCGATCTCTCCGTCTCGTTCGACCGTGACCCGGTCGCGGAGGTCGACAACAGCGGCACCACCATCGGCATGTACGTGTACAACTACGGCGAGGCCGACGCCACCGCGGTGACCGTCACCCTCGACCTGAGCAAGCTGTCCGACGCGGTCACCGCCTCCGTGTCGGACTGGGACGACACCTGCAAGCTCGCCGACGCAAAGGTCACCTGCGCGGTCGGCAGCCTCGCGGCCGGGCAGGTCACCAACGTCTACCCGGTGTCGCTGGCCAGCCGCACGGGCGCCACGCCGGGCGACGCGGGCTCGGTCACGGTCACCATCGCCGGCGCGGAGGACGACGCCAACCCCGGCGACAACACCACCTCGTTCCCGGTCACCGTGGTCGCGTCGGGCCCCGACCTGGTCGCCGCCGCCGACAATCTGAACGACAAGGCGCACCCGGTCGGCGCGGGCGACCGCGTCCCGCTCTACAGCGGTGTCCTGAACGAGGGCGACAGCCCCGCGACGGACTTCACGGTCCGGGTCGACCTGCCCACCGGCGCCACCTTCGTCGAGCGGTACAGCGACTGCACCTACGTCGACTACTACCCGAAGGACATCGGCGCGCCCTACGTGTACGGGCCGAGCCAGGTCACCTGCACGGTGCCGCTGACGCTCAAGCCCGGCGAGGGGCTGCTGCTGTTCGACGACGAGACCGGCGCGTCGCTGTTCAACATCACGTTCGGCCGCAACCTGCCCGGTCCGGCCGAGAACTACGCCGCCTTCAGCACGGCCCTCGCCGGCGAGGCGGAGGCGGCGAAGAAGGTCGCCGCCACCAAGGGCACCGGCCCGTCGTTCGCCGCCGCCGCCGAGAAGCTGCACGCCAAGGCCGTGGCGGCGGGCCTCGCCAAGCGGTCCGTCGTGGAGCGTGAGCTCGACGAGTCCGACAACTACGCCGACGTCCAGTTCTGGACCAAGAAGAACACGCTCGACGTCGCCGTCACCGCCCCGCCGGTGAAGGGCACCGTCGGGCAGACGGTCGACCTCGCCTACGAGGTCGTGAACAACGGCCCGTCGGACGGCGGCGGCCCCGGCGTCGTCATCACCGCGCCGAGCGGCACGGTGCTGCTGCCCGCCGAGTGGTGCTACACCGACGGCACCCCGGGCAAGCAGTTGCCGGAATCGGCGAAGCTGCGCTGCAACTTCGAGAGCGAGTTCCCCAGCGTCGCGTCCGGCTACGGCCGGATCAAGTCCACCGTCAAGCTGAAGATCAAGTCAGCTCCGGGCACCGACGGGACGATCGTGGTCAACGGTGCCACCTCCTCCACCGAGTCCAACCCGGCGAACAACACCGCCCGCATCGTCATCACCGGTGCCGAGGGCGGCTCCGGTGACGGCAGCGGTGGCTCCGGTGGCGGCCTGCCGGTCACCGGCGCCCCGGCCGTCGCGCTCGCCGGTGTCGGCGCCGCCGTGCTCGCGGCCGGCGCGGTGCTGTTCGTCATGTTCCGCCGTCGCCGCGTCGCCTTCCAGGCCCCGCGCGACTGATCCGCCGACGACGCGGGGGTGGACCGGTTTCCCCGGACCACCCCCGCGTCGTGTACGGACTCAGAGCTGTCCGACGTCGGTGATCCGGACGGCCGCCGCCCCCGTCTCGTCGGAGGCGGCGAGGTCGATCTCGGCGCTGATGCCCCAGTCGTGGTCGCCCTCCGGGTCGTCCAGGATCTGGCGTACGGTCCACCGCTCCCGGCCCTGCTCGATCATCAGCAGCGCCGGCCCGCGCGCGTCCGGCCCCACCCCGATCGAGTCGTACGCCTCGAAGTACGGCTCCAGCGCGTCCGCCCACGCGTCGGCGTGCCAGCCGTTCTCGCCGTCGAGCTCCCCGAGCAGGTCCCAGCGGCGCAGCGCGGCCAGCTCGACCCGGCGGAACAGCGCGTTGCGCACGAGCACCCGGAACGCCCGGGCGTTGCGGGTGACCGCCGGCGGCCGGTCGTCCAGCGAGGCGGCCACCTCGGCGACGTCGGACGGGTTGCGCAGCCGCTCCCACTCGTCGATCAGGCTGGAGTCGACCTGGCGCACCAGTTCGCCCAGCCACTCGATGAGGTCGGTCAGTTCCTCGGTCCGGGCGTCCTCGGGGACCGTCTGCCGCAGCGCCTTGTACGCGTCCGCGAGGTACCGCAGCACCAGCCCCTCGGAGCGGGAGAGCCCGTAGAACTGGACGTACTCGGTGAACGTCATGGCGCGCTCGTACATGTCGCGGACCACGGACTTGGGGGAGAGCTGGTGGTCGGCGACCCAGGGGTGGCCCTGCCGGTACATCTCGTACGCCGACTCCAGCAGCTCCGCCAGGGGCTTCGGCCAGGTCACCTCGTCGAGGAGTTCCAGGCGGGCCTCGTACTCGATGCCCTCGGCCTTCATGGCGGCGACCGCCTCGCCGCGGGCCTTGAACTGCTGCGCGGAGAGCACCTGGCGCGGGTCGTCCAGGATCGACTCGATCACGCTGAGCACGTCGAGCGCGTACGACGGGGACTCCCGGTCGAGCAGCTCGACGGTGGCCAGGGCGAGCGGGGAGAGCGGCTGGTTGAGCGCGAAATCGAGCTGGAGGTCGACGGTGAGCCGGACCCGCCGGCCCTGCTCGTCCGGCTCGGGCAGCTCCTCGACCACGCCGCCGGCCCGCAGCGCCCGGTAGATGGCGATGGCCCGGCGGATGTGCCGGCGCTGGGCGGCCGGGTCCTCGTGGTTGTCGGTGAGCAGGTGCCGCATCGAGGCGAACGCGTCGCCGGGGCGGCCGATGACGTTGAGCAGCATCGAGTGGCTGACCTGGAAGCTGGAGGTCAGCGGCTCCGGTTCGGCCTCGACGAGGCGCTGGAAGGTCGGTTCCCCCCAGCCGATCGAGCCCTCCGGCGGCTTCTTCTTCACCACCTTGCGGCGCTTCTTCGGGTCGTCGCCCGCCTTGGCGAGGGCCTTCTCGTTCTCGATGACGTGCTCGGGGGCCTGCACGACGACCCGGCCCAGGGTGTCGAAGCCGGCCCGCCCGGCCCGGCCGGCGATCTGGTGGAACTCGCGGGCCTTGAGCAGCCGGGTCCGGGTGCCGTCGTACTTCGACAGGCCGGTGAAGAGCACGGTGCGGATCGGCACGTTGATGCCGACGCCGAGGGTGTCGGTGCCGCAGATGACCTTGAGCAGCCCCGCCTGGGCCAGGGTCTCCACGAGACGGCGGTACTTGGGCAGCATGCCGGCGTGGTGCACGCCGATGCCGTGCCGGACCAGCCGGGACAACGTCCTGCCGAAGCCCGAGGTGAACCGGAAGTTGCCGATCGCCTGGGCGATCATGTCCTTCTCGGCCCGGGTGCAGACGTTCACGCTCATCAACGCCTGCGCGCGCTCCAGCGCGGCGGCCTGGGTGAAGTGCACGACGTAGACCGGGGCCTGCTTGGTGGCCAGCAGCTCCTCGAGGGTCTCGTGCAGCGGCGTCATCGCGTACGAGAAGAGGAGCGGGACCGGCCGCTCGGCCGAGCGCACGACGGCGGTCGGCCGCCCAGTGCGCCGGGTCAGGTCGTCGACGAAGCGGGTGGTGTCGCCGAGCGTCGCGGACATCAGGATGAACTGGGCCTGCGGCAGCTCGATGAGCGGCACCTGCCAGGCCCAGCCCCGGTCCGGCTCGGCGTAGAAGTGGAACTCGTCCATGATCACCTGGCCGACGTCGGCCCGGGCGCCCTCACGCAGCGCCAGGTTGGCCAGGATCTCCGCGGTGCAGCAGATGATCGGGGCGTCGGCGTTGACGCTGGCGTCGCCGGTGAGCATGCCGACGTTCTCGGCGCCGAAGACCTCGCAGAGGGCGAAGAACTTCTCCGAGACCAGCGCCTTGATCGGCGCGGTGTAGAAGGTGGTCCGGTCGTCGGCCAGCGCGGCGAAGTGCGCGGCGATCGCCACCAGGCTCTTGCCCGAGCCGGTCGGCGTATTCATGATCAAATTCGCGCCGGAGACGATCTCGATGACCGCCTCCTCCTGGTGGGGGTAGAGGTCGAGACCGCGCTCGGACGCCCAGCCGGCGAACGCGTCGTAGAGGGTGTCGGGGTCGGCGCTCTTCGGCAGCGCGGCGGTGAGAGTCATGGCGCTCCCATCGTGCCTGGATCATGGGCCGCCGCGCCAACCGGGTTCAGCGCCGCCGATGGACCAGGTCGAAGATCTCCCGCCCGGCGGTCAGCGCCCGCCGCTCGAACTTGGTCACCGGCCGGTGCGCCGGACGGGGCGCCCAGCCGCCGTGCACGTCGACAAGCTCCGGGTCGGCGGTCAGCGTCTCCCGCATCGACTCGGCGTACTCGGCCCAGTCCGTCGCGCAGTGCAGCGTCCCGCCGGGGACCAGCCGGGAGCGCAGCAACGCCACGTGCGCCGGCTGGATGATCCGCCGCTTGTGGTGGCGGGCCTTCGGCCACGGGTCCGGGAAGAAGACGTGCACCGCGTCCAGGCAGCCCTCCGGCATGGCCCGGACCAGGTCCAGCGCGTCGCCCTTGGCCACCCGCACGTTGCCCAGATCGTGCCGTTCGACCAGTTCGAGCAGGTTGGCGATTCCGGGCGTGTGCACCTCAACCGCCAGATAGTGTCGGTCCGGGTCGGCGGCCGCCATGGCCGCGGTGGCGTCGCCCATGCCGGAGCCGATCTCCAGCACCAGCGGCGCCCGCCGTCCGAACAGCGCCGCCGGATCGCACGGCCCGTCCAGGTCGTCGATCTCCAGGCCGTACGCGGGCCAGAGCCGGGCCAGCGCGTCGCGCTGCCGGTCGCTCATCCGCCCGCGACGCGGGTGGAAGGTGCGGATACGGGCGGCGTGGGCCGGCGGCGCGGCGCTGAAGTCGGTGGTGGTCACAGCGATCCGAGCGTACGCGACCGCCGGAGCGGATCGGATGTGATGGGCGGCCCGGGGTGAGAGGATTCATCCCGTACGGCAGGACGGGTGGCGCGCCACCGCTGAGGCCGGGAGGGGGCATGGTGTCAGTCACGGGACGTGCGGCGCTGCTGGCCGCGGCCGCCGCGTGCACCGCCCCGCTGGTCGGCGCGGTGCCCGCCCAGGCCGGCCCGCCCGCCGCCTACCTGCCCGCTGCCTTTCTGCCCGCCGCCGAGCCGGTGCCGGGCCAGCCGGAGACGCAGCCGTCGCCCGCCGACGTCATCTTCGTGGAGGTCACCCCGAGCACCGTCGAGGCGGGCTTCCTGGTCGGCATCCGGGCGAGCTGCCGGGACAACTCGGTGCCGGCCACCGTCGTCTCCGACGCGTTCGGCCGGATCCAGGTGCAGCCGCAGCACGGCCTGCTCACCGCCTCGCCGATGGTCCGGGACCGCACCCGTCCCGGCAACTACCGGGTCAAGCTGGAGTGCCCTGCCGGGCAGACCGCGTCGACCATGCTCCAGGTGGTCGAGCGGGTGCAGCCGAGCCGCGGGCCGGCGACCGGCTTCGGCGGCACCGCCGGGCGCGGGTTCGGCGGGCTGCTGGTGCCGGTCGGGCTCGCGCTGACCGTGGCCGGCGCGGTGGTCGGCGTGGTCGCGTCCCGCCGGCAGCCCCGCATCCTCCGTGGCGCCGCCCGGCGCTGAGCCCCGCCATGGCCGCGAACCCCACCCCTCAGCCCGCCACCCGGCCGGCCCGGGCCACCGGCCGCAGCCCGTGGTCGGCGCCGCTCGCCGTGCTGCTGGTGCTGGTCGGCGTCTTCGCCACCGGGGCCGGGCTGGGCCGGACCGCCGGGCCGTTCGACTGGGCCGACGCGGCGACCGGGCCCAGCCGGCGCACCACCGAGCCGGCCCGGGTACGGGAGCCGGCCAGCCTCCCGGTTCGCCTCGCCGTGCCGGCCATCAAGGTCACCGCCCCGGTGACCCCGGTCGGCCAGGCGCGGGACGGCTCGATCGCCGTCCCGCCGCTGACCGAGCACAACCAGACCGGCTGGTACAACCGCGGGGCGGTGCCCGGTGACCCCGGCCGGGCGATCATCGTGGGGCACGTGGACACCAAGAGCGGGCCGGCCGTCTTCTACCGGCTGCACGACCTGAAGCCGGGGGACCGGATCGAGGTGACCCGGTCGGACCGCAGCGTGGCCGCCTTCAAGGTCGACACCGTCGAGTACTTCGACAAGGCCAACCTCCCCGCCGACCGCGTCTACGGCGAGTCCGGCCCGGCCGAGCTGCGGCTGATCACCTGCGGCGGCGACTGGGTGGGCGGCCGCACCGGCTACCAGGACAACGTGATCGCCTTCGCCTCCCTGCTCGACACCCGAAGCCCCTGACGCCGTGGATCCTGACGGTCCGCGCGCGGCCCGAGATTCGCACCGTCGCTGGCGGGCCCGGAATGCTCCACGAGCCGCTGGGAACTTGATGACGTGGATGACTCAGGCCGGTCCGGCGGCGGGCGATGCATCTACGTCATCAAGTTCGTAGGCGCTGGCGGGGAGGCGGCCGAGCGGGCGTGTACCCCAGCGCGCCTGTGGAGTTGACGCCCGGCAACGACTCACCGCCGCTCGGAAGGAGGTGTGGTCAGCCCTTGCCGGGGACGTGCTGCACGACCTCGAACTCCAGCAGCGTGGCGCCGGTGGCGACCGGCTTGCGGGGCTCGCCGCCCTCGCCGCCGGCGTGCGCGGCCCGGGACGGCCCCTGCGCCCATGCCTGGTACGCCTCCTCCGTCTCCCAGCGGGTGTAGACGAAGTAGCGGTTCTCCCCGGCGACCGGGCGGAGCAGCTCGAAGCCGAGGAAGCCGGGGGAGTTCTCCACCGCGCCGGCCCTGGCCGCGAACCGCTTCTCCAGTTCCTCGCCGGCGCCGGGCGGGACGTCGATCGCGTTGATCTTCACGACTGCCATGGTTCCACCCTAACGAGCCGGGTCAGAACGTCTCGACGGACGGCACGAGCTCGGCGTCGACCACGATCGGGGCGTGGTCGGACGGGCCCTTGCCCTTGCGCGCCTCACGGTCCACGTACGCCGAGGTGACCGCGCGGGCGAACGGCGCGGAGGCGTAGACCAGGTCGATGCGCATGCCCTTGTTCTGGTGGAACATGCCGGCCCGGTAGTCCCAGTAGGTGTAGGGGTGCGGGCCCTTCATGGGGGTCGGCATCACGTCACTGAGGCCGAGGTCGCGCAGCGCGGCCAGGGCGGCGCGCTCGGGCGGGGTGACGTGGGTGGAGGTGACGAAGAGCTTCGGGTCCCAGACGTCGGCGTCGGTCGGTGCGACGTTGAAGTCACCGCAGACCGCGAGCGGCAGCCCGCCGGCCACCTCCGGCTCCAGGGCGTCGCGCAGGGCCGCGAACCAGGCCAGCTTGTAGAGGTAGTGCGGGTCGTCGGGGGAGCGGCCGTTCGGCACGTACACCGACCAGACCCGCAGGCCGGCGCAGGTGGCCGAGATGGCCCGGGCCTCCGGCAGGGGGAAGCCCGGCTCGCCGGGGAAGCCCACCGCGACGTCGGCCAGGCCCACGCGGGACAGGATGGCCACGCCGTTCCACCGGCCGTCGCTGTGGCTGGCCGCCTCGTAGCCCAGCTCGCCCACCTCGGCGACCGGGAAGGCCCCGTCGGGGCACTTGGTCTCCTGCAGGCAGACGACGTCGGGCTTCGTGGTGGCCAGCCAGTCGAGCAGGCGGGGGAGGCGGGCCTTCACCGAGTTGACGTTCCAGGTCGCCAGGCGCATGACTCCAGCCTGCCCCATCGCCGGTCACCCCGCCCGCTCAGTCCGGCGGGGTGTCGCGTCAGCGTTCCGGAGTGTCGCCGGGCCTGGTCTGCTCGGCGAGGAAGCGTTCCAGCTCGGCGCCGAGCTCGTCGGCGGTGGGCAGCGGTCCGGTCTCCGGGGCCAGCAGGCTCTTCTCCCCGCGCCCGCGGGCGAACGCGTCGTACTGCTCCTCCAGGGCCTGGACCAGGGTGGCCGCCTCCTCGGTCTGGGCCACCTGGCGGTCGATCTCCACACGAACGACCTCGGCGGCGGCGCCCAGGCCGTCGCGGGGCAGCAGCAGGCCGGTGCTGCGGGAAACGGCGGCGAGCAGCGCCTCGGCGGCGGCCGGGTACTCGGTCTGGGCGACGTAGTGCGGCACGTGCGCGGCGAAGCCGAGCGCGTCGCGGCCCTGCTCGCCGAGGCGGTACTCCAGCAGGTGACCGACGCTGCCGGGCACCTGGACCTTCTGGAGCCACGGCTCGTACCCGGAGATCAGATCGCGTCGGGTGGCGTGGGCGGTGACGCCGCTGGGCCGGGTGTGCGGGACGGCCATCGGGATCGAGTTGAGCCCGACGGTGAGCCGGACGTCGAGCCGGGCGCAGAGCGCGGCGACCGCGGCCACGAAGCGTTCCCACTGGAGATCCGGCTCCGGGCCGGTGAGCAGCAGGAACGGGGTCTCGTCGTCGTCGCGCAGCAGGTGCAGCTCCAGCGCCGGGGCGTCGTACTCGGCCCAGTGGTCCTCGACGAAGGTCATCACGGGCCGGCGGGAGCGGTAGTCGAAGAGCTGGTCGACGTCGAAGCGGGCGATGGGCCGCGCCTCCAGGGAGGTGAGCAGCTGCTCCCGGGCCAGCCGGGTGGCGCTGCCGGCGTCGACGAAGCCGGTGAGCGCCTGGATCAGCACCGGTTGGCCGAGATCGGGCAGATCGTCGGTGAGTTCGTAGAGCTCGTGTGGGTCGAGCACCGGTTCGGACCTTCCTGTCGACGCGTACGGGCGGGCCGTGCGTGCACGGCTTCCCGTTCGGCCAACGTACCGGCCGTCGTGGTCCATTCCGTTACGGGCCGACTGATGATCACAATTCGGCGACGGCGCCGGATCGGCTCCCCCTCCCGGTCCGGGTGGGGATCCACCGAAAGGACGAGTTAGTCGATCATTGAGCGGCCGTGGGGAGGCTGCGAGGTTCCTGCCCGGGGCGGCGCGAGGCTGGCCGCCCCGGAGGTATTCCCGGGTCGCGAGGTCCGTCACCGGCCGACCCGCGGCGGCCACGGTTGTCCGGGTTTGCGGGCATCAAGTGTGACGAGGGTCACCCGATGCGCCTGGGTGATCCCGGTTTGCCCTGCCTAGCCTCGTCGAATGCGTGACGACGGCACCCTCGACGACCAGTACGGCCTCGACGGCTCGGCTGACCGTTCGGACGATACCCCCTCGACCGTTCAGGCAACCGCTTGCAGCGAGGAGCCCACTGCCCGTGGTTCCCTGCGTACCCGCTTCGACGCCCTCCTTAACCCCTTCGCGGCCCGGCCCGGCCGGACGAAGATGGCCATGGCCACCGGCGCGGTCTGCTGCCTCGGCCTGGTGGGCGGCTTCACCCAGGTCGGCGCCCGCCCGGCCGGCGACGCCCCGAGCCCGGCCGCCTCGGCCGAGATCGCCCAGCGCGCGGCCGTCGACGCCGCCTCCCGCGGCCTGGCCCGCGAGAGCACCGCGCCGGCCACCCCGAGCGCCAGCCCCTCGGCCACCCCCTCCGCCACGGCGAAGCCGAAGCCCAAGCCCACGCCGCGCCGGATCGTCCCGGTCGCCGGCCTGGACCAGACCCAGATGAACAACGCCAAGAAGATCGTGCAGGCCGGCCGGGAGATGGGCGTGCCCCGTCGCGGCCTGGTCATCGCGGTGGCCACCGCCATGCAGGAGAGCACCCTGCTCAACTACGCCAGCGCGGTGCTGCCCGAGTCGCAGAACTACCCGCACCAGGCCATCGGCTGGGACCACGACTCGGTCGGGCTGTTCCAGCAGCGCCCGAGCAGCGGCTGGGGCACCGTCGAGGAGCTGATGGACCCGGAGTACGCCACCAAGGCGTTCCTCTCCGCGCTGGAGGAGATCCCCGGCTGGCAGGACCTGCCGCTCACCGTCGCCGCGCAGTCCGTCCAGGTCTCCGCGTTCCCCGACGCGTACGCCCAGCACGAGTGGAGCGCCAACGAGGTGGTCAAGGAGATCCTGGGCTGACCGGCGGCCGGGTTGCCGCGGGGCGGGCCCGGGTACCAGGGACTTGCCGGTCCCGGGTACACATGAGGGGGGACCGCGGACAGGAGGACGTCATGTCACTGGTGCAACGGCTCACCACCTTCCTGCGGTCGCCTCGCGGCCAGCAGCTGGTCGACCGTGGCCGGCGCGAGCTGGCCAAGCCGGAGAACCAGGCGAAGCTCAAGCAGCTCGCCACCCGGCTGTCGTCCCGCCGGCGCTGACCGCTCCGCCCCCGCAGCAACCACCCCCGGGAGCCCCCTCGTGACCGACCCCGCCCCCGTCGACGGCGAGCCCACCGTCCCCCCGAAGCCGGCCGCGCCGGTCGACGCGCCCGAGGCGCCGCCGGCCCGGCTCTGGGACCGGATGCGGGACGACCCGCAGTACGCGCCTGAGCACCTGGCCCTGGAGGCGGTGCGCCGGCTCGGGCCGGAGGCGGCGCAGTGGGCCGAGCGGGAGCGGGCGCAGCGGCCGGACGTCCCCGCCGACGAGCTGGCCGACCAGGCGGTGCGCAAGTTCGTCAACCACGCCCGGCTCTCCGGCGCGGTCTCCGGGGCGGCCGGGTTGCCCGGCGCGGTCATCGACGTGGGCGTGCTGGCCTGGACCCAGGCCCGGCTCGTGCTGCACGTGGCCGCCGCGTACGGCGTCGATCCGGTCCACCCCGACCGGGCCACCGACCTGCTCGTGCTCCAGCGGGTGCACAAGGTCGCCGAGAGCGCCCGGCTGGCCCTCGGGGTCGCCGCCGGCCGGGAGCGGGCCGGCGCGCTGTTCGGCATGGGCGGGCAGCAGCCGCTGGGCCGGGTGATGCTCCAGCTCGGCGTCCGGCTGGCCCGGATGGCCGGGGTGCGCGCCGCCAAGCGGATGTTCGCCAAGGTGATCCCCGGCGCCGCGATCATCCTGGGCACCTGGGCCAACTCCTCGGCCACCAGGGATCTCGCCGACCGGGCCCGCGCGCTCTACCGTGGTGGCCCGCGCCAACTGCCCGGCCCGCGCCGGCCCTGACCGACCCGAAAAGGACGATCAGTCGGCCCAGCGGGCCGCGTCCCAGGCGACGCCGGCGAGCCGGTCGACGTGGCGTCGGCCATGTCGTCGACGTCGTCGCGGCAGACGTCGTTCGCCCCGATCAGCACGGTGACCAGGTCGGCCCTGTCGCGTACCGCCGCCCGCGCCTGGTCCGCGAGGCCGGCCGCGCGGGCGCCCGGCACCGACCGGCGCCGGGTCCGCGGACCGGCGTCAGCGCCGCCAGGGCGCCGGCTCGCGGTGCAGCCACCAGTGCAGCGCCCGGGTGATCCGGGGCAGCACCAGGTAGGTCATGAGCGGCGTCAGGCACAGCGTCATGAGCAGCGTCCGCGCCGCCAGCGGCACGTCGGCGAGGAACCGGGCGGTCAGCAGGGTGGCGGTGAGGCTGAGCGGGAAGAACGCCAGCCAGATGGTGACGGCCTGCTTCCAGCGCGGCGGGGCGGCCGGCGTGGCCGGCTCGGCGTCGCCGGCAGGGAACGTCTCGACCACGTGGTCCACCGGCGGGTCGAACCAGCCCTCGATGCCGGTGCGGCGCTCCACCCGGGTGTGCTCGACGATGCCCTGCGCCGAGGTCAGCCACCAGTGCCGCTGCGGGGAGTCCTCCCAGCCGCGCAGCGTGTCCTGGTTCGCGAAGCGGTACATGACGTGCCACTCCGGCGACCCGGGCGCACTGCGGACGAACCCGGCACCCAGGAAACCCGGGAAGCTCTCGGCCAGCGCCGTACCGGCCCGCATCCACGCCACCATCTCGTCGGTCCGCGCCGGGTCGGCGCGCCGCGAGACGGCGACGGTCACCGGTGCCGCATGCGTCGTGGTCATGCCCATCCTCTCCGCCGCCGCCGGGATCTCCGCCGGTCCGGGCAGACCGGTGTAACGCACGGCCGGGCCGGGCACATCCGGCGCGGGCCCGGTTCGTGTGCGGGATCACCGCCCGCGTGCGGGGAGCCGGTTAGCCCGGCCCGTGCCGGGGTAGCCCGGAGGAATGACGCGATCACAGCCCCGCCGTGCCCGCGGCACGGTCGGCCACGCGTACAGCGCGCTGAACCTGCGGCTCACCCTGGCCCTGTTCGGCCTGGTCATCATGACCGTCCTCGCGGTGCTCGCGTTCGCCGCCGGCGTGACCTGGCTGGGCGTCGTCTGCGCGATTCTCGCCGTGGTGGCCGTGGTCGACCTGTTCGTCATCCAGCGCCGCCGCGCCGCGCGCCGCCGCGAGGAGCCGGGCGTGCGGCACTCGCTGTTCGAGTGACAGGAGTACGACATGCCCATCGCCACCACCAATCCCGCCACCGGACAGGTGCTCAAGACGTACGACCCGATGTCGGACGAGCAGATCGACGCCGCGATCGACCGCGCCGACCTGGCCTTCCGGCAGTTGCGGGAGACCACGATCGCCGAGCGCGGCCGGTGGATGATCGCCGCGGCCGACCTGCTGGAGGCCGAGCGGGACGAGACCGCCCGGCTGATGACCACGGAGATGGGCAAGACGTACGCGGCGGCCAAGGCTGAGGTCACCAAGTGCGCCACGGCCTGCCGCTTCTACGCCGCGAACGCCCCGAAGATGCTCGCCGACGAGCCCGCCGACGCCGCCGCGGTCAAGGCGAAGCGAGCGTACGTCCGCCACCAGCCGATCGGCCCGGTGCTCGCGGTGATGCCGTGGAACTTCCCGCTCTGGCAGGTGATGCGGTTCGCCGCGCCGGCCCTCATGGCCGGCAACACCGGGCTGCTCAAGCACGCCTCCAACGTTCCGCAGACCGCCCTCTACCTGGAGGAGCTGTTCCGCCGCGCCGGCTTCCCCGAGGGCGCCTTCACCACCCTGCTGGTCGGCTCCGACGCGGTCGACCGGATCCTCAGCGACCCCCGGGTCCGGGCCGCCACGCTCACCGGCAGTGAGCGGGCCGGCCGCTCGATCGCCCAGACCGCCGGCCGGGAACTCAAGAAGACCGTGCTGGAGCTGGGCGGCAGCGACCCGTTCGTGGTGATGCCCTCGGCCGACCTCGACAAGGCGGCCGAGGTGGCCACGACGGCCCGCTGCCAGAACAACGGCCAGTCCTGCATCGCCGCCAAGCGGTTCATCGTGCACACCGACGTGTTCGACGCCTTCGCCGAGAAGTTCGCCGCCCGGATGTCGGCCCTGCGGGTCGGCGACCCGATGGACGGGGGCACCGACGTCGGCCCCCTGGCGAGCGAGAGCGGCCGGGACGAGATCCACGCCCAGGTGCAGGACGCGGTCGACAACGGCGCCACCGTGCTGTGCGGTGGCGAGAAGCCGGCCGGCGACGGCTGGTACTACCCGCCGACCGTCGTCACCGACCTGCGCCCGGGCATGCGGATGTGGGCCGAGGAGGTGTTCGGGCCGGTCGCCGGCCTCTACCGGGTCGGCTCCTACGAGGAGGCCATCGAGGTGGCCAACGGCACGAACTTCGGCCTGGGCTCCAACGCGTGGACCAACGACCCGGCCGAGCAGGAGCGCTTCGCCGTCGACCTCGACGCCGGCAACGTCTTCATCAACGGCATGACCACGTCCTATCCGGAGCTGCCGTTCGGCGGGGTGAAGAACTCCGGGTACGGGCGGGAGCTGTCCGCCGTGGGCATGCGCGAGTTCTGCAACACCAAGACCGTCTGGGTCGGCGAGGGGGAGGCCGGCGCCGGGGCGGGGGCGCACTCCGAGTAGTCGCGATTGGCCGGACTCCGTCATGGGTAGGACAAGCGCCCATGACGGTGTTCGGCTTCCACGCGTCCCATGAGCAGATCCACCCGAGCCGGCTGCTGGCGGCGGTGACCCACGCCGAACGGGCCGGCTTCGACGCCGCCATGTCGTCGGACCACTTCTCGCCGTGGAGCGCCCGGCAGGGCCACTCCGGCTTCGCCTGGTCCTGGCTCGGCGCCGCGCTCCAGGCCACCAACCTGCCGTTCGGTGTGGTCAACGCGCCCGGCCAGCGCTACCACCCGGCGATCATCGCGCAGGCCATCGGCACCCTCGCCGCCATGTACCCGGGCCGGTTCTGGGCCGCGCTCGGCACCGGCGAGGCGAGCAACGAGCACATCACCGGCACCGGCTGGCCGCGCAAGGACGTCCGCGCCGCCCGGCTGCGCGAGTGCGTGGACGTCATCCGGGCGCTGCTCGCCGGCGAGGAGGTCAGCCACGAGGGCCTGGTCACCGTGGACCGGGCGAAGCTGTGGACCCGGCCCGAGCAGCCGCCCGCGCTGATCGGCGCGGCGGTCAGCGTCGAGACCGCCCGGTGGTGCGCCGAGTGGGCCGACGGCCTCATCACGGTCAACGCGCCGGTGGCGCACCTGCGGCGGATGATCGACGCCTACCGGGACGCCGGCGGGCGCGGGCCGTTGCACCTCCAGGTGCACGTGAGCTGGGCGCCCGACCAGGCCGAGGCCGAGGCCGTCGCGTACGACCAGTGGCGCAGCAACGTCTTCGCGCCGCCGGTCTGCTGGGACCTGGAGCTGGCCGACCACTTCGACGGGATCAGCGAGGACGTGCCGATGGAGAAGGTCACCTCGGTGGTCAACGTCTCCGCCGATCTCGGCCGGCACGTCGGCTGGCTGGAGGAGTACGTGGCGCTGGGCTTCGACCAGATCGCCCTGCACCACGTCGGGCAGGAGCAGCGCGCCTTCATCGACACGTTCGGCACCGAGGTGCTGCCGAAACTCCGTACCGCCTCGTGATCACGCCGGGGCGGGCCGCCTAGGCTCGTACCCCATGGAAGCTCTGATCGAGGTCGTGGTCTTTCTCGCGATCGCGACCTTCGGCGCGGCGCTGGCCCGGCGCCTCGGCCTGCTGGCGCCGATCCTGCTGGTCGTGCTCGGCCTCGGCCTGTCCTTCGTGCCGGGTTTCCCACAGGTGCGCCTCGACCCGGAGCTGGTGCTGGTGGGCATCCTGCCGCCGCTGCTCTACGTGGCCGCGCTGAAGACGTCGGTGCCGGCGTTCCGGCTCAACCTCCGGCCGATCCTGCTGCTCGCCGTCGGGCTGGTGCTCTTCACCGCGTTCGTGGTGGGCACCGTCGTGCACCTGATCCTGCCCGACCTGCCGTACGCGATCTGCCTGGCCCTCGGCGCGGTGGTGGCGCCGCCGGACGCGATCGCCGCCACCGCGGTGGCCCGGCGGGTGGGCCTGCCCCGGCGGGTCGTGACGATCCTGGAGGGCGAGAGCCTGGTCAACGACGCCACGGCGCTGGTGCTGCTGCGGGTGGCGGTCGCCGCGGCCACCGCGGCCGGCGGTCACGTCGGGGTCGGCGCGGTCGCCCGCGAGGTGCTGGTCTCGGCCGGCGGCGGCATCCTCATCGGCCTGCTCGGCGTGGTGGTCTTCGGCGCCCTGCACAAGAGGATCACCGACCCGGTGCTGGACAACGCGCTGTCGCTGATCGTGCCGTTCGCGGTGGTCTTCGCCGCCGAGGAGATCCACGCCTCCGGGGTGGTCGCCGTGGTGGTGACCGGGCTGGGCATCGGGCACAAGCAGCCGCTGCTCATGTCGGCCGCCTCGCGGCTCCAGGTGGGCGCGTTCTGGCGGCTGATCCAGTTCCTGCTGGAGGGGCTGGTGTTCCTGCTGGTCGGCCTGCAACTGCCCGAGGTGCTCCGGGATCTGGACGAGCCGACCGGCCGGCTGGTGGGGATCACCGCCGCGGTGCTGGCCGCCGTCGTGCTGAGCCGGTTCGTCTGGCTCCTCCCGGCCACCTACCTGGGCCGGCTGGTGCCCCGGGCACGCCGCCGGGAGACGACGACACCGGTGCAGGTCCCCTTCGTCATCGGCTGGGCCGGGATGCGCGGCGTGGTCACCCTCGCCGCCGCGCTCGCGCTGCCGCTCACCCTGGCCGACGACCGGGCGTACCCGCGGCAGCTGTTCATCTGGCTGGCGTTCGCGGTGATCGTGGTGACCCTGGTGGCGCAGGGCGCCACCCTGCCGGCCGTGGCCCGCGCGGCGAAACTGCCACCGGACGACCCGGTGCAGGACGCGCTCTCCGCCGCCGCCGTGCAGCAGCAGGCCAGCCGGGCCGCCCGGGAACGGCTGGAGGAACTGGCCGGCGGGGCGCCCGACGCCGTCGTGGAACGGCTGCGCGGTCTGGTGCAGAGCCGCACCAACCTGGCGTGGGAACGGCTGGGCGGCGAGGAGCGGGAGACCCCCTCCCGGGCGTACGGTCGGTTGCGGCAGGAGATGATCGACGCGGAGCGGGAGGTGTTCCGGGCCGCCCGCGACTCCGGGAGGATCCCGGAGGAGGTGCTGGTCCGCGCCTACCGCGACCTGGACCTGGAGGAGTCGTTGCTGCGACAGGAGGCCGACGAGTGAGCTGCGCACACCTGACCGAGGCGGGCGACGCCGACCCGAAGACCACGACCGAGTGCCCGGACTGCGTGGCCATCGGCAACGACGACTGGGTGCACCTGCGGGCCTGCCTGACCTGCGGGCACGTGGGCTGCTGCGACTCCTCGCCGTACCAGCACGCCACGAAGCACTTCGAGGCCACCGGGCACCCGGTGATGCGGTCGATCCAGCCCGGCGAGACCTGGCGCTGGTGCTTCGTCGACGAGGAGATCGGCTGACCGGTCAGTCCAGGCGGCGTTCCAGCACCTGCCCGGGCCACGGCTCCCGGCCCGGGCGCTCGACCGTGAACCGGTCGGTGGCGGTGAAGCCGCAGCCCTCGTAGAACCGGACCAGCGCCCGGTCGTCCCCTCCGTAGCAGTCCACCCGGAGCAGCCCCAGGCCGCGCTCCCGGGCCAGCTCCGCCGCGTACGCCAGCAGCCGCGCCCCGATCCCGTGACCCGCGTACGCCCGGTCGGTGACCAGCAGGTTCACGTACAGCTCCGGTTCGGTGGGCGGCGGCACGTAGTCGGTGGCCGACCCGACCACGAGGGCACCCACCGCGGTGTCGCCGAGCATCGCCAGATACAGCCCGCCGCCACCGGCCCACGCGTCCGCCTGGGCGATCCGGCGCGGGTCGGTCGACGCGGGCTCGGTGCCCCACTGGCCGGTCCGGCCGCGCGCCACCAGCCAGGCCGTGGCGCGGTCGAGCAGCCGCAGCACGGTGGCGGCGTCGTCCGGCCCGCCGGGGCGGATGGCGATGGTCTGCTGGTCCGTCATGCCGATCATGCTCCTACACGGTCCCGGCCGGACGCTCGCCGGCCACCGGCCGGGCCGGCCGCCGGTTCGCCAGCGCCACCATGCCGTCCACCCCCTGGTACGCGCCGATGGCGTCCGGCGGGGCCAGGTCGTACGCCAGGCCCGCCCCGGCGGTCCCGTGCCAGAGATCGCCGAAGGTGTAGATCACGGTCGCCACCAGCAGCAGGGTGACCGACACGGCGACCGCGATCACACCGGCGGACGGTAATCCGCTCGCCCGGGCGGACCGGTTCTGCCAGGGTCGGGGCCGTGATGCGCAGCAGGACCGCCCGGGCCGAGGAGTTGACCGAGGTGCAGCGGATCGAGGTGGCCTCCGGCGCCCCGTTCCGGGAGATCGGCATGTCCGACGTCGCCGACATGCCACCGCTGCCGCTGGACGTGCTGGCCGTCGCCCAGCGCGACGGGCGCCTCCGGGTGGCGCTCGACGGCGCGGACCGGCCGGTCGGCTTCGCGGTGCTCGACCTGGTCGACGGCTGCGCGCACGTCCAGCAGCTCAGCGTCGATCCGGCGTACGCCCGGCGGGGGATCGGGCGAGGGCTGCTCGACGAGGCGGCCGGGTGGGCCGCCGGCCGGGGACTGCCGGGGCTGACCCTGACCACGTTCCGCAGCGTGCCGTGGAACGGGCCGTACTACGTGCGCTGCGGGTTCCGCGAGCTGACCGGAGCGGAGGTGACCCCGGGCCTGGCCGGGCTGCTGGCCGCCGAGGCGGCGCTCGGGCTGGACCCGGCCGACCGGATCGCCATGCGCCGGCCGGTCGACTGACCGGACGGCACCTCGCCGCGCGACGCTCGCCCGTCGGCCCGAAGGGTCCGCGTCTTACTCGGCCCGGTCAGGACACCGTCTCGTCGGGTGAGGCCCACACCGTGACGCGCCCGGTGACCAGGAAGGTGTCGTCCTCGAACCCGGTGACGGTGAGCATGGCGATGTGGTCCTTGCTGGTGCTGAGGCAGCCGATCCGGCCGACCGCCGCGGCCCCGCGTCGGCGCATCGGTGTGCGGTTCACCGGCCGGCCAGTTGGTCGCGGCGACGGATGAGGTACGCCGTCTCGGCGGTGTTGCCGGCCAGCTCGATCGCCCGGTCGTACGCCGCCCGCGACTCCGCGCTGCGGCCCAGCCGGCGCAGCAGGTCGGCGCGGCTGGCGTGGTAGGCGTGGTAGCCCTCCAGCGGCAGGCCGTCCACCTGTGCCAGCGCGACCTCCGGCCCGTCGAGCTCGGCCACCGCGATCGCCCGGTTGAGCCGCACGATCGGCGAGGGGTCGAGGCGGGCCAGGTGGTCGTAGAGCGCGACGATCTGCGACCAGTCGGTGTCCCGGACGTCGCGGGCGTCGGTGTGGACGGCGTTGATCGCGGCGAGGATCTGGTAGCGCCCCGGTGCCTCGCCGGTGGCGAGGCGGGCGCGGACCAGCGCGTGGCCCTCGGTGATCAGCTCGCGGTCCCAGGCGCCGCGGTCCTGCTCGCCGAGGGCGACGAGCTCGCCGCTCGCCGACACCCGCGCGGCCCGGCGCGCCTCGGTCAGGAGCATCAGCGCCAGGAGCCCGGCGACCTCGCCGTCGGCCGGCAGCAGGGTACGGACCAGCCGGGTCAGCCGGATCGCCTCGGCGGTCAGGTCGCCGCGGATGGCCTCCTTCGCGGGGTCGGAGGCCAGGTAGCCCTCGTTGAAGATCAGGTAGAGGACTGCGAGCACTCCGGTGACCCGGGCCGGGATGTCCTCCCGTAACGGCACGCCGTAGGGGATCCTCGCGTCCTTGATCTTCACCTTCGCGCGGGTGATCCGCCGGCCCATGGCGGCCTCCTGGACGAGGAAGGCGCGGGCGATCTCGGGCACGGTGAGGCCGCCGACCATCCGCAGGGTCAGCGCGATGCGCGCCTCCATGGCGAGTGCCGGGTGGCAGCAGGTGAAGATGAGGCGGAGCCGGTCGTCGTCGACCGCGCCGAGCGGCTCCGGGGTGTCGGCCAGCATCAGCGCCTCCCGATGCCATTCCTCGCGCCGGACCTCCCGCCGGAGGCGGTCGATGGCCCTGCGCTGGGCGGTCGTGGTGAGCCACGCGCCGGGACTCGGCGGGACGCCGTCGACCGGCCAGCGCTCGACGGCGGTCGCGAACGCCTCGGCGGCCATCTCCTCGGCGACGTCGAGGTCCCCGAGGCGCCGGGCCAGGGTCGCGACCAGCCGGGCCCACTCCTCGCGGTGGACCCGGGTGATCACCTCGTCGACGTCGGTCATCAGCCCGCGAACGGCCGGAGCTCGACCCTCCGGTTGCAGTGCTTCGACCCGAGGGCGGCCAGCCGGAGCGCCACGTCGAGGTGGGGCGCCTCGATGATCCAGAAGCCGACGACGTGTTCCTTCGACTCCACGTAGGGCCCGTCGGTGAACACCGGGTCCCCGTCCCGGCCGTCGACGACGGTGGCCGTCTCCGGTGCCGTGAGGCCGCCGGCGAAGACCCAGTGACCATCGGCCTGGAGCTTCTCGTTGAAGACGTCGATCGCGGCCATCTCCTCCTCGGTGGCGAGGCTGGCCGTGTCGTTGAGGACGGACATCAGGTACTGCGCCATCGGGATCGTCTCCTGTCGCCTGGCCGCCCCCTCGGGCCGCCGTTCACCCCTGCTACGAACGCCGCCGCCCCGATCCGACACGCCCACTGTGAATCAGTGCGCCCCGCCGAGGTTGAGCACGACCACGCCCGCGATCACCAGCCCGGCCCCGACCACCTTCGCCGCGCTCAGCGGCTCGCCCAGGAACGCCGCGCCGATGGCCATGATGGCCGCCGTGCCGAGCCCCGACCAGATCGCGTAGGCCACCCCGACCGGGATGTCCTTCACCGCGAGGGAGAGCAGCCCGAACGCCGACAGGTACGCCACCGCGAGGCCGAGCGTCGGCCAGAGCCGCGTGAAGCCGTCGGTCGCCTTGAGCAGGCTGGTGCCGATCACCTCGGCGGTGATCGCGGCCAGCAGGAACACGTACGCCATCCCGGGACGGTACCGGGCGGGGGAGATCATGGAAGTGTGGCGCCGGCCGGAGGGCCGGCGCCACAACCACGTCAGGAGACCGTGCAGGCGGTGCCGTTCAGGGTGACCAGGTCGGGGTTCGGGTTGGGGCCGCCGGCCGTCGACCCGTTGAGGCCGAAGGTGACCGTGCCGCCGGGCGCGATCCGTGCGTTCCATGACTCGTTCCGCGCGGTGACCGTGGCTCCCGACTGGCTGACCTTCGCCGACCAGTAGCTCGCCACCCGCTGGTCCCCGGTGAACGCCCACCGCAGGCTCCACCCGTTCACGGCCGCCGGGCCGGTGTTGCGCACCGTCACCTGGGTGGTGAAGCCGTCCGGCCAGCTGCCGTGGGTGGTGTACGTGACCGCGCAGGTCGGCGCCGGCACGGCCGACGCGTCGCCCTGGTCGGCGAGGAACGACGCCAGCCACGCCAGCGCCGAGTTCCAGTTGATCGCCACCTCGTTGGTCGCGTACGAGTTGATGTCGTCGACGTAGCAGAACATCGGCGCACAGCCGGCCAGCAGGTTGGCCGCGTACGGGTCCTGGAGCGCGGCGTTCGGGCCGCCGGCCAGCGAACCGGCCGGCGGGTTCGGCAGGTCCGGGTTCAACTGGTGGGCGAAGATCCGGCTGTGCTGGTTGCGCGCGTGCTGCTCGCCCCAGCCGGTCACGTAGGACATGTTCAGCGCGTTGCGGCCGAGCAGGTAGTCGGCGCTCTGCACGGCCCCGTCCCGGTACTTCGCGTCCCGGCTCAGGTCGAACGCGGTGGCCAGCACGATCGCGTTGTTGACGACGTTGCTGTTGTTGCCCCAGACGTAGGCGTCGGCGGCGCCGGGCAGCGGCAGCCCGTAGGCCTGGTCCCGCAGCGTGGCCAGGTAGCGGTCGGCGGCGGCGGTCACCGAGGCGCGGATCCTGGTCCGTTCGGCGGCCGGCAGGCCGTTGGGCACGGTGGCCAGGTCGAGCCGGCCCAGCGCGGCCACGCTCTGCCAGCCGAACGCCCCGCCGGAGGCGAAGACGTCGGCGGTGTGCAGCGGCGAGGCGGTGAGATCGGTCAGGTACGCCGGCCCGCCGGTGGTCAGCCACAGCTCGACGGCCGCCCAGTAGAACTCGTCGGTCACGTTCGTGTCGTCGTACGCGCCGCCGCCGGTGCCGTCGGCCGCCGAGGCGTAGACGGCCGGGTGGGCCTTGGCCGCCGCGTACGCGGTCTTCGCGGCGGCGCCGCAGCGGGCCGCGAACGCGGCGTCGTACGGGGCGAAGAGGCGGGCGCACTGGGCGGCCACGGCGGCCAGGTTGAGCGTGGCGGCCGTGGACGGCGGGTGCAGTTCCCGGGGCTGCGGATCGTCCTGCGGGGCGAGCGGCAGGCCGGTCCAGTTCCGGTCGTGGACCTTGTGGTGCACCATCCCGGCGAGTGGCTGACCGGCGGGCACCTGCATGCGGAGGAGGAACTCCAGCTCCCAGCGGGCCTCGTCGAGGACGTCCGGGACCTGGTTGCCCCGCTCGGGCACGCGCAGGGTGCCGTCGCCCAGCGCCGCGCCGCCGGCCGCCGTCTCGGCCGTCCTGGTCCGCTCGAACGCGTTCAGCAGCTGATAGGTGGCGATGCCGCCGTTGACCACGTACTTGCCGTGGTCGCCGGCGTCGTACCAGCCGCCGCGGACGTCGAGGCGGTGGTCGCAGACGCCGGGCTGGCAGGGCACGTCGGTGTCGCCCTGGTTGGGCGCCACGCCGAGGTGGCCGGCGGGGCGGGCGTAGCCCGCGCCGATCAGGTCGCCGTCGATCGGGATGCCGCTGCGCTGGGCGTAGAAGAACTGGAGCGAGTCGGCGCGCAGCCGTTCGTAGAGGGTGCCGGAGATGTCGAAGGGGTGGCTGGTCTCCCCGTCGACGACCAGGGTGTAGCCGGTGCCCGGGGTGCGGTAGGCGGAGAAGTCGACGGTCTGCACCGGCTGCCCGGACGCCGGGTCGACGCCGCGCGGTGTGGTGGTCCCGCCGGCCACCACGGTCCCCGCGGCCGACCGCAGCTGCCAGGGCAGCGGCTCGGCGGCGTCGGTGACCACGGTCGCGTTCTTCGGCCCGCCGGGCAGGTAGCCGACCTGGTTGACCCGCACCCGCGGCCCGGTGTCCGGCTCGTAGGGCGGGGCCGCCTCGCCGCCGCGCAGCGAGACGTTGTCCAGGCAGAACGTCTGCGCATCGGCGCTGCCGCCGACCTGGAAGATCAGTTGGGCGCCGGCGTTGTCGGCCGGGGCGGTGAACGTCGTGGTGACGTGCCGGGCGGCGCCGGTCGCGGTCGCGTCGACGCTCGCGTACGTCGTGTAGGGGGCGCTGCCGAGCTGGAGCACCGCCCGGACGGCCGCGCCGGGGGTGGCGGAGACGTCGAAGGAGAGCGCGTACTCGGCGCCGGCGGTCAGCGGCACGGCGTCCTGGCCGATGCCGGCGTCCCACGGGTTGGCGAGGCCGCCGGGAACGGTGGTGCAGAGCCGGCCGTCGGTGACCCCGAGGTCCCCCGTGCCGTAGGAGAACCAGGGGGACGTGCCGGCGCTGAAGTCCCCGTTGCGCAGCTGTTCGGGGGCGTCCGGGGGCACCTCGGCGCGGGCCGGGCCGGCGGGGCCGCCGGCGAGCGCCAGGGTGGTGGCCACGGCGAGGGCGGCGAGCCGACGTCGGGATGGGGTCACGGAGGTTCCTTCCGTGCGAGGGGGACGGGTCGGATGCTGGGAGCGCTCCCAGGATCAGCTCGATGCTTCCAGCGTGTTCCGCCGCTGTCAATCGATCCGGTCCGATGGCTTCCGGGCGCCACCGACAGTGAGATTCGCCGCGCCACGTAGCATGGTCCTGATCTCCTAGAGACAACCGAGCCCTCCAACTGGCAGGCTGCCTCCCATGACCCTGAAGCTTCGTTCCGTCGGGGCGAGCGACCGTGGGCTGATCCGCAGTGGCAACCAGGACGCCCAGCACGCCGGCAACTGGCTCGTCGCCGTCGCCGACGGCATGGGCGGCATGGCCGCCGGCGATCTGGCCAGCCGCATCGCGATGGACGCGGTCGCGCCGCTGGACGTGGAGACCCCCGAGGACGGACTGGTCGCCGCCCTCCAGGGCGGCATCGAGCTGGCCACCGCGCGGATCCGGCAGGCGGTCGAGGAGGACCCGGAGCGTCAGGGCATGGGCACCACCCTCACCGCGCTGCTGTTCGCCCGCACCGGCAGCTGCCTGGCCCTCGCGCACGTCGGCGACTCCCGGGCCTATCTGTTCCGGGAGGGCGTGCTGAAGCAGGTCACCCGGGACGACACCTTCGTGCAGATGCTGGTCGACCAGGGGGTCATCACCGCCGAGCAGGCGAGCAGCCACCCCCGCCGGGCCGTGGTGACCCAGGCGTTGCAGGGCGACGAGGTCTCCCCGACCTACGCCACGATGGTGCCCTGGGCCGGCGACCGCTGGCTGCTGTGCAGCGACGGGCTCTCCAACGTGGTCCGCCCGGACACCCTCGCCGAGGTGCTCGGTGGTCATCCCGACCGGGAGGCGTGCGCGGCCAAGCTGATCGACCTGGCGCTGCGGGCCGGCGGTCCGGACAACGTCACCGTGGTGATCGCCGACGTGATCGAGGAGTAGCCCGGGTCAGTCAGCGCCGGCGCGGGCTGGCGCGCCGGGTGGGCTCGGCGCTGGTGGGATCCTCCGGCCACGGGTGGCGGGGATAGCGCCCGCGCAGCTCCGCCCGCACCTGCGGGTAACCGGTGCGCCAGAACGAGGCCAGGTCGGCGGTGACCGCCACCGGCCGGCCGGCGGGGGAGAGCAGGTGCAGCAGCACCGGCACCCGGCCGTCGGCGATCCGGGGCGCTTCCTGCCAGCCGAACGTCTCCTGGAGCTTTACCGCCAGCACCGGCGCGGCCGGGTCGGTGTAGTCCAGCCGGATCCGCGATCCGCTCGGCACCGGGAGCCGCTCCGGCGCCAGCTCGTCCAGCCGGGCCGCCTGCCGCCAGTCCAGCAGCCGGCGCAGCGCCGCCGCCACGTCGACCCGGGCCAGGTCCGCCCGGCGGCGCGCGCGGGCCAGCTCCGGGCCGAGCCAGGTCGGCGCGGCGGCGAGCAGCGCGGCGTCGGAGACGTCCGGCCACTCCTCGCCGAGCGCCTGCCGGCAGAAGGCCAGCCGCCGGCGCAGCGCCGTGGCCTCCGGCGTCCAGGTGAGCAGGGCCGGGCCCTCCTGGCGCAGCCCGGCGAGCACCGCCTCGGCCAGGAGCGCCGGATCGGGCGCGGTGAGGGGCCGGTCGACCAGCTCGATCGCGCCGAGCCGGACCACCTCCCGCGCCACCACGTCCCCGCCGGACCAGCCGACCTCGCGGGTCTCGCGCAGCAGCGGACCGCCGGCCTCCCGGGCCGTGGCCTCGTCCACCGGTGTGGCCAGCCGGACCCGGGCGGCCGGCGCACCGGGGGAGCGGTCCGCCACGGCGATCGCCAGCCAGCCGGACCCCACCAGCCCCGACCCGCCCGCCAGCTCCGCGGCGGTCCCACCGGCCATGAGGTACGCGGACCCGCCCGCCCGCACTCGAGCCACCCGCTCGGGATACGCCAACCCGACGACAAGCCCCGCCGCGAGGTCATCGGGCAGGCCCGCCCCCTCCGCCCCGCGATCGCGGGACGGGGTTGTGGTGGGCAGGGTGGTGCGCAGGCGGCGTACCTCGGCGCGCCAGCGGGCCGTTGCCGCCGGGTCGGCTCCGGTGCGCAGGCGGCGCCAGAGGGCGGTGAGGTCGTCCCCGGCGCCGCCCAGCGTCTCCTCGGCGAGCAGCGCCACCACCTCGGCGGCCCGGTCGGCGCCGACCCGATCCGCGCCGTCGAGCAGCGCGCGGGCCAGACGGGGGTGCGCGCCGGCGGCTGCGATGGCCCGGCCCCGGGCGGTGATCCGGCCGTCCGGGTCGACCGCGCCGAGCGTGGTCAGCGTGTCCCGGGCCACGGCGAGCGCGGCCGGCGGCGGGGGATCGGGCAGCGCCAGGCCGGCCCCGTCCGGGGCGCCCCAGGCGGCCAGCTCCAGCGCGAACCCGGTGAGGTCGGCGGTGGCGATCTCCGGCTCGGGCTGCGGAGCGAGCCGGGCGTGGGTCGCCTCCGACCAGCACCGGTAGACGGCCCCCGGCGCCTCCCGCCCCGCGCGGCCGGCCCGCTGGGTGGCCGCCGCCCGGGACACCGGCACGGTGACCAGCGCGCCCAGCCCGCGGGCCAGGTCGGTGCGGGCGACGCGGCTCAGCCCGGCGTCCACCACGGCGCGGACGCCGGGCACGGTCAGGCTGCTCTCCGCCACGGCGGTGGCCAGCACGACCCGGCGCCTCCCGGGCAGCGGCGTGAGGGCCGCGTCCTGCGCGGCGCCCGGGAGCCGGCCGTGCAGGGGCAGTACGGCGACGGCGTCGCGCAGGTCGGCCAGGCGGCCCGCGACGGCGGCGATCTCGCCGGCGCCGGGCAGGAAGACCAGCACGTCCCCGTCCCGCTCGCGCAGCGCCCGGCGCACGGTGGCCGCCACGTGGTCCAGCAGTGCCGGGGCGACCCGGCCCGCGCCGGGCGGGGCGACCGGGCGGGGCGGGGGCGTCCAGATCCGGTCCACCGGGTGCAGGGCGGCCTCGGCCCGGACCACCGGCGCGGGAGTGCCGCCGCCGAGCAGCGCGGCGAACCGGTCCGCCCGCGGGGTGGCCGACATGGCGAGCAGTCGCAGGTCCGGCCGGAGCGTGCCGCGGGCCTCCACGGTGAACGCCAGCGCCAGGTCGGCGTCGAGCTGCCGCTCGTGGCACTCGTCGAGCAGCACCGCGCCGACGCCGGGCAGCTCCGGGTCGCGGTGCAGCCGGCGGACCAGCAGGCCGGTGGTGACGACCTCGATCCGGGTCCGCGGACCGGCCCGGCGCTCGCCGCGTACGGCGTACCCGATCCGGTCGCCGACCCGCTCGCCGAGCAGGGCGGCCATCCGGTGCGCGGCGGCCCGGGCGGCCACCCGGCGGGGCTGGGCGATCACGACCCGTCCGGGAACCCGGTCGGCCACGGCGAGCGGCGCGAGGGTGGTCTTGCCGGTGCCCGGGGGCGCCACGAGGACCGCCGCACCGGCCGCGTCCAGCGCCTCGACCAGCGGCGCCAGCACCGGCCGGACCGGCAGGTCCAGGGCGACGTCGGAGAGCACGGACCCACTCTCGCACCCCGGCCCGGTCGGCCGGCGCGGGGTCCTGTCCGACTTCTCACATTGACCGTGACCGCTTCCTCGCGTGGAGTGACGGTCATGGCGATGATGGCGTACGACGAGAGCTCCGCCGAGGCCTTCGCGGCGACCCGGCACCTGCCGGCCGGCGGCCTGGCGAGCTGGCGCGCCGCGGTGGCCCGGCACCTGCCCGTCGGGCCCGGTGACCGGGTGCTCGACGTGGGGGCGGGCACCGGGTTGTGGGCCGCCGCCTTCCGCGCCTGGTACGGGGTGGACGTGCTGGCGGTCGAGCCGGCGGCGGCGATGCGGGCCCGCTCGGCGTACCCGGGGATGGTGGCCGGGCGGGCGGAGGCGCTGCCCCTCGCGGCGGCCGGCCTGGACGGCGCGTGGCTCTCCACGGTGGTGCACCACCTGCCCGACCTGCCGGCGGTCGCCGCCGAGCTGCGCCGGGTGCTGCGGCCCGGCGCGCCGGTGCTGATCCGGTCGGTCTTCGCGGGCCGGGGCGGCGGCGTCACGCTGTTCCGCTGGTTCCCCGAGGCGCTGCGGGTGCTGGAGGCCTATCCCTCGGTGGCCGAGGTCTGTGCGGCGTTCGAGCCGGCCGGGTTCGCGCCGGTGGCGCTGGAGCCGGTGCCGCAGGTCAGCGCCCCCTCGCTGCGGGCGGCGGCCGACGGGCTGCGGCGCGCCGCGCACACCCCGCTGGCGCTGCTCGACGACGCCGACTACGACCGGGGAATGCGCCGGCTGCGGGCGGCGGCGCGGCGGACCCCGGACGCTCCGGTGGTCGACGCGCTGGACCTGCTGGTGCTGCGCTGAGTGCGGAACGAAAACGGCCCGGCCGGCGCATCGCCGACCGGGCCCGAGTGGACGTCAACGGTGGCCGGGCCCGCCGGCCCGGCCACCGCCGCCACCCCCCTAGTACGTTCCGTCGAGCTGCCCGCGCAGCTTCGTGAGTGCCCGGGCCAGCAGCCGGGACACGTGCATCTGCGAGACGCCGATCTGCTCGGCGATCTGCGACTGGGTCAGGTTGCCGTAGAAGCGCAGCGTGAGGATCTTCTGCTCGCGCTCGTCGAGCGTGGCCAGCGCCGGCCCGAGGGCGACACGCAGCTCGGCCAGCTCGAACTCGCCGTCCTCGCCGCCGAGCATGTCACCCAGCTCGGTGGCCCGGTCACCGTCGCCGGTCGGGGTGGACAGCGACACCGCGTTGTAGGCGCGGGCGCCCTCCAGACCCTCCAGGACCTCTTCCTCGGTGAGGTTGAGGTGGCCGGCGATGTCGGCGACGGTCGGCGAGCGGCCGAGCGTCTGCAGCAGCGAGCTGTTGGCGTCGGAGATGGCCAGCCGCAGCTCCTGGAGGCGGCGTGGCACCCGGATGTCCCAGGTGCGGTCGCGGAAGTGGCGCTTCAGTTCGCCGATGATGGTCGGGATGGCGTAGCCGGCGAAGTCGACGCCGCGGGACGGGTCGAACTTGTCGATCGCCTTGATGAGGCCGACGGCGGCGGTCTGCGCCAGGTCGTCGGTGGGCTCGCCCCGGCCGCTGTAGCGGTGGGCGAGGTGGTTGGCGAGAGGCAGCCAGGCCTCGATCGCCCGGTCGCGCAGCGCGGCGCGCGAGGGGTGGTGGGTGGGCAGCGCCGCCATCGCGTTGAGCAGGTCGGCGGCGCTGTCGGTGAGCGCCCGCGGGTCGAGCTTCCCGGAAGTCGATGTTGTCGTCGCCGGCTCGCTGATCGTGTGCGCGGTCATGGGTGGTCCTCCCTGCACCTCGTCCGCGAAACATAAAAAGACGTGACGCTTCGGTTTAGCTTCAGTTAGGCCGTTCGGAAGCCACCTTAACCTGATCGGCCGGAGGAAATCTAGCCGAAAGTACGATGCACTTAAGCCGTGTCACACCACAAAGGCCCCGAATTGGGCCGGAAGCCCCTCGGGTGGCCGTCGATCCAGGCTGGCCGGACGGATGACCTGGCGGGACGACCGGTCAAGGTGAAACCCGACAGTCGGCTCACACTGTCGCCTTTCCGTCGTTGTCCCACCAACGGGACCGCCCGTAGCGTCCAGGGTGTACACGTCTACGGAGGCACCGTGCTGGATCCCGCCGCTCCGCAACTCGTCGTCAACGCCCGGACGCTGCTGGTCAGCTGGCTCCCGGCGGACCCCGACGCGGTCGCGGCGCTCGTCCCGGCAGGTCTGCGCCCGCGCCCCGACCGCGAGGTGTTCCTCTGCCAGTACGTGGTCGACGACGAGACCCAGACCTCGGGGTTCGGCGCCTACTCACTCACCTTCCTCGGTGTCTCGCTCACGGACATGGATCCGCCCGACGGCGAGACACCCGGTGGCTGGTGGACGCACTACCTCGCCTCCAGCCACCGGGTCCGGCAGTACGCGACCGCCCGGGGCGCCCCCGCCCTGCCGGGGGAGACCCTCGTCGACGTCCGGGCCGGGCGGCTCAGCACCGAGACGTGGGCCGAGGGGCGGCCGCTCATCCAGGTCAGCGCCCGGGTGGGGCACACCGGCACCGAGGCGTACAACGGGCACCACCGCTACCTCACCGCCCGGGACGGCGAGCTGATCGTCGCGGACTACCCGTACGTGGCCGAGCCGGTGTCGCCGTTCGAGGTCGAGTCGGTGGAGTTCCTCGACCCCGGGCACCCGGTCTACGCGCTCCGGCCCGCGAACCCGCTCGCGGTCTGCTGGGGCTTCTACTCACCCCGGGTGTCGTTCGCGTACCCGCCGCGGCCGGACGCGCTGGACGAGCCGCTGCCCGCCGGTGAACCGCTCGCGGCGGCTCACCAGGTCCCGGCGCGCCGGGCCCGCAGCGGCCTGCCGTCCGGGTCGTAGACCAGCCGGTACGCGGGCAGCGCCCAGAGCCGGGTGCGCCAGGGCAACCGTTCCGGCCGGTGTGGTCGCAGCCGCCCCGGCGGCCGGGGACCCACCCGCCCGGCCTCGTGCCACCGCTCCAGCTCCGCCGCGGCCGAGGTGATCGCCGCGACCGCGTCGGCCGGGTCGAGCAGATCGTGGTCCTCGCCGCCGTCCGGGTCCCGGTCCAGGTGCTCGCGCCACAGCCGCAGCCGCAGGTCCCGGGCGAACACCCGGGCCCCGTCGCCGAGCCCCGCCGGGTCGGTCGGGGCGCGCTCGTCCCGGGTCTCGTCCAGCACGGCGCAGGACAGCTCGCTGTCGTGGGTCCACGAGCGGCGGTTGAAGTTGTCGCTGCCCACGCTGGCCCAGACGTCGTCCACCACGCAGACCTTGGCATGCACGTAGACCGGGGTGCCCTCGTGGTTCTCCACGTCGAAGACGTGCACCCGGTCCGGGGCGGCCCGGTGGCAGAGCGCGAGGGCCTGCGCGCGGCCGACCATGTTGGGTGGCAGCGCCAACCGGCCGTCCACGTCCGGGTGCCGGGGGACGACGGCGACCAGGTGCAGCTCCGGCTGCTCGCGCAGGGCCCGGGCGAAGAGGTCGGCCACCTCGGTCGACCAGAGGTACTGGTCCTCCAGGTAGATCAGCCGACGGGCCCGGCGGACCGACTTCGTGTAGCCGCGGGCCACCGTCCGCTCGCCGTCCGGGGCGAACGAGTAGCGCGGGCGCACGGCCGGGTAGGTGCGCAGCACCTGCACGTGGTGCGGGCCGCAGGGCGGCGGATCGGCGGGCTGGTCGGGCAGCGGGTCCGGGCTCAGGTCCGAGCCGCGCAGCCGGTCCCGCAGGTAGGCCATCGGGTTCTCCGAGTCCAGCGGCATGGGGTCGGTCCACCGCTCCCGGAAGGTGGTGTCCAGCGCGCCGACCACCGGGCCGCGCAGCGCGAGCTGCACGTCGTGCCAGGGCGGGTGGGGGCCGTACCGCGGGGACATGGTGACGGGCTGAGGGTCGCCGCCGTGCGCCGCGTCGTCCCGCCGGCTGTGGCAGAGGTCGATCCCGCCGGCGAAGGCGATGTCCCGCTCCGAGTCGCCGGGGCGGCGCAGCACCACCAGCTTCTGGTGGTGCGAGCCGCCGCGGCGGACCCGCTGGTCGAGCAGAACCTCCCCACCGGCCGCGCAGATCGCCTCGCTGAGGTCGCGGTTCTCCTCCTCGCTGTAGGAGAGCGCGTCGAGGTGGGAGCGCCAGATCAGGCCCTTGACGACCACCCCGCGCTGGGCGGCCCGGGCGAACAGCTGCACCACGGTCGGGCCGTCCGGCCGCATCCGCTCGTCCGGGTCACCGCGCCAGTCGGTGAAGAAGAGATGGTCGCCGGCCCGAAGCTGCTCGACCTCGGTGACCAGCCGGTCGAAGTACGCGCCGCCGTGAATCAACGGCTCGGCGAGGTTTCCGCTCGTCCAGACGGGTAATTCAGACCCTGGGTTGGCGCGTTCCTGTGCGGAGAGGAACCAGTCCCGCATCGCCACGTTCCAGCCTCCCGAGGTCGACAACGTCCTCACGGTAGGACCCCCGGCACGGACCCGCACGCCGACCGTTTCGGCCGGTGGGGTCCTCGCGTGGGGGTGCACCGAACCCGATCGCGAAACCGAGGAGGCCACAGCATGCCCGCCGAGACGCCGAACACCGTGACCGAATACCGCGAACAGGCGGTGGAGGGGGAACGGGGCGCGCTGGTGGCGGTCTTGTTGATGGTGATCCTCGGGGTGGCCGGGATCTTCGCCGTCTCCTGAGACCGCGAACGGGCGCCCCGGGAACCCGGGACGCCCGTCGGACCGTACGGTCAGGGGCGGTCGCCCTCGCCGCCGCTGTGCGGCATCCGCTCGGCCGGGATCACCCCGAGCCGGCCGGCCTGGTAGTCCTCGACCGCCTGGATCAGCTCGGCCCGGGTGTTCATCACGAACGGGCCGTAGTGCGCCACCGGCTCGCGGATCGGCTGGCCGCCCATGATGTAGAGCTCCAGCGCCGGGGTGTTGGCGTCCTGCCGCGCGTCCGCGCTGACGCGCAGCGCGTCGCCCGGCCCGTGCACGGCGAGCTGGCCGAGGTGGACCGGCCGCCGGTCGGTGCCCACCGTGCCCCGCCCGGCCAGCACGTAGACCAGCGCGTTGAAGTCCGGCCGCCAGGGCAGGCTCAGCTCGGCTCCGGGCTGGAGCGTCACGTGCGCGATGGTGATCGGCGTGTGGGTCGAACCCGGGCCGCGGTGCCCGGCGATCTCGCCCGCGATCACCCGGATCAGCGCGCCGCCGTCGGGCGTGGTCAGCAGCGCCGACTCCTTGCCGCGGATGTCCTGGTAGCGGGGCGGGTTCATCTTCGCCACGCGGGGCAGGTTCACCCAGAGCTGGAGGCCGTGGAAGAGGCCGCCGCTCATCACCAGGTGCTCCGGCGGCGCCTCGATGTGGAGCAGGCCGCGGCCGGCCGTCATCCACTGGGTGTCGCCGTCGGTGATGGTGCCGCCGCCGCCCTGCGAGTCCTGGTGGTCCATGATGCCGTCGATCATGTAGGTCACCGTCTCGAAGCCCCGGTGCGGGTGCCACGGGGTGCCCTTCGGCTCGCCCGGGGCGTAGTCGACCTCACCCATCTGGTCGAGGTGGATGAACGGGTCGAGTTCGCTCATCGGGACCCCGGCGAAGGCCCGGCGGACCGGGAAGCCCTCGCCCTCGAAGCCGCTGGGCGCGGTGGTCAGCCGGCGCACCGGGCGGAAGGTGGTGGACTCGGCGAGCTCCGGCAGGCGGGGCAGGACGAGGACGTCGTCGACGGTGATCGCGGGCATCTCGGGGCTCCTTACTTGTCGGCCGGGGTGGACGACGCGTCGCGGTCGGCGCGTAGGCGCCGGCCGAGCCGCTCGAAGACCCGGGTGAGGCAGGCGACCTCGGCATCGTCGAGGTCGTCCATCAGGTGGGTGCGCACGGACCGCAGGTGGTGCGGCGCGGCCTCGCGCAGGGTCAGCAGCCCGGCGGCGGTGAGCACCGCCTCGCTGCCACGCCGGTCGTCCGGGCAGGACTCCCGGGCCACCAGGCCGCGCTTCTGCATGGACGAGATCTGGTACGTCAGCCGGCTCGGCGAGAACACCAGCCGACCGGCCAGCTCGCCCATCCGCAGCCGCTGCCCGGGCGCCTCGGACAGCAGCACCAGCACGTGGTAGTCGGCGAAGCTCAGCTCGCTGTCGCCGCGCAGGTCGTCCTCGAGCTGGGTGAACAGCCGCTGGCTCGCCTCGATGTATGCGCGCCAGCAGGCCGCCCGCTCGGCGTCCAGGCTCTCGGTCATGGGGACGAGACTAGCACTATTTAAAATTTAAACAAGAGCTTTGCGATGGTAGTGAGCCGCGCAACAGTGGTGTCGTACGGCAGTGATTTTTGAATCTGAAGCAGATGGGCGGGCTAGGGTCGGAGCGTGGATGATCTCGACGTGCAGGACTGGCGTGAGCGGGTGGCCCGGCTCTACCTCTCCGACCTCGACCTGGCCGGCTTCCGGGCGGCCCGGGACGAGTTGTTCCGCAGCCACCCCAGCAGCCCCCTGCCGGCCGCCGACCGGCCCGGCTTCACCGGGCTGCGCTGGTTCCCGCCCGACCCGGCGGCCGTGGTCGAGGCGCCGCTGCGCCCCGCCTCGGGCACCGAGACCATCGACACCGGCGGCCCCGACGGCGTGGTGCGCTACCGGCGGGTGGCCGTCGCCGAGACGCCCTGGGGGCCGCTCACCCTCTGGTGGATCGAGGCGTACGGGGGCGGCCTGTTCCTCCCGGTGCGCGACGCGACCTGCGGCGCCGGGGCGTACGGCGGCGGGCGCTACCTGACCGACACGGTGAAGGGCACCTTCGGGCGCGGCCTGACCGTGCTGCCCGGCAACCGGGTCCGGCTCGACGCCAACTACCTCTACAACCCGAGCTGCGCCTACGACGACCGGTGGGCCTGCCCGCTGGCGCCGCCGGAGAACCGGGTCGACGTGCCGATCCGCGCCGGCGAGCGCGCGTACCACTGAACGGGTGACGCCCCGGCGCGACGGTGCGCCGGGGCGTCGGAAACCGGCCGGTCAGCGTGCGGTGGTGCCGGTCGGGGTCAGGTGCATCCGGCCGAGCAGCTGCCGGGCCTGTTCGGCGACGTCCGCGTCCACGGTGACCGCGTACTGCCCGGCCCGCAGCGAGCTGGCCGACGTGAAGTCCCGCTGGCCCCCGGTCATGGCGTGGGCCACCGCGCCGAACACGGCGCCCCAGATCGCGCCGATCACCAGGCCCACCAGGATCACCGCGACCCAGTTCCCCGCGGTGAAGATGCCGAAGAGCAACCCGATGAACAGGCCGAACCAGGCGCCCGTGCCCGCGCCGACCAGCGCGGCCCGGCCCGTGGTCAGCCGGCCCATCACCGTCTCGACAAGGGTGAGGTTGGTGCCCACGATCGAGGTCCGTTCCACCGGGAACCGGTTGTCGGCCAGATAGTCCACGACCCGCTGGGCGGACGGATAGTCCGGGTACGACCCGATCGTGACGGTCGGCGGGCCGGTCTGGGGCCCGTGTCCGTCCCCGCTCGGCGGCAACGGACGGCCGCTCGGACCGGACGGGAGGTTGTCGCGCCCCGGCATCCCGGGCCGCCATGCCGCGGTCGGACTCGAGGAACTGGTCATGAGCATCCTCCTTCGTCAACCCGCCGCGTTCCCCGCCCCGTCGGGCGGTAACGCGCCCGCCCGGACCGATGGCGGCGCATGGTGACCGCCGCGCCGGGTAGCCACCGGAGTGCGGACCGGACGGATCAGCGAGCACGGTTTCCTCGCCGACGGGCACAGCGCCGCCCTGGTGGACACCGCCGGCTCGGTCAACTGGTGGTGCCCACCCCGATTCGACGCGCCGTCGGTGTTCGGGCGGCTGCTGGACGACGCGGCCGGGCACTGGAGCATCCGGCCCGCGGCCGAGTTCACCAGCACCCGGTCCTACCTTGACGACACGCTCGTGCTGCGTACCGTCTTCACCACCGCGACCGGGACGGCGGCCGTCACCGACGCCCTGGCGCTGGAGCCCGGAGCGCGCGGGCACGTGATCGGGCTGCGGTCGCCGCGGGTGCTCGCCCGGGTGGTCGAGGGCCTCGCCGGCGAGGTGCCGATGCTTGTCGACTACGCGCCGCGCTTCGAGTACGGCCGGGTCAACGCCTACCTCAGCGAGACCGACGGGGTGATCGGGGCGACGGGCGGCGGATGCCGGCTGGAGTTGCGCGCCAACGTCCCGCTGAGCTGCGGCGAGGGCGCGGCGTCCGGACGGTTCACCGCCCGCGCCGGCAGCACCCACCACTTCACCCTCGGGTACGCCCCGACCTACCGGGGCGGCGCGCCCGCGCTGCCCGACGCCGACCAGGTGCTGGCCGACGCCGTCGAGGGCTGGCGGTCCTGGGCCGGCCTGCACCGGTACGACGGCGACTACCGCGACCTGGTCCGCCGCAGCGCGATGGTCGTGCAGGGGATGACCTACGGGCCCAGCGGGGCGGTGGTCGCGGCGGCCACCACCTCGATCCCGGAGGAGCTGGGCGGGGACCGCAACTACGACTACCGCTTCGTGTGGTTGCGCGACTTCAGCCTCACCCTCCAGGCGCTCTGGCTGGCCGCCTGCCCCGACGAGGCGGACCGGCAGTTCACCTGGGTGGCCCGCGCGATGGGCCGGATCGACGGCGAGCAGGTGCCGATCATGTACGGCGTCGAGGGCGAGCGGGACCTCACCGAGCACGACCTCGACCACCTCGCCGGGTACGCCGGCAGCCGGCCGGTCCTGGTCGGCAACGACGCCTGGCGGCAGCGGCAGACCGACGTGCTGGGCGAGGTCCTCGACGCGGCCTGGCTCATGCGGCACTACCTCGACCCGATGTCGGCCGACGTGCGGCACCTGCTGCACGCCCTCGCCGACGAGGCGGCGGGGGAGTGGCGCCGGCCCGACGCCGGGATGTGGGAGGCGCGTGGCCCCGAGCGCCACTACCTGTCCTCCAAGGTGCAGTGCTGGACCGCGCTGGACCGGGCCGTCCGGTTCGGCCCCCGGATCGGCGAACCCGCCGACCTGGCACGCTGGGCGGCCGCCCGCGACGAGGTGCGCGCGGCGGTGCTCCGCCGGGGCTGGAACGACCGGGTCGGGGCCTACACGGGCGCCTTCGACTCCGACGAGCTGGACGCCTCGGTGCTGATCATGCCGCTGGTCGGCTTCCTGCCCGCCGCCGATCCGCGGATGCGCGCCACGATGGACGTGGTCGAGCGCCGCCTGTCCCGCAACGGCCTGCTGCGCCGCTGGGACGACGACCCGGCGGGGTTCCTCATCTGCTCCTTCTGGCTGGCCGCCGGCCTGGCCGAGGCCGGCGAGCTGGACCGGGCCCGGCGGTTGTTCGGGCAGCTCGCCGCGCGGGTCAACGACCTGGGCCTCTTTGCCGAGCAGATCGACGAGACCACCGGCGAGCAGCTGGGCAACTTCCCGCAGGCGTTCTCGCACATCGGCCTCATCAACGCCGCGGGCCGGATCACGACGGCCGCCGAGCGGCTCGGCGGCCGGACCGGCCGACGGTTCGGCCTCATGGAGGACCAGGGCGCCTGAGCCGACCGGGCCGTGCCCGCGCGACAGCGGACCCGGCGGCGGGCAGGATCGGGGGATGGAACTGGTCATCATGGCCGACACCCACGTGCCGAAGCGGGCGCGGGACCTGCCGGCGCCGCTCTGGGCGGCGGTCGAGGCCGCCGACGTGGTGCTGCACGCGGGCGACTGGGTGGACGTGTCCCTGCTGGACGCCCTGGAGGCCCGGTCCCGCCGGCTGGTCGGCGTGTACGGCAACAACGACGGGCCGGCGCTGCGCGCCCGGCTGCCGGAGGTGGCCCGGGTCGAGCTGGACGGGCTGCGGGTCGCCGTGGTGCACGAGACCGGGCCGAGGACGCGCCGGGAGGAGCGCTGCGCCGCCGCCTTCGGTGACTGCGACCTGCTGGTGTTCGGACACTCCCACATCCCGTGGGACACCGTGGCGCCGGGCGGTCTGCGGCTGCTCAACCCCGGCTCGCCCACCGACCGGCGGGCCCAGCCCCACGCGACCTACCTGACCGCGCGGGTGGCGGCGGGGCGGCTCGACCGGGTCGAGCTGCACCGCCTGCCCCCGCGCTGACTCACCGGCCGCGACCGGTCTCCGCCTGGAGCTCGTCGATCCGGCGGGACGCCTCGGCCTTGGTCAGCCCGTCCGGCACCTCCTCGCCCGCCTCCCGGGCCAGGGTGTGCAGATACGACTCCTGCGCCGCGGTCGGCGGCTCGTCGCCGGTGACCCAGTCGTCCGGATCCTTGACGGCGGCGTCCGGGTTGACGGGGTCCTTGCTGCCGTTGCTGCGGTCGGCCATGTCGATCACCTCTCCTCGAACACGTGTACCACTACCCCCGTCTCCGGCCCTTCATGCCGGCCGCCGCCTACGATCGGCTGCGTGACTGCGGACCGGGCGGGTGTGGTGGTGGTCGGCGCGGGCATCGCCGGTGTGGCCTGCGCGACCGAGCTGGCCCGGGCCGGCATTCCGGTGGAGGTCCGGGAGCGGGCGCGGGTGACCGGCGGGCGGATGGCCAGCAAGCGCTTCGACGGCCGCCCCGCCGACCTGGGCGCCGCCTACTTCACCGTCGACGACCCCGACTTCGCCGCCGTGGTCGGCCGGTGGCGCGCCGCCGGCCTGGCCCGGGAGTGGACCGACACGCTGGTCGCGTACGGGCCGCGGGGCCGCGAGGAGGTGGCCGGCCCGGTGCGCTGGGCGGCCCCGCGCGGGCTCCGCTCGCTGGTCGAGCACCTGGCCGGTGACCTGCCGGTGGTGCACAACCGGCTGGTCATGACGGTCGAGCCGGGGCCCCGGGTCGACGGGCGGGCGGCCGAGGCCGTCGTGCTCGCCATGCCGGGCCCGCAGGCCGCGCTGCTGCTGGACCCCGCGCTGGAGGCGGCCACCCGGGCGGCGGGGGCCCAGCGCTGGTCCCCCGCGCTGGCCGGGGTCCTGCGCTTCCCGGCCAGGCGCTGGCCGGACTTCCGGGGCGCGTTCGTGAACGGGCATCCGGTGCTGAGTTCGGTCTGCGACGACGGCGACCGGCGCGGCGACGCGGCCCCGGTGCTGGTCGCGCACACCACCGCCGAGTTCGCCGCCGGGCACCTGCTCCAGCCCACCGCCGCCGGACCGGCCATCGAGCAGGCCGTCCGCGACCTGTTCGGCCTGCCCGAGCCGGCCGAACTGACCCACGTGCACCGCTGGACGTACGCGAAACCGGCCGACGGTGGCGACGGCGCCTACCACCTGGACGACGATGGGATCGGCCTGGCCGGCGACGCGTTCGGGCGGCCGCGGGTGCAGGGCGCCTGGCGTTCCGGCCACGACCTGGGCCGTGCGCTGGCCGCCCGGCTGCTCGCGGACCGTGGCTGACCGGTGCCACTGCGCGCAGGCGCCCCGTCACCCACGGGTATCCTTCGCCGCGGAGGTGTACGCGCAGTGAACAGTGCCGGCGGTCGGCCGGGGGACGGCACGCCCGGGGGCGACCGGTCGCCGTTCCCGGCGGACGGGCTGCGCCACGACGCGCTGCTCTACGCCGACGACCGGGACTACCGCGCCGCCGTCGGAGAGTTCGTCGAGGCGGGGCTGGCCGCGGGCGAGCCGGTGCTGGTCGCCGTGCCCACCGCCCGGCTGCGCCTGGTCGGACCGCTGCTCGACTCGCTCGACGGCGTCGAACTCGCCGACATGGCGGTGATCGGGCGCAATCCGGCGGCCATCATCGCCACCACGCTGCGTGGTTTCGTCCACCGGTTTCCCGGCCGCCGGGTCCGTGTCGTGGGGGAGTCCCTCTGGCCCGGCCGGCGCCCGGCCGCGTACCGGCACTGCGTCGAGCATGAAGCGATCATCAACCTCGGCCTCGCCGGCCAGGCGCTCACCGTGCGCTGCCTGTTCGACCGGTCCCGGCTGCCGGCCGCGGCGCTGGCCGACGTCGCCGGGACCCACCCGTGGCTGGTCAGCGGGGGAGTGGCCCGGCCCAGCGCCGCCTACCGGCCGCCCCGGGCGGTGCTGCGCCGGCTGGCCCGCCCGCTGCCCCCGCCGCCCGCCGGCGTGCTCACCGAGGCCGTCCGGCCGGACGGCCTGGGGGCGCTGCGCGCGGCGGTCGCCGGCGTCGCCGAGGCCGCGGGGCTCGCCCCGGAACGGGTCGACGACCTGCGGATCGCCGTCACCGAGCTGGCCACCAACGCGCTCACCCACGGCACCGGCCCGGCCACCGCGCGGTGCTGGGTCGCCGCGGGCGACCTCGTCTGCGAGGTGAGTGGCCCGGGTGAGCTGTCCGATCCGCTGGCCGGCCGGATCCCGCCGCCGGTGACCGGCGTACGCGGCCGGGGGCTCCTGCTGGTGCACCGGCTCTGCGACCTGGTGGACGTGCACGTCGCCGACGGGGTGACCACCGTGCGGCTGCACCTCGAACTGCCGGCCGCCCCGCTGGTGCCGGCCCCGCGGTCAGCCCCGGACGCCGTCCAGGGCGGGTTCGTCCGCCCGGCCCCGCTCTGAGGCGTCCCGGGTCCGCTCGCCCTCCCGGTCGAGCAGTTGCATGACCGGGGTGGCGGCGATCCCGTGCACCACCACCGAGACCACCACGACCAGGCCGACCGTGGCCCAGACCAGGTCGGCCTGCGGAAACTCGGTCTTGCTGGTGGCGTACGCCAGGTAGAAGAACGAGCCGACGCCGCGGATGCCGAACAGCGAGATCACCCAGTGCTCGGCCGGGCGGCCCGGCGCACCGCGCAGCGACAGCCAGGCGGCCAGCGGCCGTACCACGAACACGAGGGCCAGCCCGACCAGTGCCGCCGGCCAGGTCAGCGGGGCGAGCAGGCCGCCGATCACCGCGCCGCCGAAGAGCAGCAGCAACAGCACGGTGAGCAGCCGCTCGACCTGCTCGGCGAAGTCGTGCAGCACGGAGTGGAACTCGTGGGTGCGTTCCGCGGCCCGGATCGCCCGGGCGGCCACGAATACGGCCAGGAAGCCGTACCCGCCGACAACCTCGACCAGCCCGTACGCCAGGAAGGTCGCGGCGAGGGCGAGGAAGCCCTCCGCGTGCCGGGCGAGCCGCAGCGTGCTCGGAGCCCGGAAGAAGAGCTTGCCGAGCAGCCAGCCGATGAGCAGCCCGCCGCCCACCCCGACGGCCAGCTTGTAGAGCACGTCGACGGTGAGCCAGTGGGCCAGCCAGTCCGCCGGGGCGAGGCTCGTGGTGGCGATCGCGATGGCCGCGTAGACGAAGGGGAAGGCCAGCCCGTCGTTCAGCCCGGCCTCCGAGGTGAGCGCGAAACGCACCTCGTCCTCCGAGTCCTCCACGTCGGTCGGCTCGCCCACCTGCACGTCGGAGGCGAGCACCGGGTCGGTCGGGGCGAGGGCGGCGCCCAGCAGGAGCGCCGCGGCCGGTACCAGGCCGGCCCACCACCAGCCGAGCACCGCCACCGCGGCGATGCACAGCGGCATGGCGATGGCCAGCAGCCGCCACGTCGACGACCAGCGCGCCCAGCTCAACGGCCGGTCGATCTTGAGGCCGGCGCCCATCAGGGCGACGATCACGCCGACCTCGGTGAGGTGGGTGGTGACCTCGGGCCAGCGCAGCGGGTCCGGGGTCGGCAGCCCGGTGGGCAGCACGAAGACCAGCATGCCGAGGCCGAGGAACGCGATCGGCATCGACAGCGGCCGGCGTTCCAGCACCCGGGGCAGGATTCCCGCCAGCAGCGCACCGACGCCCAGCAGAGCGAACGCGACATCGACCGGTTCCACGGCACCACCCTTCCGCCGCCCACGGTGCGGGCAGGTGGTCACCAGTGCCCCGAAGCGGTGGCGGCTATGCCTCGGTGTCCGTCTTCTCCCCGGTGGGTCCGGTCACGGTGTCGCCGGCGCGGCGCGGGGGGCGAACCGACCGGCCCGGATCGGTGAGGGCGTCGACCGGGCTGTCCGCGAGCCCGTCCAGCAGGGCGGCCGGGTCGTCGTAGACGGCCACCGCGCCGGAGCCCGCCAGCTCGCCGCGGCTGGTGCCGCCGCAGGTCAGGCCGATGCAGGGTACGTCCAGCTTGCCGGCGGCGGCGACGTCCCAGACCGAGTCGCCGACGAACACCACCCGCTCGGCGGCCAGCCCGGACTGGGCCAGCGCGGCCTCCAGGATGTCCGGCGCCGGCTTGCTCTCCTCCGCGTCCGCCGAGGAGGTGACCGTGTCGATCACGTCGTCCGCGTCGAGGGCGGCCCGCAGGGCAGCCACCTCGTGCTCGGCCGCCGAGGTGGCCAGCACCACCCGCAGCCCGCGGGCCGCGCAGGCGCGCAGCAGGTCCACGGCCTGGGGCAGGGGCACCAGCCGTTCCCAGTACTCGGCGTACAGCGCGTCGTGGGTGTCGCGTAGCTTGCCGTCCGCATCCCGGTCCCGCTCCGCCCCGAGCAGGTGGTCGAGGAGCTTGTCCGAACCCATCCCGATGGCCCGGTGGATCCGCGCCATCGGCACCCGGTGGCCGCCCTGGCGGAGCGCCTCCCACCAGCTCACCGTGTGCAGGTACGTGGTGTCGACCAGAGTGCCGTCCACGTCGAAGAGGACGCCGCAGCGGTTGTCGTCAGGCATGGCCCTCCTCCTACCCGCCCGGGTCGGCGCCGACGCGTGGCTCAGCCGGCGGGGATGAGGATCTCGAACCACACCGTCGAGCCGCGCACCGTGGGGTCGGTGCCCCACGCGTCGCTCAGCTCCTCGATCAGCCCCAGTCCCCGCCCCCGGCTGCTCAGCGTGTCGGTCTGCGCCCGGGTCACCTGCCCCCGCGTGCCGGAGTCGGCGACCGAGACCAGCAGGCGCTCCGCGCTGAGGTCGATCTCCACCCGGGCGGCGGTGCCGGCGTGCAGCAGGGCGTTGGTGGTCAGCTCGCTGGTGCAGAGCACCGCCGCGCCGACCACCCCCTCGGGCACCTGCCAGTCGGTGAGCTGGGCGGTCATCCAGTGCCGGACCCGGCTCGGCGCGGTCGGCTCGGCCGGCACCTCCATGCTGGCCGACCGGCTCGGCCGGACCGCGTGCTCGACGGCCAGCACGGCCACGTCGTCCTCGGTCGCGCCGGGCACCGCGGCGGTCGCCACCGCGCAGAGCGCCCGCGGGTCCCCGCTGTTCGCGCCGCTCACCGCGGTGCACAGCCCGGTCAGCCCGGCGCCGAGGTCCTGCCAGCGCCGCTCCACCACCCCGTCGCTGAACAGCAGCAGGGTGTCGCCGGGGCGGAACGGCACGGTGACCGTCCGGGGGTGGCAGCCCAGGCCCAGCGGCGGTGCGGGCGGCACCTCGACGTACTCGGCGACCGGGCCGCCCTCGTCCGGGCAGCGCCGGATCAGCGGCGCGGGATGGCCCGCGCTGGCCAGGGTGATCCGCTCCCGGTCGGCCTCGATCACGCCGAACACCACGGTCACGAAGAGCTCGGACGTGCCGCCCTCGGTGCCCAGGCTGGCGACCAGCCGGTCCAGGCCCCCGAGCACCGCGTCCGGCCGGGGGTCGGAGAGGGCCAGCGCGCGCAGCGCGGCGCGTACCTGGCCCATCCGGGCGGCGGCCTGCACGTCGTGCCCGGCCACGTCGCCGAGGACCACGCCGAGCGCGCCGGTGGGCAGCACGAACGCGTCGTAGAAGTCGCCACCGGCGGCGTTGCCGTCGACGCCGGGGTCGTAGCGCGCCGCGATCCGCAGCCGGGGCAGGTCGGGCAGTTGCTCCGGGAGCATGCTGCGCTGCAGCAGTTGGGCGGTGCCGTGCTGGGTCTCGAAGCGGCGGGCCCGCTCGGCGGCCTGGCCGACCAGCTCCGCCGAGGCGGCGAGCAGCGCGCGTTCGGCGGGCGACCAGGGGTGCGCGGCCTGGTAGCCGACGGTCAGCGCGCCGCGGATCACCGTCGACCGCAGCGGCAGCGAGGCGAGCGCCCGGACCTTCTGGTCGTGCCGGTCCGCCGCGCTGTCCCGTAGCGGCTGGCCGTCGCTGACGAAGGACGACACGCCGCTGCGCGCCGTGACCACGATCGGGACGGCGGAGTCCGCGGGCGGTCGCCGCCACAGCGGCGGCAGCCGCTCGTCGGCCTCGTCCAGCAGCTCGCCCCGGACCCGGCGGACCATGCGCCAGGCGGAGCCCTCGTCGACCACGAACGAGACCCGGTCGGCGTCGAAGGAGTGCAGGCAGTAGCGGAGCGTGACCCGGGCGACGTCGTCCAGGGTGAGGGTGCCGGAGAGCGCCGCCGCGAAGTCGCTGAGGCTCTGCAGCTGCTGGGTGACCTGGGTGGTCTGGGCGGCCACGGTGAGCACGCCGATGATCTGCCCGGTGGAGTCGCGGACCGGGGAGTAGCCGCGGGTGAACACCGCGGGCTCGGCGGGACCACCCTGGTGCCGGTCGACCGGCAGCACCGCCTCCCGCGCCAGGTAGGGCTCGCCCCTCCGGTAGACCCGGGCGACCACCTCGCCGGCGTCGGGATCGTGCCAGAGGTCGGCGAACACCTCCGCCGCCGGCCGGCCGAGCGCCGCCGGGTGCCGCTCGCCGATCAGCTCCGCGTACCCGTCGTTGTAGAGCAGGACCAGGTCCTCGCCGTAGAGCAGGGCCATCGGCACCGGGGAGGCCAGCACCAGGTCGACCACGGCACGGACCGCCGGATCCCAGCTGTCCGGCGGGCCGAGTGGCGTGTCCGCCCACGGATGGGCCAGGACGGCGGCCGCGCCGGACCCGGTCCCGCCCGACGCTCCCGGAGTGGGCGCTGATGGCGAGGGGACCCGCCCGACGGTGCCTGGCATGACCGCAGCCTAACCGGAGCCTGACGGTCAGGTTTCGATCACGCGCGCGCGTCGGAGGGCGGGCTGACCGGCTGCGGCCGTTGATGCAGGTCAGGACCGGTTCGACCGGGCATGTCGGGAAATTGCCCCGGGTCGGCCCGGCGTGCTGCCCACCCGACCGGGTATGCGGGCGGCGCAGTTCACGCGACAGGAGGGACGACATGCCGAAAACCCTCGCGGTCGGGCAGGCCGACATCGGCGCCGCCCTGACCGATTTCTGGAGGTCGGTGCTGCTCTTCATCCCGAGGGCCATCGCGTTCATCGCGATCCTCGTGGTGGGTTGGCTCATCGCCCGAGCCGTACTCAAAATCGTGGACGCGGCACTGGAACGGGTGGGGTTCGACCGGGCCGTCGAACGTGGCGGCGTCAAACGCGCGCTCGAACGCACCAGGTACGACGCCAGCGACATCCTGGCCAAGTTGGCCTACTACGCGGTCCTGCTGTTCACCCTGCAGTTCGCCTTCGGGGTGTGGGGACCCAACGCGATCAGTGACCTGATCCGCGGCGTGGTGTCGTGGCTGCCGCGGGCCTTCGTGGCGATCGTCATCGTGGTCATCGCCGCCGCCATCGCCAACGCGGTGCGGGACCTGGTCTCGGGAGCGCTCGGTGGGCTCTCGTACGGCAAGGTCCTGGCCGACCTGACGGCGATCTTCATCCTGGCCCTCGGCGTGATCGCCGCGCTGAACCAGGTGGGCATCGCCACCACGGTCACCACGCCGGTGCTCATCGCGTTCCTCGGCACCGTGGCCGGAATCCTGGTGGTCGGCGTGGGTGGTGGTCTCGTGAAGCCGATGCAGGCTCGCTGGGACCGCTGGCTCGACCGGGCCGCCGAGGAGTCCCGGGCGATCAAGGAGCAGCGCCAGGCGCAGGGCGCCGGTCGCAGCGACTACGAGCGGCAGATGGCCGACCGGGGCGCTCAGCCCAGCCCGGCCATGCCGCAGTCGTCGATGTCCGGGGCGCAGGGGACGTACCGGTCCGGCAACGTGGGTGACGAGACCCAGCAGTTCCGCCGGCCGAACGGCTGAGAGAAACGGGGCGACGAGGGTGTCCGCGGGCGATCGCGGGCACCCTCGGCCGTGTCTCAGGCCAGGTCGCGGGGGTCCAGCGCGCGGGTCAGCAGGCAGACGGCGAGCAGGCGGGTGAGCACCCAGTCCGGCTCGGACCAGTCGACCGGCTCCTCCGGCGGCGCCCAGCCGTGCTCCCGCGCCGCGTCGCGCACACCTTCGGCGTACCCGGCGAGCGCCGCCACGGTGAGCGGCCGGTGGTCGCCGTGCAGGCTGTCGCGTACGCCGGCGGCGTGCTGGTCGACCGCGGCGAGCAGGCCGGGGTTGGCGGCGGCCGCGGCGAGCCCGGCGGTGCCGACGGCGGCGGTGAGCGTGGTGAGGCTGGACCTCGCGGCCACGGCCGCGGAACGGGTCGCCACCCGGTTGTTCGGCACACGCATGGTGACCGAGGCTAGCCCCGCCGGGACCGGGGCGGCCTCGGCCGACCGGCCGATGCCCGGGTCGTCCGGGTGATGCGTGGCCTCGCCCGCCGGGATTGAGCCGTGCGTCCCGGGGCAGAAGGGAAACGGCGCAGACCGCGCAGCCGACCCCGCGGAGGAACGGAATGGGACAGCAGGCCGACGAACCGGACCGGGCGCACCGCCGGCCGGCGGGCGTGAGTGACGCCACGGTCGAGGCGCTGGGCAAGCTCAGCGAGGCGCTGGAGTGTGTCGAGCGCGCCCGGGGGCACCTCTACTCACTGCACCAGCTGATCGGGCACGCCGACCTGATGCTCGACGACGCCGTGGCGCTCTTCCGCACCGCCGGGCACCCGGAGCTGGCCGGGCGCATCGAGGAGGACCTGCTCGGCCGGAACGTCATCGCGGGACGCTGGACCTTCCAGATCGTCGAGGACTTCGACGACGGGTACTACGCGCTCTTCCGGGAGCTGGACCGGCAGGCCCGCGACGAGCTGGTCGACGGCCGGCGGCACCTCTACGAGGCGGAGATGAAGGAACGCCGCCGGAGTCCGGGGCGACCGGGGCACGAGGCGCGCCCCGCCGAGCGCTGATCAGTCGGAGGAGCGGGCCTGCGCCGTGCGGCGGACGCCGTCATCGGCGATGATCACGGTCGCCACCATGAGCGCCACCACGAGGCTGAACAGCCAGGAGCTGTCGTCTGCCAGCTTGGCGGCGACGGGCGCCTGGATCGCGGCGAGCAGGAAGCCGAGCCACGCCAGGCGGCGCTGACGCTGGGAGAGGAAACCGGAGCCCTGTTGCATCCCGAAAGTCTTACGCGGACCGGGGGCATCGCCGTCAGCCGTTCGGCCGATTCTGGATGGGCTGTCCGTTATCCCACCCGTCCGTATCTTACTTTTTGTCGGTTCGGTTGAGTGCCACCTCACCGGCGCCCCGCCCGGTCGTCCGGGGCCGGTGCCGGCTTCGGCAGGATGGGGCCTCGTGTCCCGCGCACCCGCCCCGCCGCGCCCGTCCCTGCTGCTCCTGGCCTACCTGGCCTTCGTCAGCCTCGGGCTGCCCGACGGCCTGATCGGGGTCGGCTGGCCCTCCATCCGGCTCGACCTGAACGTGCCCACCGAGGCGGTCGGCGTGGTGCTCACCGCGGGCACGGTGGCCTACCTCACCTCCAGCGTGCTGGCCGGGTTCATCCTGGCCCGGCTCGGCGTCGGCTGGCTGCTCGCCGGCAGCACCCTGCTGGCCGGCGTGGCCCTGACCGGGTACGCGTCCACGCCCGCGCTCGCCGTCATGGTCGGCTTCGCGCTGGTGCTCGGGCTCGGCTCCGGCGCGATCGACGCGGGGCTCAACGCGTACGCGGCCGCCGCCTTCGGCCCCCGGCACATGAACTGGATGCACGCGTTCTTCGGCCTCGGCGTGGCCATCGGTCCGCTGATCATGACCGGGGTGCTCGGTGCCGGGCTGAGCTGGCGCTGGGGGTACGCCCTGGTGGCCGCCGCCCAGCTGGCCCTGGCCACCGCGTTCGCGCTCACCGTGCGGCTCTGGCGCGGCGACCCGCCAGCCGGCGCGGCCCTGCCGCCCGACCCGGTCGCGCCGCAGGTGGTCCCCGGTGAGCCCGCCGGGGCCGGGGCCGTGCGGCGGGCCTCGATCGGCGCGACGCTGCGGTTGCCGGCCGTGTGGCTGGGCGGGGCCGCCTTCGCCGTCTACGTGGCGATCGAGGTGTCCACCGGCCTCTGGGCCTTCCTGCTGCTCACCGAGGGGCGCGGGCTCTCCGCCGCGGTCGCCGGGCTCTGCGTCTCCGGCTACTGGGGGAGCCTCTTCGTGGGGCGCGTGGTGCAGGGGGTGGTGGCGGAGCGGCTGGGTAGCGCCCGGGTGCTGCGCGGCAGCCTGCTCGGCATGGCCGGGGGAGCGGTGCTGGTCGCGCTGCCCGCCCCGGGCTCTGTGACCGTCGCCGGCCTGCTGGTGGTGGGTTTCGCGGCGGCGCCGGTCTTCCCGCTGCTCACGCTCACCACGGCGGAACGGGTGGGCCGCGACCACGCGGACCGGACCATCGGCCTCCAGATCGGCGCCGCCGGCCTCGGCGCCGCCCTGGTGCCGGCCGCGGTCGGGGTGCTGCTGGCCCGGGTCTCGGTGGCCGCGCTCGGCCCGACGCTGGTGGTGCTCGCCGTGGCGCTCATCGCCCTGCACGCCGCCGACGCCCGGCAGGGCCGCCGGGCCGGCTGAATCCCGGAGCGCCCGGCGGGCGCGCCCCGGGGCGGGCTCACATGGTGTCCGGGCCAGTCCGGCCGGTGGTTGACGGCCGGTACGCCCGGTCGGCGTCGGTCATCTCCCGGCGCTCGGCCTCCGGGCCGGCGCCCCGGTCCACCGCCTCCGGACCGTGGCCGAACGCGGACTCCTCACCGGCGTCGTTGCCCGTGGCGTCGTCCGCCTGCCCGTCGAGGGTCGACCGGGCGATGGCCCGGTCCAGCTCGTGCAGGGGAGTGCGTTCCTCGTCGCGCCACACGTGGCTGTCGTTGTCGGTCATTCCCCTGCGGTACCCGGGCCGGATGATCGCAAACGATCCCGGACACGGCGATGGCCGCCGGAGCGCCGGCGGCCATCGAGGTTCGTGTGCGGGGGAACGATCAGGGCGTCGGCCGGTCGACCGAGCCGCGCCAGGCGCCGGTCTCCTGACCGCGCCGCTCGATGAACTGCTTGAACCGCGCCAGGTCGCCCTTGGCCCGGCGGTCGACCACGCCCAGCTTGTCGCCGGCCTGCTCGACCACACCCTGCGGCTCGAACTCCATCTGCAGCGTGACCCGGGTGTTCCCCTCGTCCAGGCGGTGGAAGGTCACCACACCGGCCTGCTGGGTGCCTCCGGTGGAGCGCCACGCCACCCGCTCGTCAGGCAGCTGCTCGGTGATCTCGGCGTCGAACTCGCGCTTCACGCCGGCGATCTCCACCGTCCAGTGGGTCATCGTGTCGGAGAGCTGCCGGACCTCCTGGACACCCTCCATGAAGTGCGGAAACTCTTCAAACTGCGTCCACTGGTCGTATGCGGTGCGGACCGGAACGGCCACGTCCACGTGTTCCATAACGCCACTCATGTCAGTGTTCCTCCTGTCCCGCCGGTGTTGCTCGCGGACCGCGGGCCGGTCCGCTCACCAGCGCGTCGTCTCATTCGTGTGCCCGAGCGCGGCCCACACCTCGGAAACCGTCTGGTAACGGGTGCCCTCGGGAAGTCCTTCCAGGGCGGCGACGATGTCGGCCGGCGCCTGGTTCTCCCGCGCGTTGGCCACCAGCGCGTCGCGATCGCCGGGCAGGGCGGTCATGGTGATGAACCGGCCGAGGCGACTGCGTCCCTCGACGTCGTCCATGCTCATGCCCTGCGGGTTGCCGCCGCGGCTCGCGCCGGCCGTCATGGTCTTGGGCTCCGGCTGGTCCTCGCCGGCCGGCTCCGGCTGGCGGGACTCCTCGACACGCGAGCCGCCGGCACCCGGTCCTTGGACCAGGCCGCTGACGTCCTGAGCCATGTTGTCGTCAACCCTGGGCGAGTGCTTGCTGCTGACTCGTTCCATGCCGACAGACATGCCCGAGGGGGCCGCCGGTAAACCGGCGGCGCCCAGCCGATCCGGGCATCGGCCCCGAACCGGGCCAAGCCGGTCAGGAATCGGCCGGGGCGCGGGGCGGCAGCACGGGCTCGCTCGGAGCCTCGACCCCGGCCTGCATCACCCGGCCCCGCTGGAGTTCGGCGTTGACCTGCACACCGAGCATGAGCGCGCAGTTCGACAGGTAGAGCCAGACCAGGAAGGCGATGACCGCGCCCAGGCTGCCGTAGGTCACGTCGTACGAGCCGAAGTTGGCCACATAGAGGCCGAAGCCGAAGGAGGCGACCACCCACGCCAGCAGGGCCAGCGCGCCGCCCGGGGTGAGCCAGCGGAACCGGGGCTGCCGCACGTTGGGTGCGATCCAGAACAGCAGGGACAGCAGGGTCATGGCCACCAGCGCGAGCAGCGGCCACTTCGCCACCGTCCACACCTGGCGGGTGAGCCCCCCGGCGTGCAGCCGGTCGCCCACGAAGTCGGTGACCGGGCCGCTCACGATCAGCCCCAGCGCCACCACGGCGAGCAGCACCAGCGACACCGCGGCGAGCCCGATCTGCACGGGCCGCAGCCGGTAGAACGGCCGCCCCTCCTCGACGCCGTAGATCGCGTTGGAGGCCCGGGTGAACGCGCCGATGAAGCCGGACGCCGACCACAGCGCGCCGAGCAGACCGAAGCTCAGCAGCACCTTCGCCGAACCCTGCTGCTCCACCACGTTGCGCACGACGGTGACGAAGGCGTCGTTGCCGACCACCGAGCCGGCGCCGATCTCGCGGGCCAGGCCGATCACGGTGTCCACGGTGCGCGGACCGTCGGAGACCAGCCCGACCAGGGCGACCACCACGATCGTCGAGGGGAAGAGCGCCAGCACGCCGTAGTAGGTGAGCGCGGCCGCCCAGTCGGCGCAGTTGTCCTTGACGAAGTTGCGTCCGGCGCGGACCAGCACCCCGCGCCAGGTTGCCCAGCTCAACTGGCGTACCCGCCGGGGGATCCGGGCCCGCTGCCGGCCACCGGCCGCCGCGTCCGTCGCCGTCATGACCGCCTCCTCCGCGCCGCCGGGGCACCTCCGGCAGGTGGCCCGGGCGGTACCCCGCGGGGGAAGCCGACAAACCGCGGCCGGTTTGCCGTGGATCCATGCGGGAATTCGTAGTGGATCCCACGGAGACGGAGGAGGACGAGATGCCCGGGCGCGAGGTACTGCCCAGCACGCTGAAGCGCTCCCCGGACAAGGCGCAGCGGACCTGGGAGAAGACGCACGACTCGGCGGTCGAGACGTACGGCGAGGGGGAGCGGGCGCACCGCACCGCCTTCGCCGCCGTGAAGCACGAGTTCGAGAAGGTCGGCGACCACTGGGAGCCGAAGGGGCGCAAGGGCCCGAGCGACCGGCAGGCGGCCGGCGGCGGCCCGGCGCGGCGGGCGCCCACGGCCGGCGGCGTGGACGCCAACGCCAAGAAGGAGCACCTCATGGAGGTGGCGAAGAAGCTCGACGTGCCGGGCCGGTCCCGGATGACCAAGCCGGAGCTGGTCAAGGCGATCGAGAAGGCGAACGACAACGCCACCCGCAAGGCGCGCGGCGGTCGCTGACCGGCCGGTGACGACACGGGAGCCCGGGACCTCGCTGGTCCCGGGCTCCCGTCGTCGTGCCGCTCACCAGTGTCCGCCGCCCGGCGCCTCGATGTGCACGGCCTTCACCGTGCTGAACTCGTCGAGCAGTTCCGGGCCGTACCCGAAGCCCTGGCCGCTGCCGCGGCGCGGCTGCGCCGCACCGCCCGGCGCACCCCCGAACACCGCGTTGACCTTGACGGTGCCCGCCGGCAGCTCCCGCCACGCCCGGTGGGCGTGGCTCATCGAGCCGGTCAGCACCGTGGCGGCCAGCCCGTACGGGGAGTCGGCCGCGCAGCGCAGCCCCTCGCTGAACGAGTCGACCACGACGACCGGGGCGACCGGCCCGAAGGTCTCCTCGCGGACCAGCGCCATCTCGTGCCGGCAGTCACTGACCACCGTCGCCGGGTAGTACGCGCCCGGCCCGTCCGGCACACTGCCGCCGGTGCGCAGGCGGGCGCCTTCGGCCACCGCCGCGGTGACCTGCCCGTGCACGTGGTCCCGGTGGCGCCGGTCGACGAGCGGCCCGAGCTGGGTACCCGGGTCCCGGCCCGGACCCACGGTCAGCGCCTCGGCCCGCTCCACCAGCGCGTCGACGAAGTCCTCGGCCACGTCCCGGTGCACGTAGATCCGCTCCACCGCGACGCAGATCTGCCCGGCGTTGGCGAAGCAGCCCAGCGCGGCCTGTTCGGCGGCCCAGACCGGGTCCACGTCCGCGTCCACCACGAGCGGGTCGCTGCCGCCGTTCTCCAGCAGCACCTTGGCGCCGGTGCGGGCGCCGGCGGCGGCGATCGCCCGGCCGGTGGCCGTCGAACCCACGTGGGCGATCACGTCCACGTCCTGCCCGGCGAGCGCCGCGCCCACCTCGGCACCGCCGGTCAGCAGCGACAGCACCCCCGCCGGCAGCGCCGAGTCCAGGGCCCGGGCCAGCAGCCAGCCGGTCGCCGGGGTGCGCTCGCTCGGCTTGTACAGCACCACGTTGCCGGTGACCAGCGCCGCGCCGAGCAGGCCGCAGGAGACCGCCACCGGGTCGTTCCAGGGGGTGATCGCGGCGACCACTCCGCGCGGCTCGGGGGCCATGAAGTCCAGGGCGGAATGAGCGCCGTGCAGGGTCCGCCCGCCCCGCACCGGGCCGAGTTCGGCGTACTGTCGCAGCGTGCCGATGCCCGCCGCCACGCCACCCCGCGCGTCGTCCAGCGGCTTGCCCATCTCCGCCGTGGTGGCCTGCGCCAGCTCGTCGGCGACAGCCTCGACCGCGTCCGCGGCGCGGTGCAGCGCCGCCGCCCGCTCCGCCGGGGCCGTCGCCGCCCACTCCGCCGCCGCGCCCCGGGCCGCCTCGACCGCCTTGGCCACCTCGTCCGCCGTCGCCATCGGCACGGTGGTCACCGGGGAGCCGTCGGCCGGATCGTGTACGACCAGCTCGCCCCCCTCACCACCGGCACCCCAGACTCCACCTATGAGCTGCGCAACCGTGTACATGCGGCAGTGGATGCCCCGGCCCCGGCGAGGCAAACGCGTTTCGCCCGGTAACCGGCCGGGTAGGCGGATCGGATGATTTCGACCGCGGACGCCGTCGTCATCGGCGCCGGGCACAACGGGCTGGTGGCCGCGAACCTGCTGGCCGACGCGGGCTGGGACGTGCTGGTGCTGGAGGCCACCCAGGTCCCGGGCGGGGCGGTGCGTTCCGCCGAGGTGACCGCTCCCGGCTACCTCAGCGACCTCTACAGCTCCTTCTATCCGCTCGGCTACGCCTCGCCGGTGCTGCGCGGCCTGGGCCTGGAGCGGCACGGGCTGTCCTGGACCCACGCCCCGGACGTGCTGGCCCACCTGCTGCCGGACGGGCGCGCGGCCGTGGTCAACCGGGACCTGGACGTCACCGCCGCCTCGCTGGAGACGTTCGCACCCGGCGACGGCGACCGCTGGCGGCAGGCGTACGCCGACTGGTGCCAGGTGGCCGAGCCGATGCTCGACACCATCACCAGCCCGTTCCCGCCGGTGCGCGGCGGGCTGACCCTGCTGTGCCGGCTCCGGATCTCCGGCGCGCTGCGGCTGGCCCGCCGGCTCGTGGTGCCGGTGCGCAAGCTCGGCGACGAACTCTTCGCGGGCGAGGGCGGTCCGGCGCTGCTGGCCGGCTGCGCGCTGCACACCGACCTGTCACCCGAGGAGGCCGGCTCCGGGGTGTACGGCTGGCTGCTCGCCATGCTCGGCCAGCAGGTCGGCTGGCCGGTGCCGGTCGGCGGCGCGCAGCGGATCACCGACGCGCTGGTCGCCCGGCTCGTCGAGCGGGGCGGCCGGATCGAGTACGGCGCCCGGGTCGACCGGGTGCTCACCGCCCGGGGCCGGGCCATGGGGGTGCGCACCGCCGGCGGCACCGACTGGCGGGCCCGGCGGGCGGTGCTCGCCGACGTGCCCGCCCCCGCGCTCTACCTGGACCTCGTCGGCGCGGCGGCGCTGCCGCCCCGGCTGGTCGAGGACCTGGCGCACTTCCGGTGGGACGGCTCCACGCTCAAGGTGGACTGGGCGCTCTCCGCGCCGGTGCCGTGGAAGAACCGGGCGGTGGCCGGCTCCGGCACGGTGCACCTCGGCGCCGACCTGAACGGGCTCACCGCGTACGCGGGGGAACTGGCCCGCGGCGAGGTGCCCCGGGACCCGTTCCTGCTGGTGGGACAGATGTCGGTGGCCGACCCCGGCCACTCGCCGCCGGGCACCGAGTCGCTCTGGTCCTACACCCACCTGCCGTTCCGCCGGCACTGGCGGGCCGAGGAGGTCGGCGGGCACGTGGAGCGGATGGAGGAGGTGCTGGAGGAGGCCGCCCCGGGCTTCCGCTCGCTGATCGTCGGGCGGCACGTGGCCGGTCCGGCCGACCTGGAGGCGGCGGAGCCGAGCCTGGTCGGCGGCGCGCTGGGCGGTGGCACCGCGGCCGCGTACCAGCAGCTCTTCCTGCGGCCGATCCCCGGCCTGGGCCGTGCGGATACCCCGGTGGACCGGCTCTACCTGGCCAGCGCCTCGGCGCACCCCGGCGGCGGGGTGCACGGCGCGCCGGGCGCGAACGCCGCCCGGGCGGCTCTGGCCCGCGACCGGGCGCTCACCGGCGACCTGTACGCGGGCGTCATCGGGGCGGCCCACCGCAGCGTCTACCGCTGAGACGCGACCGACCCCGGGCCCGCACGTGGCACCGGGGTCGGTCGGGTCCGGCGGTCAGGTGTCCAGGTTGCGGTGGCGGGTGCGCAGCTTGAACGGCATCAGCGCGCTTTCGATCTTGGTGGCGGTCGTCATCTTCGAGGCGCCCTCGCGGCGCTCCTCGAAGCGGATCGGCACCTCCAGGATGGTGTGACCCAGTTTGGTGGCCAGGTAGTGCATCTCCACCTGGAAGCTGTAGCCGTTGGACTGCACCCGCTGCAGACCGATGTCGCGCAGCGCGTCGGCCCGCCAGATCTTGAAGCCGGCGGTCAGGTCGCGGATCCGCACCCGCAGCAGGGTGTGCACGTAGAGGTTGGCCCAGCCGCTGAGCGCGCGCCGGTAGAGCGGCCAGTTCTCGTCCAGCTCGCCGCCGGGCACGTAGCGCGAGCCGATGACCACACCGGCCTGGGTGGAGAGCAGCGCGCCGAGCATGCCGGGCAGCGCCTCCGGCGGGTGCGACAGGTCCGCGTCCATCTGCGCGACGTACTCGGCGCCGTCGTCGAGCGCCCGCCCGATTCCGTCCACGTACGCCCGGCCGAGGCCCTCCTTGCCCGGGCGGTGCACCACGAGCACCCGGTCCGGGTGCTCGATGGCCAGCTTGTCGGCGACCTCCCCGGTGCCGTCCGGGGAGTTGTCGTCCGCGACGAGCACCTTCAACCCGGGCAGCGGCAGCGCGAGGAGGCGCTCGACCAGCACCGGGAGGTTGCCCGCCTCGTTGTAGGTCGGAACGACGACGGTCAGGCGTGCGTCGCGCCACGGGGAGGGCAACTGCACGGGTTCGATCATCACGGACATCCTCGGTCGGCCGACAGGTTCACCTGAGAGGGTAGCCAGTCCTCTCCGCGCGGTCCGCACAGACGCCCGCCCGGAGGATTCCGGAGCGTTCGCCGGCGTGGGTGGTCACCGTAGCCTGCGGGTCAGCCCGCCGGCCGCCGTCAGCAGCCCGCCGAGCGCCAGCACGGACACCGTCCGCTTGTGCGTGCTCACCCACAGCGCCGCCGAACGCCCGCGGGCGCGGTCGGCGAAGACGCCCTCGGCGCCCCGGTCCCGCTCGTCGTCGCCCGGCCGGTCCAGGTTGTCGCGCCAGGCCGCCCGGTCGATCGGCGTGTCGGTCTGCTGGCTGTCGTAGCCGTCCCGGGCCAGCTTCCGGTCCAGCAGACCGGGGAAGAGGACGTTGCCCAGCCGGGCCCGCCAGGTCGGGCCGCCCACGTTCAGCTCGCGCGGCCCGTGGTCGGCGGCCCAGACGACGGCCCGCGCGGCCACCTCGGGCGCGAAGATCGGCGGCACCGGCTGTGGGTGGCGGGGCAGCCGGGTGCGTACCCAGGAGAACTGGGGGGTGTTGACCGCCGGGAGCTGCACCATCGACAGCTTCACCCCGGGGCGGTCGTGCAGCAGCTCGGCCCGCAGCGAGTCGTTGAAGCCCTGCACCGCGTGCTTGCTGGCGCAGTACGCCGACTGCAGCGGGATGCCCCGGTAGGCCAGCGCCGAGCCGACCTGCACGATCGCGCCGCGGCCGTGGGCGCGCATGTGGTGCAGCGCGGCGAGCGTGCCGTGCACCGTGCCCAGGTAGTTCACCTCGGTGACCCGGCGGAACTCGGCGGCGGTGATCTCCCAGGCCGGCGCGAAGACCGAGACCATCGCGTCGTTCACCCAGACGTCCAGCCCGTCGTAGTGGTGCACCACGTCGTCGGCGGCCTGCTGCACCGCGCCCGCGTCGGCGACGTCCACCCGGTAGGTGCGCACGTCGGCGGCGCCGAGCCGGCGGCAGTCCCGCTCGGCGGCGGCCAGCCCGGCCGCGCCCCGGGCCAGCAGGGCCAGCCGGGCGCCGCGCGCCGCGTACGCCCGGGCCACCGCGCGCCCCACGCCCGCGCTGGCCCCGGTGATCACGACCCGCTGCGTCACCGGTCCACCTTCTGCCGGGTGGCGATGTCGGAGAGCCGGCGCAACGTCTCCTTGTTCCGCTGGTGCAGCACCAGATCGTTGAGCTTGTTGCGGACCCAGCGCAGCGGTCCGGCCGCGAAGTCCTCGCCGATGGTGACGCGGGTCCGGCCGTCGCCGAGCGGTTCCAGCCGGAACACCACGACCGCCTCGCCGGCCGGCCACAGCCCGGCCCGCACCACGAACCGGTGCGGAGCGTCGCACTCCAGCACCGTGGAGGTGTCCTGGAGCGAGACCGGCCACGGGCCGGCCTTGTGGTGCAGCCGGCTGCCCACCCGGGGCCAGGTGTCGTCCACGTCCCGGACGTGCGCCGTGCCCACCACCCAGTCGCTGTACGTCCACCCGTCGGCGAGCACGTCGAACACCTGCTGCGGGGACGCGTCGATCACTTTCTCCACAATCGCCACCGGAACCCCATACCCCCGCCCCGACCGCCGCTAACAGGCGGTGGGGTTAGCTTCTCGGGGGCGGTGGGTAACGCCGGACCGGGCCGGCGGGAAGCGCGGTGCGGACCGGCCGTGCGGCACCGGCGGAGGCGGCTCCGCCGAAGTTGATGTTTACTCCTCGGGGGGTCGGGAACCCGCCGCCCGTGCGACGGGACCACGAGCGGGATCAGTGCAGGTCAGCCCGGGTTGACCCGGGTGCTGACCGGTTCCCGTCCGGCCTGTACGACGCGGTGCTGCTGGACCGGGACGGCACGCTCGTCGAGGACGTGCCCTACAACGGCGACCCGGAGAAGGTCCGCCCACTGCCGGGCGCCCGGGAGGCGCTGGACCGGCTGCGCGCGGCGGGGCTGCGCCTGGCGGTGGTCAGCAACCAGTCCGGCCTGGCCCGGGGCTGCTTCACGGCCGACGACCTGCGCCGGGTCAACGCCCGGGTGGAGGAGCTGCTCGGCCCCTTCGACACCTGGCAGATCTGCCCGCACGGCGAGCCGGACCGCTGCGCCTGCCGGAAACCGGCCCCCGGCCTGGTGCACGCCGCCGCCCGGGCGCTCGGCACCACGCCGACCCGCTGCGTCCTGGTCGGCGACATCGGCGCCGACATGGCCGCCGCCGCGGCGGCCGGCGCCGCCGGCATCATGGTGCCCACCCCGGCCACCCGGGCCGGCGAGGTGGCCGCCGCGCCCACCGTGGCCGCCGACCTGCCGGACGCCGTGAGCACCATCCTGGGCCGGATGCGGCTCGTGGCCGCGCCCGAGCCGGCGCCCCGGCGGGGCACCGTGCTGGTGGCGCGCAGCGACGCGGCCGGCGACGTGCTGGTCACCGGCCCCGGTATCCGCGCCGTGGCGGCCGGGGCGGAACGGGTGGTGCTGCTCTGCGGGCCACGCGGCCGGGCGGCGGCCGAACTGCTGCCCGGCGTCGACGAGATCATCGAGTGGCCGCTGCCGTGGATCGACGCCCCGGCCCCGCCGGTCGACCCGGCCGGAACGCGTGCCCTGGTCGACCGGCTCGCCGCGGTCCGTGCCGAGGAGGCGGTCGTCTTCACCTCCTTCCACCAGTCGGCGCTGCCCCTCGCCCTGCTGCTGCGGATGGCGGGGGTGCCGCGGATCAGCGCGATCAGCGACGACTACCCGGGCGCGCTGCTCGACGTGCGGCACCGCGTGCCGGTCGGGGTGCCCGAGCCGGAACGGGCGCTGTCGCTCGCCGCGGCGGCCGGCTTCGCCCTGCCCGCCGGGGACGAGCCGGGGCTGCGGCTGCGCACCGACCGGCTGCCCCCCGCTCCGGCCGCCGGTGAGCCGGGCTACGTGGTGCTGCACCCGGGCTCCTCGGTGGAGACCCGGGCCTGCCCGTTCGAGCTGGCCACCCGCATCGTGCGGGTGCTCAGCGCGGCCGGCTACCGGGTGGTGGTCACCGGCGGGCCCGACGAGCGTGAGCTGACCGCGCAGGTCGCCGCCGCGGGTGGTCTCGACCTGGGCGGGCGTACGGGCCTCGGCGAACTGGCCGCCGTGGTCGCGCGGGCCGGCGCGCTGGTGGTCGGCAACACCGGGCCGGCGCACCTGGCGGCGGCGCTCGGCGTGCCGGTGATCAGCCTCTTCGCCCCGACCGTCCCGTTCGGGCAGTGGGGCCCGTACCGGGTGCCCACCGTGCGGCTCGGCGACGCCGGTGCGGCCTGCCGGGACACCCGGGCCGTGCGCTGCCCGGTCCCCGGCCACCCCTGTCTCTCCGCCGTCGAGCCGGGCCGGGTGCTGGAGGCGCTGTGGCTGCTCGGGGTGCCCGCCGACGCGCCCGAGCCGCTGGTCACCGTCCCCCGCGGGGTGGTCGGATGAACGTCCTCGTGTGGCACGTGCACGGATCCTGGACCACGTCGTTCGTGCACGGCAAGCACCGCTACCTGGTGCCGGTCACCCCGGACCGGGGCGCGTACGGGCTGGGCCGCGCGCGGACCTATCCGTGGCCGGACAGCGCCGTCGAGGTGACCCCGGAGGAGCTGCGCCGCACCGACGTGGACGTGGTGCTGCTCCAGCGGCCCGAGGAGTTCGACCTGGCCTGCGAGTGGCTGGGCCGGCGGGTCGGCCGGGACGTGCCGGCCGTCTACGTCGAGCACAACACCCCGAAGGGCGACGTGCCGAACACCCGGCACCCGATGGCCGACCGCGACGACCTGCTGCTCACCCACGTCACCCACTTCAACGAGCTGTTCTGGGACAACGGCGGCACCCGCACCGCCGTGGTCGAGCACGGGGTGGTCGCCCCGGCCGTCGAGTGGACCGGCGAGCTGGACCGCCTCGCCGTGGTCATCAACGAGCCGGTCCGCCGCTGGCGGGTCACCGGCACCGACCTGCTGGCCCGGTTCGCCGACCTCGCCCCGCTCGACGTGTACGGCATGAGGGTGGCCGGGCTCGCCGAGCACCTGGGCCTGCCGCCGGACCGGCTGACCAGCCACGACGACGTGCCGCAGCACGCCATGCACGCCGAGCTGGCGAAGCGGCGGGCGTACCTGCACCTGTGCCGGTGGACCTCGCTCGGGCTGAGCCTCGTCGAGGCGATGACCATGGGCATGCCCGTGGTGGCGCTGGCCACCACCGAGGCCGTGGAGGCGGTGCCGCCCTCGGCCGGTGCCCTCTCCACCCGGGTCGACGTGCTGGTCGAGGCGGCCCGGGGCCTGCTGGACGACCCGGCGGCGGCGCGCCTGGCCGGCGCCGCGGCCCGGACCGCCGCCCGCGACCGCTACGGCCTGGAGCGTTTCCTCGCCGACTGGGACCGGCTGCTGGAGGAGGAAGTATGCGCATCGCGATGATCTCGGAACACGCCAGCCCGCTCGCCGTCCTCGGCGGGGAGGACGCCGGCGGCCAGAACACGCATGTCGCGGAGCTCTCCGCCGCGCTCGCGGCCGCCGGTCACGACGTGCGGGTGTACACCCGGCTGGACGCGGTGGACCTGCCGGTGACGGTCCGCGCCCCGGACGGGTACGACGTGGTGCACGTGCCCGCCGGGCCCGCCGAGCCGGTGGCCAAGGACGACCTGCTGCCGTACATGCCGGCGTTCGGGGAGTGGCTGGCCGAGCGGTGGCGCACGGGCGACTGGCAGCCCGAGGTGGTGCACGCGCACTTCTGGATGAGCGGCCTGGCCGGGCTGGCCGCCGCACGGCGTACCGGGGTGCCGGTGGTGCAGACGTACCACGCGCTCGGCACGGTCAAGCGGCGGCACCAGGGCGCGCAGGACACCAGCCCACCGGGCCGGGTCGCGCACGAGCGGCGGCTGGGCCGCGCCGTCGACCGGGTGGTCGCCCAGTGCCAGGACGAGGTGGCCGAGCTGGTCCGGATGGGGGTGCCCCGGTCCCGGATGACCGTCGTGCCGTCCGGGGTGAACCTGTCCACCTTCGCGCCGCTCGGTCCGGTCGCCGAGCGGGACGGTGCCCGGCCCCGGATCCTCACCGTCGGGCGGCTGGTCGAGCGCAAGGGCTTCCAGGACGTCATCCGGGCCACCGCGCTGGTGCCGGACGCCGAGTGCGTGGTGGTCGGCGGCCCGCCGGCCGGGCTGCTGGAGACCGACCCGTACGCGCTGCGGCTGCGCGCGCTCGCCGAGTCCCGCGGGATCGCCGACCGGGTGAAGCTGCTCGGGGCGGTGCCCCGGCAGGAGATGGGCCGCTGGTACCGGTCGGCGGACGTGCTGGTCGCCGCCCCCTGGTACGAGCCGTTCGGGCTCACCCCGCTGGAGGCGATGGCGTGCGGCGTACCGGTGATCGGCACCGCCGTCGGCGGACTGATCGACACGGTGGTGCCCGGCCGGACCGGCGACCTGGTGCCCGCCCGCGACCCGGCGGCGCTCGGCGCGGCGATCCGCGGGCTGCTCGGCGACCGGATCCGCCGGTTCGCCTACGCCACCGCGGCCCTGGAACGGGCCCGCAGGCGCTACTCGTGGTCGACCACGGCCGACCGGCTCGCCGAGCTGTACGCCGAGGTGGCCACCGTGCGCCGGCCCACCCGGGTGGTCGCCTGATGGCGGCGCCCACGCCGGCCGTCGGGGGGACGGTGCTGGAGGACCACCTGACCCGGCTGGCCGCCGCGCTGCTGCCGCTGCGCGACGCGGAGCAGCTGCTGGCCCGCTGGGGCGGGGAGGTGGCGCACCGGCTGGCCACCGGCGGGCGGCTGCTGGTGGCCGGCAACGGCGGCAGCGCCGCCGAGGCCCAGCACCTCACCGCCGAACTCGTCGGCAAACTCCGCGACGACCGCGA